>CACDXE010000003.1:0-163981 GCA_902556735.1 uncultured Alphaproteobacteria bacterium | reverse complement strand
AGGTAAAGCTGCAGAGGAGGCTAAAGCTGCTGGTGCTAAACATATCGGAGGAGATGATTTGGTTGCTACTCTTGAAAAAAAGATTGACGTAGATGTAATTGTAGCTACTCCTGACATGATGTCCGTTGTAAGCAAAATTGCTAAAATTTTAGGCCCAAAAGGTTTAATGCCTAATCCTAAAACAGGCACTGTTACAAATGATATAAAAAGTACAATTGAAAATATTAATAAAGGGCTAGTAGCATATAAAAATGATAAAGCAGGAACCATACACGCTGCTCTAGGTAAAGTTAGCTTTGATGAAAGTAGATTAACTGAAAACGTAACTTCTTTTATTGATGAAATAAAAAAAATAAAACCATCAGGATTGAAGGGTAACTTTGTGAATTCTGTTTATCTTTCTTCTTCTATGGGTTTTGGTTTAAGGGTTGAAATATAATGAATAAAGCTGAAAAACATCAATATATTGAAAACCTTGATCAAATGTCGAAGGATTATTCTGCTATATTCGTTGCATCATTTTCAGAGATGTCAGTAAAAGAAATGATCGAATTTCGAACTGAGATTAGAAATAATGATGGAGTAACTAAAGTCTCCAAAAATAATATCGTTAAAATATTTGTTAACAAAGATGATGAAAAAAAAGGTCTAATTGAATTTTTATCTAATCAAAAATTATTAATTTTTACAAACAATCCTGTTGGAACTGCAAAAGTTTGTAAAAAATTTGAAAAAGATTTAAAAAAGCTATCTGCAGAGGCAGCTTTTTTTGATAACCAGTTATATTCAAAAGAGGATATAGCAAAGGTTGCAACTTTACCTTCTCTTGAAGAAATAAGAGGAAAAATAGTTGGATTGATTAATGCTCCTGCTTCAAAGCTTGTAAGATTATTACAAAGACCAGATCAGGATATTATTTCGATACTACAAAATAAAAAAGACTAATTAGGGAGAGACAAAAAATGGCAGATTTAAATAAAATTGTTGATGAGCTATCAACACTAACAGTAATGGAAGCAGCAGAACTTTCAAAACTTTTAGAGGAAAAATGGGGTGTAACCGCAGCGGCACCAGTAGCGGTAGCAGCTGGTGGAGCAGCTCCTGCAGCGGATGCAGCAGAAGAAAAAGATGCTTTTGATGTTGTGCTTACAGCAGCCGGAGATCAAAAAATCAATGTTATTAAAGAAGTAAGGGCTATTACAGGTCTTGGTTTAAAAGAAGCTAAAGACATGGTTGAGGGTGCTCCGAAAACTTTAAAAGAAGGAGCTAAGAAAGAAGAGGCGGAAGCTATGAAGACACAGCTAGAAGCCGCAGGCGCAAAAGTAGAACTTAAATAACTAGTTATTATAGGTTCTATATAATATGCCACTTAGCTTTACAGAAAAAAAACGAATTCGTTACTCATTTGGTAAGATCGGTAAAACGATTGAAGTACCAAATTTAGTAGATATTCAAAAAATTTCCTACGATAAGTTCCTTCAACTAGGAAAATCAGTAGAGAATCGTTCAAATACAGGCTTGCAGGAAGTCTTTAATTCTGTCTTTCCTATAAAAGACTATGCAGGCAAATCTGAACTTCACTACATTGATTATTATCTTGATAACCCTAAATACGATGTAGACGAGTGTAGAAGAAAAGGGCTGACTTTCTCCGCCTCTCTTATGGTTACTTTTCGACTTATTATTTGGGATATTAATGAAGAAACCGAGGAAAAGTCACTAAGAGATATAAAAGAACAAGTAGTTTATTTAGGTGATTTACCTTTGATGACAAATAACGGTACATTTGTTGTCAACGGAACTGAAAGAGTTGTTGTAAGTCAATTACACAGATCTCCCGGAGTGTTTTTTGACCATGATGAAGGTAAAACCCACGCAAGTGGTAAGGTATTATATAATGCTAGAATTATTCCTTATAGAGGATCTTGGTTAGATTTTGAATTTGATCATAAAGATAATCTTTTCTTTAGAATTGATAGAAAAAAGAAAATGATTTCCACAACTATTTTACAAGCATTGCCATCAAAAGCATCAGAAAAGTATTTAGAAGAATGTAAACAAAATAAAGTTGAGCCAGACATCTATAAAGTTTCTGGAATGACTTCTGAAGAAATCTTAACATATTTTTATGAGACTTTTGATTTTAAGAAAAATAAAGATGGTTGGATTGTTAATTTAGACTTAAACAAATTTAAATATAAAAATCTTCCATTTAATCTTGTAGACCCTAATACCAATGAAGTAGTAGCTTTTAAAGATGTTAAATTATCTTTAAAGTTACTTAAAGAGATTAAGGATAAAAAAATAAATAAATTCTTTTTTAAAAAAGAGGAATTATATGGTTTTTATCTATCTAAAGATATTATCAATTATGATAATGGATTAGTTTATGCAGAGGCTGGCACACTATTAAGTGAGGAGTTTTTTAAAAGACTTGAGGAATTATCTATTAATCAATTCTCCGTCATCAATGCTAATCAAGCAACTGGTAACTTGGGTGTCATTAACTCACTTGTAGCTGATAAAAATAATTCTCGAGAGGAAGCTCTTTTTGATATTTTTAAAATTTTAAGACCAGGTGAACCACCAACATTAGAAGCAAGTAACTATTTATTTCAAAATATGTTTTTTAGTGAAGACAGATACGATTTATCTGAAGTAGGTCGGGTAAAATTAAACACTTATTTATCTTTAGATAAGGATAATAGAACAAGAATTTTAAGTAAAGCAGACATTCTAGCTGTTGCAAAAAAACTTTTTGATATGAAAACAGAGAGTGCTGGTAAAGATGATATAGACCATTTAGGAAATAGACGTGTTCGCTCAGTTGGTGAGCTAATTGAAAACCAATATAGGATCGGATTAGTAAGAATGGAGCGAGCTATTAGAGAAAAAATGGGTACTGTTGATATTGAGTCAATCATGCCACAAGATCTTGTTAATTCCAAACCTATACAAACTGTATTGAAAGAATTTACTGGGACAAGTCAATTAAGTCAGTTTATGGATCAAACAAATCCATTAAGTGAGATAACTCACAAAAGAAGAATCTCTGCATTAGGTCCTGGTGGCCTGACTAGAGAAAGAGCTGGATTTGAGGTTAGAGATGTTCACACTACTCATTATGGTAGAATATGCCCTATCGAAACACCAGAAGGCTCAAACATTGGTCTTATAAATAGTCTCTCATCTTTTGCCAGAATCAATCAATACGGTTTCATTGAAACACCCTATAGAAAAATTGTTAAAGGCAACGTAACTGACGAAGTTCTCTATTTAAATGCAGACGAAGAAGAGAACTACACAATAGCCCAAGCAAATAGTCCAATTAATGAAAATGGTAAATTTTCAGAGGAACAAGTAAGCTGCAGAAGAAGAGGTGATTTTATATTCTGTGATCCATCTGAAATTGATTTCATGGATGTTAATCCTCAACAACTTGTATCTGTTGCTGCATCATTAATTCCATTTTTGGAAAATGATGACGCAAATAGAGCATTGATGGGGTCAAACATGATGAGACAGGCTGTTCCTCTTGTAAAAAGTGAAGCTCCTCTTGTAGGTACTGGATTTGAATCAAAAGTAGCAAGAGATAGCGGAGCTGTTGTGATTGCAAAAAATAGCGGCTATGTTCACCAAGTTGACTCATCAAGAATAGTAATAAGATCAGACTCTAAAAATATCATTAAGGATAAAAGTGGTGTTGATATTTATAACTTGAAGAAGTTTCAAAGGTCTAACCAGAGCACTGCCATTAATCAAAAGCCTATTGTCAAAATTGGAGATTATGTTGATAGAGGAGATATTATAGCAGACGGACCATCTACTGATCTAGGAGAATTAGCTTTAGGGAGAAACCTACTTGTAGGTTTTATGCCATGGAATGGATATAATTTTGAGGACTCTATAATAATGTCAGAAAGAGTTGTTCATGAAGATAGATATACTTCAATTCACATTGAAGAGTTTGAGGTTTTATGTAGAGATACTAAATTAGGTCCAGAGGAAATTACAAGAGATATGCCTAACGTTGGTGATGAAAGTATAACAAATCTTGACGAGGCAGGAATTGTTTATATTGGTTCTGAAGTCAAACCTGGAGACATCCTAGTTGGAAAAGTCTCTCCAAAAGGTGACTCACCCATAACTCCTGAAGAAAAGTTATTAAGAGCAATCTTCTCGGAAAAAGCAGCTGATGTAAAAGACACATCTTTGAGATTACCAACTGGTTACTCAGGTGTTGTAGTTGATGTCCAAGTATTGGTTCGTAGAGGTGTTGAAAAAGATGAGAGAACTATAGCTATTGAAAGGGTAGAAATTGATAGATTAGCTAAAGATAGAGATGATGAAAAAAATATTTTAGAAAATAATTACAAACAAAATCTTATCAGAATTTTTAAAAATAAAAATTCTAGCTCAAATACTGATGTTTTCTTAAAAGGAAACAAAATTGAAGAAGATATTTTAAAATCAAAATCTATTGAAATTTTGGAAAAAATTCAAGTTGATGACAGTGCTTCAATGGAAACATTTGCATCTCAAAAGAAAATTTTTAGTGATGCAGTCATCTTGTTAGATAAAAAATTTCAGAATAAAATTGAAAAAATTCAAAGTGGTGACGATTTATTACCTGGTGTGCTAAAAGTGGTAAAAGTTTTTGTTGCTGTAAAAAGAAAATTGCAAGCAGGGGATAAAATGGCCGGAAGACATGGCAACAAAGGTGTTATTTCAAAGATTGTACCAATTGAGGACATGCCTTTCTTAGAGGATGGCACTCCAATTGATGTCTTATTAAATCCATTGGGTGTTCCTAGTAGAATGAATATTGGTCAAATTTTAGAAACACACTTAGGTTGGGCAGCTTATGGTATAGGTAAACAAATTTCTCAAAGCTTAGATATGGCAAAGAAAGAAGGAAATATAATTCAGCTAAAAGAGTCCCTTTCTAGTTTTTATGAACAGAATAAGGACTCTAATACTGAAATTACAAAAATGAATGATGACCAACTAATTGAATTAGCTGGAAATTTAGAAAAAGGTGTTACTTTTGCTACACCTGTGTTTGACGGCACAAATACTAACGAAATCACAAATTTATTAGATAAGGCTGGTTTTGATAATAGTGGCCAAGTTCATTTATATGATGGTAGGTCGGGAGAAAGATTTGAGAGAAAAGTAACTGTTGGCTATAAATATATCTTAAAACTTCACCATTTGATCGATGATAAAATTCATGCAAGATCTATAGGACCTTACAGTCTTGTTACTCAACAGCCTTTAGGTGGTAAGGCTCAATTTGGTGGTCAAAGATTTGGAGAAATGGAAGTATGGGCGTTGGAAGCATATGGCGCATCCAATACTTTACAAGAAATTTTGACTATTAAATCTGATGACGTAGCTGGAAGAACAAAAGTTTATGAAGCATTAATTAGAGGTGACTATAACTTTGAAAGTGGAATTCCTGAGTCATTTCACGTTCTGGTTAAAGAATTAAAATCCCTTGGATTAAATGTTGAACTAATAGAAACAGACCCCACTATTAACAGAGAGAGCGCACAATGAAAGATTTAACCAATTTATTTAAGACAAATAATCAAACTCTAAATTTTGATCAGATAAAGATTTCTGTTTCAAGTCCTGAGCAGATAAGATCATGGTCTTTTGGTGAAATCAAAAAACCAGAGACTATTAACTATAGAACCTTCAAGCCTGAAAGAGAAGGGTTGTTTTGTGCAAGAATTTTTGGACCTACAAAAGATTATGAATGTTTGTGTGGAAAATATAAAAGAATGAAATTTAAAGGCATCACATGTGAAAAATGCGGTGTCGAAGTTACACTATCCAAAGTTAGACGAGAGAGAATGGCACATATTGAATTAGCCGCTCCTGTTGCCCATATTTGGTTTTTAAAATCATTACCAAGTAGAATAGGTCTTGCCCTTGATATAACTCTAAAGAACCTTGAAAAGGTTTTATATTTTGAAAGTCATATAGTTATTGATCCTTTGATGTCTGGTTTAAGCCCTAATCAATTACTAACTGATGAAGAATTGGAAGAGGCTATTGATCAATTTGGTGAAGACTCTTTTAAACATGGAATTGGTGCCGAGGCTGTTCAAGAAATTTTATCTAAAATTGATTTAGAGGCAGAAATAGAAAAACTAATAGAAGAAAGTGAGTCAACTTCTTCTGAAACAAAAAAGAAAAAAATTCTTAAAAGAATGAAAGTAATGGAAGGATTTAAAAATTCTAATATTAAACCCGAGTGGATGATTATGAAAGTACTACCTGTAATTCCACCAGAGTTAAGACCACTTGTTCCTTTAGAAGGAGGGCGTTTTGCAACATCAGATCTTAACGACCTGTATCGAAGAGTTATTAATAGAAATAATAGATTAAAAAGACTTTTAGACTTAAGAGCCCCTGACATTATCGTTAGAAATGAAAAAAGAATGCTACAAGAGTCTGTTGATGCTCTTTTTGATAATGGAAGAAGAGGAAGAGTCATTACAAGTACTAATAAAAGACCTCTTAAATCTTTATCTGAAATGCTAAAAGGTAAGCAAGGTAGATTTAGACAAAATTTACTAGGTAAAAGAGTCGACTACTCAGGACGATCAGTAATTGTTGTAGGACCAGAATTAAAACTGCATCAGTGTGGACTGCCAAAAAAAATGGCTTTAGAGTTATTTAAACCATTTATATATAATAAACTTGAATCTTATGGTTTCGCTTCAACTCTCAAATCTGCAAGAAAAATGGTCGAGTCCGAGAGGCCAGAAGTATGGGATATCCTGGATGAGGTAATCAGAGAACATCCAATTCTTTTAAATAGAGCACCTACTCTCCATAGATTAGGTATTCAAGCATTTGAACCTATTTTAATAGAAGGCAAAGCTATTCAGCTGCATCCATTGGTTTGCACAGCTTTTAATGCAGACTTTGATGGTGACCAGATGGCAGTTCACATACCTCTAAGTCTTGAAGCTCAATTAGAAGCAAGGGTTTTAATGATGAGCACTAACAACATCCTCTCACCTTCAAGTGGAAAACCGATTATTGTTCCAAGTCAAGATATTGTTTTGGGTATTTACTATTTATCATTGATTAATGAAAATGAAGAAGCAAAGAAATATTATTCACATGTAGGTGAAGTAGAATTTGCATTAGAAAACAATACAATAGAGTTACATACGCCTATTTTATATAGAACAAAAAAATATAATTCAGAGACAGATAGTTTTGATTACCAAAAATACATTACCTCTGCAGGAAGAGTTTTGCTTTTTAAAACTGTTCCAGAGAACAAAAATTTACCATTTGATGTAATTAATAAAGTTTTGACAAAAAAAGATATAAGCAACTTATTAGACAACGTTTATAGATTTACAGGTCAAAAAGCGACCTGCATATTCGTTGATCAAATAATGAATGTAGGTTTTAAGTATGCTGCAAAAGCAGGTATTTCATTTGGAAAAGATGATTTAGTAATACCTGAGGAAAAGAATGTTCTAATACAAGACACGCAAAAACAAGTTAATAGCCTTGAAAATCAATATCAAGAGGGCCTTATTACTGAAAGAGAAAAATATAATAAAGTAGTAGGCTTGTGGTCTACATGCACAGACAAAGTTGCAAAAGCAATGATGAAAACTGTTTCATCAAATAAAGATAGCCAAATTAACTCTGTATATATTATGGCAGACTCTGGTGCGCGTGGTTCTGAGGCTCAGCTTAAGCAGTTGGCGGGTATGAGAGGTTTGATGGCAAGACCATCAGGAGAGATTATTGAAAATCCAATTACATCTAATTTTAAAGATGGCTTAACAGTTCTTGAATATTTTAACTCTACTCACGGAGCTAGAAAAGGCTTAGCTGACACTGCTCTTAAAACAGCTAGTTCAGGTTATTTGACTAGAAGACTAGTTGATGTTGCTCAAGATTTAACAATTACATGTAAAGACTGCACATGTAAAAATGGTTTAACTGTTGACACTATTTATGAGTCTGGTGAGGTCTCTATTCCTTTGACTGAAAGGGTTTTTGGTAGATATCTTGCCGATGATGTTAAAAACAAAAAAGGTGATGTGATCATAAAAAATGACTCTTACATTTCACACGAAGAAATTGAATTATTAGAAAAAGAAAATATTACATCTGTTAGAATTAAATCACCAATCACTTGTGGAACAACACATGGTATTTGTGCTAAATCTTACGGAAGAGATTTAGCTAAAGGAGTCCCTGTAAATACTGGCGAAGCAGTTGGTATTATTGCAGCTCAGTCAATTGGCGAGCCTGGCACTCAGTTAACAATGAGAACATTCCACGTTGGTGGTGTTGCTAGTTCCTCTGCTGAAAAGTCAAATTTTGAATCACCAAGCGATGGTAAAGTTAAAATTAAAAATCTCAAATCTGTCGTAAATGGATCTGGAAATGAAATTATCATCAATAGAACCACTGAGCTTGAAATATTTGATAATAATAAAACTCTAGTTTCTTCATTTAGAGCACCATATGGATCGACTTTATTGGTCAAAAATGGTGCTGACGTTAAGCTTAACAGCTTATTACTTGAATGGGATCCATACACTGTTCCGATAGTTGCTGAAGAAACTGGAAAATTAGATTTTAGTGATTTAGTCGAAGGTGTATCTTTCATTGAAAAGTTTGACGAGACTACCGGTATTTCCTCTAAGGTTATAATCGATTGGAAAAGTTTTCAGGGAAAACAAGATCTTAAACCACAGCTATTGATAACTGACAAAGATGGTAATCCTATTAAATCCAAAAATTCATCTACATATGATTTAAGTGTTGGTATTGTTCTAAATATTGAAAAAGGAAAAGAAGTTAATGCTGGTGATGTAATAGCTAGAATTCCAAGAGCGTCCTCAAAAACAAAAGATATTACTGGTGGACTACCAAGAGTTGCTGATATCTTTGAGTCAAGAAAACCAAAGAATCCTGCTGTTCTGGCAGAAATATCTGGAACAATTGAATTTGGAAAAGATATAAAAAGTAAAAGAAGAATTATTATTAATCCTGAAGAAGGAGAGCCTGTTGAGTTTTTAATTCCTAAAGGTACTTATATTTATTTTAATGAGGGAGATAGGGTAAACAAAGGTGACATGATTGTTGATGGCACTCCAGCTCCAACAGATATTTTAAATATACTTGGAATTGAGGCTTTAGCTGAATACATGGTTAGAGAAGTTCAAAAAGTATACCGTTTACAAGGAGTTTTAATTGATGATAAGCACATTGAGTGCATTACTCGTCAAATGCTACAAAAAGTTGAAGTTATCGATGCAGGTGACAGTGAATATTTAGTTGGTGACATAAAAGATAAAATTGATGTCATAGAAAAGAATAATTCACTTAAAAAAGAAGGTAAGAAAGAGGTCAACTATAAAATGATGATCCTTGGAATTACAAAGGCAAGTCTTCAAACTAACTCCTTTATCTCTGCAGCTTCTTTCCAAGAAACAACAAGAGTTCTCACCGAGGCAGCTATTAATGGAAAAGTTGATAAATTAACTGGTCTTAAGGAAAATGTGATTGTTGGTAAATTAATTCCAGCTGGTACAGGTAACGTAATTAGAGCTCTGCGAAAAGAGGCTAAAATCCGCGATAATTCACTATTAAAACAGCTAGAAACCTCCAAATAGATGTTGACTATACTTAATACTATAAATATATTCTGCGAACCATGCCGACCATAAATCAATTAGTAAGGAAATCTAGAGATAAAGTCTCTAAGAGAAATAAAGTTCCTGCTCTTAAGTCATGTCCTCAAAAAAGAGGGGTATGTCTTAGAGTTTACACTACCACTCCCAAAAAACCTAACTCAGCCCTAAGAAAGGTTGCTAGGGTCAAGTTAACTAATGGTCAAGAAGTTACAGCATATATTCCAGGAGAGGGACATAATTTACAGGAGCACTCTGTAGTGCTAATTCGAGGAGGAAGAGTTAAAGACTTACCAGGTGTAAGATATCATATAATAAGAGGAACTTTGGACACACAAGGGCTTGAAAAAAGAAGACAACGTAGATCTAAATACGGTGCAAAAAGGCCAAAAAACTAATATTAAATCATGTCAAGAAGAAGAGCAGCAGAGAAAAGACAAGTATTACCTGATCCTATCTACAACAGTGTTGTTCTAAACAAGTTTATAAATGAGGTAATGATAGGGGGTAAAAAAACAGTAGCCCAGAAAATAGTATATGGCGCGCTAGATATTATTAAAATAAACAATCAAACTGATGATCCTTTAGAGTATTTTCAAAAATCTATTAATAATGTCAAACCTTCTGTTGAAGTTAAATCAAGAAGAGTTGGAGGAGCTACCTACCAAGTTCCAATGGAAGTAAGAAGCACTAGGGCTCAAGCTTTAGCATTTAAATGGATATTAACTAATTCAAAAAAACGAAATGAAAAAACCCAAAGAGAGAGGTTAGCAAATGAACTAATAGATGCTTTTGAAAACAAAGGCAATTCTGTAAAGAAAAAAGATGAAGTTCATAAAATGGCAGAGGCTAACAGAGCATTCGCTCATTATAGGTGGTAAAAATGGATCTAAGTAAATACAGAAATATTGGAATTATGGCCCATATTGATGCGGGTAAAACTACAACAACTGAAAGAATATTATACTATACAGGAAAATCTCATAAAATAGGTGAAGTTCATGATGGTGCCGCAACAATGGATTGGATGGAACAAGAGCAAGAACGAGGCATAACAATAACTTCAGCTGCTACAACCTGTTTTTGGAACGATCATAGAATAAATATCATTGATACACCTGGGCACGTTGATTTCACAATTGAAGTCGAAAGATCATTGAGAGTTTTAGACGGAGCTGTTGCATGCTTTGACGGTGTTGCAGGAGTTGAGCCACAATCAGAAACAGTTTGGAGACAGGCTGATAGATATAAAGTTCCAAGGATTTGTTTTTGTAATAAAATGGATAGACTTGGCGCGGATTTCGAAATGAACGTACAATCTATTAAAGATAGATTGGGAGCTAATCCTCTTGTTTTGCAAATGGCAATTGGAAAAGAAGCAGATTTCAAAGGAGTTGTTGACCTAGTAAATTTTAAATCAATTATTTGGAAAGACGATAGTCTTGGTGCAGAATATGATGTTACTGATATTAGCGATGATTTAATTGAGGAAGCTAAGAAAAAAAGAGAAGAACTAATTGAAAATGCTGTTGAAGCGGATGATAAAGCATTAGAGGACTATCTTGAGGGAAAAGAAATATCTGTTGATACTTTAAAAGCTTGTATAAGAAAAGGTACAATTGATTTTAAATTTGTTCCTGTTTTGTGTGGAACTGCTTTTAAAAATAAAGGTGTCCAACCATTACTTGATGCTGTTGTAGATTATTTACCTTCCCCAAAAGATATAGGTTTTGTTGAGGGAATAAAAGAGGGATCAGATGATAAATTACAAATTCCTAATACTCCTGAAGAACCTTTTGCGGCCTTGGCGTTTAAAGTAGCAGCCGATCCTTTTGTTGGTCAAATAACTTTTTGTAGACTTTATTGTGGAAACCTTAGTTCAGGATCAACCATACTTAACTCATCAAAGAATCAAAAAGAAAGAATTGGAAGAATGCTTTTAATGCACTCAAACACCAGAGAAGAAATTAAAGATGCAAAGGCTGGAGATATAGTTGCTTTAGTTGGATTGAAGAATGTCACCACTGGTGATACTTTATGTGACCCATCAAAAAAAGTTATTCTAGAAAAAATGGAATTTCCTGATCCTGTTATTGAAGTTGCAGTTGAGCCTAAAACAAAAGCTGACTATGAAAAAATGGGACAAGCCTTGGGAAGGTTAGCTCAAGAGGATCCAAGTTTTAGAGTTACTTCAGACGAAGAGTCCGGACAAACAATTATTAAAGGAATGGGTGAACTTCATTTAGAAATTTTGGTTGATAGAATGAAAAGAGAATTCAAAGTTGAAGCAGATGTTGGCGCCCCTCAAGTGGCATATAGAGAGACAATAACTAAAGATGTCGAGGTAGATTATACTCATAAAAAACAATCTGGTGGTGCTGGCCAATTTGCAAGAGTAAAAATGAAATTCAAACCATTAGAGAGAAATTCTGGTGTTAAATTTGTTAACACTGTAGTTGGAGGTAATATTCCAAAAGAATATATTCCTGGAGTAGAAAAAGGTATTAATTTTGCCGCTCAAAATGGAGTTATAGCTGGCTATAACGTTATAGACTTTGAAGCAGAAGTTCACGATGGCGCATTTCATGATGTAGACTCTTCTGTGCTAGCTTTTGAGATAGCTTCAAGAGCCGCATTCAGAGAAGCTGTTGGAAAAGCTGGACCGAAATTACTTGAGCCTATGATGAAAGTTGAAGTAGTTACCCCAGAAGATTACATGGGCGATATTATTGGTGATTTAAATTCAAGAAGAGGTCAAATTGAAAAAATGGAAGACAGAGGTAATGCCAAAGTTGTATCGTCCGTAGTTCCTCTTGCTAATATGTTTGGTTATGTTAATAATCTACGCTCAATGAGCCAAGGAAGAGCAAGTTATACAATGTTATTCTCACACTATGATGTCGTACCTTCAAATGTTGAAGAGGAAATTAAATCTAAACTAGCATAATCATGATAAATCAAAACATTAGAATAAGATTAAAATCTTTTGATCATAACATTTTAGATAGAAGTTCAATTGATATTCTTCAAACAGCTAAAAGAACTGGTGCTAAAGTAATTGGACCAATTCCCATGCCATCTAAAATTGAAAGAGTTACAGTAAATAAATCCCCACATGTTGATAAAAAAAGTAGGGAGCAGTTTGAATTACGAACACACATTAGGATGATGGATATTATTGAACCTACACCACAAACAGTTGACGCACTTATGAAGCTTGACTTAGCATCTGGTGTAAATGTCGATATAAAAATAAAAAAATAACTAACCATGATCATCAGCACTAAAATTGGCCAAACTTCATTTGTTAATGAAAACGGCACTAGAGTTTCTGCAACAGTTCTTGATTACAAAAGTTGTACTGTTGTTGGCAATAGAACTATTGATAGAGATGGTTATCTTGCAAATATTATAGGTTTTCTTAAACCAAAAAAACTTAATAAACCTCAATTAAAAGAATTCAATAAATTAAATTTAGAGCCAAAAAAAATAATTAAGGAGCAAAGAATAAGTTCTGACGAGGAACTTCTAGAGGTAGGCTCTTTAATTGACCCTAAATTTAAAGTTGGCGATAAAGTTTCGGTACAGTCTAAATCAACAGGTAAAGGTTTTGCCGGCGCTATGAAGAGACATAATTTTAGTGGTATGAGAGCAACACATGGTGTCTCTATTTCTCATAGAGCTCATGGTTCAACGGGTCAAAATCAAAATCCAGGTAAGGTATTTAAAGGAAAAAAAATGGCTGGTCATTTAGGTGATCAATTAACAACTACTAAAAATTTAGAGGTGCTTTTAATTGATCAAGATAAAAAATTAATATTTATCAAAGGATCTGTTCCTGGAAAAAATAAATCTATTGTGAAGGTTTTTAAATAAATGTTTGAACAAATTACATTAAAAGATAAAAATATATCGGAAAAAGCTCTACATTTATCATTACAAAAAATTTATTCCCATAAACAAGGAAATAGTCACAGCCTTGATAGATCTGAAGTTGCAGGTTCAGGAAAAAAACTTTTTAAACAAAAAGGAACTGGAAATGCAAGAGCTGGTAACAAAAAAACAACTCAAAGAAGAGGTGGGGGAAAAGCCTTTGGGCCAAAATTTCATGTGGTTTCATACAAAGTTAATAAAAAAGTTAAAAAAAGTGCCATAGTTTCATCAATAGTTAGTAAAAGTAATAATAAATCACTCTTTGTCTTTGATGAGGAAAAGTTAGATGAAAAAAATATCTCTGATTTGTTAAAAAAAAACCCAAACAAAATGATTATTTTTGTGCTTAGTAATTTAACTGAAAATAAATTGATTCTTAAATTTCAAAACTATAAAAAAATATACTTTCTCTCAGATAAAAGTTATTCAGTCCATACAGCATTAAAGTCAGATATGTTGTTATTTTCAAAAAAATCTAAAATTTATAATTCATACATAGGTAATAATTAAAATGGATCTTAATTTAATTAAAAAACCTGTCATTACAGAAAAATCAACAGCTAACGCTCAATTTAATAAATATATTTTTGAAGTTCGAAATGATGCAAATAAAATTAATATAAAAAAGACAATAGAAGAGATATATAAAGTAAAAGTTCAAAAGCTAAATAGTTTAAATGTTAAGAGCAAACCCAAAGTATTTAAGGGTCAAAGAGGCACTAGATCAGAGCTTAAAAGAATAATAGTTACTCTAAAAGAGGGTAATACTATAGATATGAGTGGTAAGGTTTAATATGGGACTAATAACTTACAAACCAACAACACCTTCTTATAGAAAAACAGTAAAAATCGATAAGTCACAGTTGTTTAAGGGACGCCCAGAAAAATCTTTAATAGAAGACCTACAACCAAATTCTGGTAGAAATAATACTGGTAAGATTACAATTAGACATAGATCTGGTGGGCACAAGAAGAAATACAGACTAGTAAATTTTAAAAGAAATACATTTGATAAAATCGGTACAGTAGAGAGAATAGAATACGATCCTAATAGAAGTGCCTTTATAGCGCTGATTAATTATCAAGATATAAAAGAATACATTATTGCTCCTACTGATTTAAAAAATGGCGATAAGGTTATTTCATCAGTCAAAGCAGAGATATCATCTGGTAATGCTATGAAGTTAAAAAATATACCAACTGGTACCTCTATACATAACATTGAATTAAAACCAGGAGCTGGTGGTAAACTATGTAGATCAGCAGGATCCTTTGCACAGGTACTAGGAGATCAAGAAAAATATGTAATGGTTAAACTCTCATCTCGCGAAACCAGACTAATTCATGGTGAATGTATGGCTACTATAGGGGTGGTATCTAATCAAGATAATAAGAACAAAAAAATTGGTAAAGCCGGAATTAAAAGACATCTAGGCATAAGACCTACTGTTAGAGGTGTTGTAATGAATCCTGTTGATCACCCACACGGTGGAGGAGAAGGAAGAACATCGGGTGGTAGACACCCTTCAACGCCATGGGGCATGAAAACAAAAGGTAAGAAGACAAGAAGAATTAAATTTACGTCTAAGATGATCATATCAAGAAGGGATAAAAAGTAATGGCAAGATCTGTATGGAAAGGACCTTACTTTGATGTAACTCTATTCAAAAAAGTTAAAAAATCAAAAGAAGAAAGTTCAAAATCCCCAATTAAAACATGGTCAAGAAGATCAACAATTATACCTGATTTTGTTGGAGTAACTATTTCAGTTTATAATGGTAAATCTTTTATACCAGTCTACGTAACAGAAGATATGGTAGGCCATAAACTTGGTGAATTTTCACCTACTAGGGTTTTTAAGGGTCATTCAGGGGATAAGAAAGCGGTTCAGGGTAAAAAATAATTATGTCTAAAGAAGTAAAAGCAATCAATAAAATGATAAGAACTAGCTCTCAAAAGCTAAACCTAATTGTTAAAGATATAAGAAAAAAAGATATTAATGCAGCTTTAAATATTTTGAAATTTTCAAATAAAAGGGTAAGTAAAGAAGTACTTAAAACTTTAAATTCTGCTGTTGCGAATGCAGAAAATAATAACAATCTAGATATTGACAAACTTTTTGTGAAAGAAGCGTACGTTGGCAAAAGTTTAAGGATGAAAAGATTTAGACCCATGAGTAAAGGTAGAGCTTTTCAAATTATCAAACCTTTTTCTAGGTTAACTTTAGTTTTAGAGGAGAGATTATAATGGGACAAAAAGTTAACCCAACCTCATTAAGAGTCGGTATTAATAAATATTGGCAATCAACTTGGTTTGAAAAGAAAAGCTACTCTACTTTCTTAAAAGAAGATCATAAAATTAGAAATTATATAGAAAAGAATTATTCAATAGCAGGAATAAGTTCAGTTATCATTGAAAGAGCTGCTGCAAATCTCAAAATTATAATTCACACTTCAAAACCGGGAGTTCTTATTGGTAAAAAAGGTGCAGATATTGAAAAACTTAGAAATAGACTTTCTAAATTATCTGACAAGAGCATTTCATTGGATATAAAAGAAATAAAAAAACCTGAAACAGACGCATCATTAGTAGCAGACTCTATTGCGAGACAACTTGAAAAGAGAGTTGCTTTTAGAAAAGCGATGAAAAAATCAGGTTTATCGGCAATTAAACTTGGTGCAAAGGGCATTAAAATTGTATGTGGCGGTAGACTGGGTGGCGCTGAAATTGCAAGATCAGAAAAGTTTTCTGAGGGAAGTGTACCTTTACATACCCTTAGAGCTGATATAGATTACGCTACTGCTCGAGCTTTAACTACTTATGGAATTATTGGAATTAAGGTTTGGCTTTATAAAGGCGAGAGTAAAAATACAACAAATAGATCAGATGATAAAAAAGAGAAAACCAATTAATGTTATTACCGAAGAATACAAAATATAGAAAACAGCACAAAGGAAGAATACACGGTAGTGCCAAAGGTAACTATGAACTAACATTTGGTTATTATGGACTTAAATCATTAGATGCTGAAAGAGTAACAGCAAGGCAAATTGAGGCATCTAGAAGAGCTATTACTAGATTTTTAAAAAGAGCTGGAAGACTTTGGATTAGAGTTTTCCCAGACGTACCAGTCACAGCGAAACCTGCAGAAGTTAGAATGGGTAAAGGAAAAGGCGCAATCGATAGATGGGTCTGCAGAGTAAAACCAGGAACTATAATGTTTGAGGTCGATGGTGTTGACAAGCATTTGGCAAAAAAAGCTTTTGAACTAGCATCTGCTAAATTACCTGTAAAAACAACATTCGTATCATTGGATCAATTTTAATGGCTTATAAAGATATAAATAGTTTAAAAAAAGAGTTATTTAACCTTAAAATTATGAAGAAAAGCGGTCAACTCACAGATACCTCTCAATTTAAAAAAGTTAAAAAGCAAATCGCATCACTATTAACAAAAGAAAGGCTAAATAAAAATGCCTAAACGTATTTTAACTGGAAAAGTTGTAAAAAAATCTGGTGATAAAACCATATCTGTTTTGGTAACAAGACAGACTACCCATCCTGTTTATAAAAAAATAATAAGAGTCTCAAAAAAGTATCTTGCTCATGACAGTGACAATAAAATTATTGTCGGAGACTCTGTAAGAATTCAAGAAACTAGACCTATTTCTAAAAATAAATCATGGGAAGTTATTAAATAATGATACAAGCAGAGTCAAATTTACAAGTAGCAGATAATTCTGGAGCACGATTAATAAGCTGCATAAAAGTTATCGGTGGATCAAAAAGAAGATATGCAAGAATAGGAGACATTATTGTTGTTTCAGTCAAAGATGCTATTCCAAGATCTAAAGTGAAAAAGGGCGAAGTTCAAAGAGCAATAATAGTAAGAACAAAAAAGCCTTTAATTAGGGAAGACGGTACATCAATTAAATTTGACTCTAACGCAGCTGTTCTTTTAGATAAACAAAATGAACCAATTGGAACAAGAATTTTTGGACCCGTTACAAGAGAGCTTAGAAAAAGAAATATGATGAAAATAGTTAGCTTAGCTCCTGAGGTATTATAATGATTAAAAAATACAAAAAAGGTGACGAAGTTATCGTGAGAGTCGGTAAAGACAAAGGTAAGATTGGAAAGATTTCAAAAATCATAAACTCTTCTGATAAAGTTGTGATATCTGGTATTAACGTAAGTAAAAAACATCAAAAGCCATCTCAAGAGTCTAAAGGTGGTATTGTTGACAAAGAAATGCCAATTCATATTTCAAATATTTTGGCTTATGACTCGAAGTCAAAAAAATCTTCCAAAGTAGGTTTCAAAATTGAAAGTGGAAAAAAAATTAGAATTTTAAAATCATCAGGAGATAAATACTAATGACAAATTCAATTCAAGAACTTTTCAATGTCTCTGAACAGTTAGCCAAAAATCTAGAAATATCTCATAAGCTTGCTGTACCAAAAATATCAAAAATAGTAATCAACGCAGGTATCGGAGCTATTAAAGAGGATAACAAAGCTATTGAAAAAATAAAAAAAGATTTATCTCTTATAACTGGTCAATCACCAGTCGTTAGAATGTCAAAAAAAGCTATTGCCTCTTTTAAAGTTAGAAAAGGAATGCCAGTAGGGCTTTCTGTTACTCTCAGAAAAAATATAATGATGGAGTTTTATGATAGACTTGTAAATATTGCTATGCCTCGTATTAAAGACTTCAGAGGTTATAACAAAAAGTCATTTGATGGCCATGGTAATATTACCATAGGTATTAAAGATCATATAATTTTTCCTGAAATTAGTGTTGAAAATGTTGAAAATATCTTCGGTTTTGATATCACTATTGCCACTTCTGCAAATAATGACAAAGAGGGGTATGAACTTTTAAAATTAATGAACTTTCCATTTCTGAATTAACCATGGCAAAACAAAGCGCAATACAAAAAAATATTAATAGAAAAATACTGATCGACAGACTTAGTGAAAAAAGGAAAAAATTAAAAAGTCTCTTATCTAATAAAGATTTACCATTTGAAGAAAGAGTAAAGATACAAATGAAACTTGAGTCATTACCAAGAAATTCATCAAGAATAAGATACCGAAACAGATGTTTCCTATCTGGTAGGCCTCGCGGTGTTTATAGTAAATTTAATTTATCTAGAATAGCTATCAGAGATATGGCTGGTAAGGGTCAAATACCAGGTTTAACGAAAGCGAGTTGGTAGTATGAGTGACACTCTAGCAGATATGATTACTAGAATAAGAAATGGCCAAAAAGCCAACAAAGTTTCAGTTAAAGCGATATTTTCAAAATTAAATGTTAATGTTTGTGATGTGTTAAAAAAAGAGGGATATATTGAAAATTTTGAAATTTTAGGTGATGCAAAGAAAGATATTTCGATTACACTTAAATACTACAAAGGCTCACCGTTAATTAATAAAATCGAAAAGATTACAAAACAAGGATGTAGAGTTTATAGTTCTGTAGAAGAAATTCCTAAGACTATTGGAGGTTTAGGTACTACAATATTATCAACCTCAATGGGTGTTATGTCTGACTCAGATGCAAGGGAAAAAAAAGTAGGAGGGGAAGTGCTAATAAGCGTTTTCTAAAATATGTCAAGATTAGCAAGAAATCCAATTAATATTCCTGAAGATATAAAAGTTTCTATGAATGATAACGAAATTAATTTTGAAGGTAAGTTGGGAAAATCATCAACTGTACTTCCTGTTGGAATTAAAGTTGACCATAAAGATAATCTTTTACATTTCTCTGGAGAAAATAAAGCACTTCTTGGAACTATTTATGCAAATGTTAAGAATGAAATTATCGGTAATTCAAAAGGATTCGAAAAAAGACTTGAACTAATTGGAACTGGATACAAAGCTAATGTTTCTGGAAAAAAGCTCGTCTTATCACTCGGTTTTAGTCACGATATCAACTTTGAAATTCCTGAGGGTATTTCTATAAAAGTTGAAAAAAATATTGTGGTAGTTACTGGCACAAGTAAACAATTAGTTGGTCAAGTTGCAGCCGAAATCAAATCATTTAGAAAGCCAGAGCCTTATAAAGGTAAGGGTGTTCGATATGAAGGTGAAAGAATTTATAGAAAAGAAGGTAAGAAAAAATAATGAACAAAGGTAAAACTAGAGCTGTTCGTAGAAAATTAAGAGTTAGAAAAAAATTGAACAATATAAAAAAACACAAACTCTTAGTTTTTAGATCTTCTAAACATATTTATGCTTCAGTATTATCCGAGAGTAATGATAAAACATTATGCTCATTTTCTTCAGTTAAATTAGAGAAAGCTGAGGGACAAAAAAAAGTTGATGTAGCTAAAATCGTTGGCTCAAAAATTGCTGAACTTGCTATAGAAAAAGGTATTAAAGAAGTAAAATTTGATAAAGGGTCATATAAGTATCATGGAAGGCTTAAAGTATTAGCTGATGCAGCAAGAGAAAAGGGTTTATCGTTTTAATGTTAGAAAATAATACAAATAAAGAATTAATAGAAAAGCTTATTTCAGTTAGAAGAGTATCTAAAGTTGTTAAAGGTGGAAGAAGATTTGGTTTTGCTGCCCTAGTTGTAAGTGGTGATGGACAAGGTAGAGTTGGTTTTGGATCAGGAAAAGCTAAAGAAGTACCTGAAGCAATCAGAAAAGCTTCTGAAGAAGCCAAAAAAACAATGGTTAGAATTCCTTTAAGAGAGGGTAGGACTATTCACCATGATGTAAAAGCTAAATTTTCCTCAAGCACAGTAATTTTAAGATCTGCTCCAAAAGGAACAGGTATAATCTCTGGCGGCCCATCTAGAGCTATTTTTGAGGCATTGGGCATTTCGGATGTTGTATCTAAAGCTATCGGAACAAAAAATCCACACAACATTGTTCGATCAACAATTAAAGCTTTAAAAAGTATCAATACACCAAAATCAGTGTCTGCCAGAAGAAGCATAGAGATAAATTCTGTAATTAGTAAAAGAGAAAACTAAGAATGATTAATCAAATTTCAAAACAACGCCAAACAAAAAGAAAAAGAAAAGGTAAAGGAATTGGTTCTGGATTAGGAAAAACAGCTGGTAGGGGTCACAAAGGGCAAAAATCTAGGTCAGGTGTTGCTGTTAGAAATTTTGAGGGTGGTCAAATGCCTATTTATAGAAAAACCCCGAAAAGAGGTTTTAATTCATTAAAAAAAATAAATCCTAAATCTTTAACTTTGTCTTTAGTTAGTTTTAATAAATTTAAAGAAAACTCTTTAATTGATAATAACTTTTTAATACAAGAGGGCTTCTTAAAAAAGAAAGATCATAAAAAATCAATTAAACTAATCGACTCAATTCAGTTTAAAAAGAAACTTCAATTTAAAAATTTTAAGGTTACTCCTGGTGCCAAAAAAAGAATAGAAGAACTAGGTGGATCTACATCATAATTTTAGATTATGAATATAAAAGTACCAAATATTGATTATAGCGAAGCAATTAAAAGCTCTGGCTTATTTAAAAAATTAGGTTTTGTTTTATTCGCAATAGCTGTTTATCGTCTTGGAACATATATTCCAGTCCCAGGTATTAACTCAGCTGTTTTAGAACAAATATTTGAACAACATCGTGGGGGAATTTTAGGAATATTCGACATGTTTTCTGGTGGAGCTTTAATGCGTATGTCTATATTTACGTTAGGAGTTATGCCATATATCTCAGCATCTATTATAATGACACTAATGCAGTCATCCTTTGATAGTTTAAAAGCTCTTAAAGAACAGGGCACCCAAGGTAGGAAAAAAATTCAACAATACACAAGATATTTAACAATACTTTTAGGACTCTTTCAAAGTTATGGTATTTCAAATGGTATACTAAATTTATCAGATACAGTAGATCCAACTTTGGGAAGTGTAGCTTTCTTTCAAATTTCTGCAGTCATAACAATGACATCTGGAACTATATTTTTAATGTGGCTGGGTGAACAGATAACTGAAAATGGATTTGGAAGTGGAATTTCAATTATAATATTCTCAGGTATTGTAGCAAATCTTCCTTTTGCTATTTTCAACACATTTGAACTTGGAAGAACTGGAGCTTTATCAGCTATTGCAATTATATCAATAATTTTTTTACTTCTAATACTGATAGTAATAATTGTATTTATAGAAAGAGCTCAAAGAAGGTTATTAGTTCAATATCCAAAACGCCAAGTAGGAAATAAAGTATTTGGTGGTCAATCTTCTTATTTACCAATCAAAATAAATATTTCTGGTGTTATTCCTGCTATTTTTGCATCATCGTTGCTATTATTTCCAAATACAATTTCTAATTTTTCACCTGAAAGTTCCGGTTTCTTATCTAGTTTAGGATTTTACTTATCTCATGGAAAACCACTTTATATGGCTTTTTTCTTCGGTCTGATTGTTTTCTTTGCATTTTTTTATACTAGTATTGTTTTTAATCCTAAAGAACAGGCAGAAAATTTAAGAAACAATGGAGGTTTTGTTTTAGGCTACAGGCCAGGTGAGCAAACAGCTACCTACTTAGAACACGTTATTTATCGGTTAACTTTTGTAGGTGCTATTTATTTAGGTTTAATTGCCTTAATTCCAGAATTTTTAATTGCTAGGCTATCAGTTCCTTTTTATTTAGGAGGAACAAGTCTTTTGATAGTCGTTATTGTGGCAATGGATTTCTTTTCACAGATTCAAACACAATTATTTTCATCTCAATATGAAAAATTATTAAGTAAAAATAAAATTTATAAAAGTAAATGGTTATAGTATTTATTGGCCCCCCTGGTTGTGGTAAGGGCACACAAGCTAATATTTTAAAAGATACTATTTTGCCTGATCTTAATATTTTAACTGTTAGCTCGCTGTTGAAAGAGAAATCTCAAGACCAGAGTGTTTTGGGAAAAGAAATTAAGAATAAAATGGATAATGGTGACTTAATTGAAGACACAGTTGTAATTTCAGTATTAAAAGAAAAAGTTAACACATTGACAAACGAACAGATTTTAATTGATGGATTTCCTAGAAGTTCAATACAAGCTGACTCACTTATTGAAATATTTGTGAACGAAGTTTTAAGTATTATCAACTTTGAGGTTGATGATGATCAGCTTCTTCAAAGAATTAAAAAAAGGTCTTTGGAAGAATCTAGGGCGGATGACAGTTTTTTTGAAAAAAGACTACAAATTTATAAAAAATCTCATCAAGAAATATTAAATTCATTAAAAAAAAATTATCAAGTAACTGATATTCAAGCTAACGATGAAATCAGTGCTGTAACTGCTAAAATCGTTGATAAACTTGGATTTAATTGAGGTAATTTATATTGACTTTTAAATGCTTTTTTAATAATTTCACCCATTCAGGAGTTCTCAATTGGCAAGAATAGCAGGTGTAAATTTACCAGTTAATAAAAGAGCATTAATTTCTCTAACATATATTCATGGAATAGGTCCCAAGTATGCTATGGATATTTTAAAAGCAAATAGCTTAGATCCAACAAAGAGAATAAAAGATTTCTCTGAGGATGAAATCTCAAAAATAAGAAAATCTATAGATGAAAACTATACTGTTGAGGGTGACCTTAGAAGAGTAGTATCCCAAAATATTAAAAGATTAAAAGATTTAGGTTGTTACCGTGGTCTAAGACACAGAAAACAGCTCCCTACAAGAGGCCAAAGAACTCACACTAATGCTAGAACTAGAAAAGGTAAAGCCGTAGCTATAGCAGGAAAGAAAAAAGTAACAAAATAACATGGCTAAAAACGAAAAAAAAACTACTGATAAAAAAAAAATAAAAAAAAGCTTTGGACAAAATGGTATTGTCCACATAAAAAGCTCTTTTAATAATACGATTGTAACAATCTCTGATGTAAGTGGAAATGCAGTTTCATGGTCCTCAAGTGGTTCTATGGGCTTTAGAGGTTCAAAAAAATCAACCCCTTATGCTGCTCAAATAGCTACTGATGCTGCAGGAAAAAAAGCCTATGATATTGGCTTAAGAAAACTTGATGTCCTTATGAAAGGTCCTGGTTCAGGAAGAGAGTCAGCGTTAAGAGCTCTACAAAACATTGGTTTTATAATAAATAATATTAAAGATGTTACACCGCTTCCTCACAACGGATGCAGACCTAAAAAGAAACGAAGAGTATAAATTAATTAATAGGAGTTAAAAATTGATAGAGAATAATTGGATTACATTGGTCAAACCAAACAAAGTTGATTATAAAATTAGCGATAACAAAAAGTTTGGAACAGTTGTCATCGAACCATTGGAAAAAGGTTTTGGTACCACATTAGGAAATGCTCTAAGAAGAGTACTATTATCATCATTGCAAGGTACAGCTATATCTTCTATTAAAATCAATGGTGTTCTTCACGAATTTTCTACAATCGAGGGTGTTAGAGAGGACGTTACTGATATTATAATGAACCTTAAAAACGTTACTTTTAATTCAAAAAGCAGTCACCCACAAAAACTAAGTTTAAATATTAAAGGACCGAAAGAGGTTCTCTCCTCAGATTTCGAAGATAACCCAGAAGTTGAAATTGTTGATAAAGACACTGTAATTATGAATGTTGACTCTAATAGAGAGGTGAATCTAGAAATATTCTTAGACGTGAATAAAGGTTATATATCTGCAGAAAAAAATAAAGATAATGAAAATAAAAGTGTTGGTCAAATTATTTTAGATGCCACCTACAGCCCTGTAAAAAGAGTCTCTTTTAATGTTGAAAACTCACGCATCGGTCAAGACACTGAATTTGATAAACTTATTTTAGACATTGAAACTAATGGAACTGTATCCCCAGATGATGCTGCTGCTTTAGCTGCAAGAATACTTCAGGACCAACTTAAACCATTTATTAATTTTGAAGAGCCAACAGAAGATGAGAGAAAAAAATTACAATCCTCAAACGAACCCCAGTTTAATAAGAACCTACTTAAGAAGGTTGACGAACTTGAGTTATCTGTAAGATCAGCAAATTGTTTAAAAAATGATAATATTTTTTACATTGGTGATTTAGTTCAAAAAACTGAAGGAGAAATGTTAAGAACACCTAATTTTGGTAGAAAATCTCTTGATGAGATAAAAGAAGTACTATCTTCAATGAGTCTGTCTATGGGAATGGACTTACCCGGGTGGCCACCGGAAAACATAGAAGAGCTATCAAAAAAATATGAAGATCCTTTTAAAGTATAATGAAACACGGACTTAAACAACGAAAATTAAATAGAACTTCTTCACATAGATTGGCTTTGTTAAAAAACTTATCTATTAGTCTAATTAAGCACGAGACTATTACTACAACTACTGAAAAAGCAAAAGAGCTTAGACCTTTTATCGAGAAATTAGTTACAAAAGCTAAAAATGATAACTTAAGTAATAGAAAATATATATTAGCTAAGCTTTTTAATAATAAGGAAGCTTGTCAAAAATTATTTTCTGAGATTTCTAAAGAGCATAAAAATAGAAATGGTGGATATACTCGCATTATTAAAAAAGGCAACAGATTTGGTGATTTTGCTCACACAAGTATTATTCAGTTCGTAAAATAAAATTCTATGTCATCTTATTTAGCACTCGTGATAGGTGCTATATTAGGATCAAGCATTCGTTACTTCTTCAATATTTTAAACTTTACTTTTTTAGGGCTACCCTCAGCAACAATATTAGTAAATATCATTGGATCTGCTATGGCAGGTTATTTTTTAAATAAATTTAATGGTGCACTATATATTTTTGTTTATGTCGGTTTTTTTGGCAGTTTTACTACTCTTTCTTCCTTCAATATTGAACTATTTTCATTAGTTTCTGATAAATCTTTTTTCAAAGCATTAATATATTTTTCTTTTAACATTTTTATATCTTTTATTTTCTTTTATTTATTTCATATGATTAGTCTCAGATTTGCAAATTAAGATAGATCAAAGTTATAAAAGATTAGATAAGTTTTTATTTCAATATTTTGAGTCTATACCTTTATCTTTGTTACAAAGATTAATTAGAAAATACAAAATAAAAATTAATAACAAAAAATCTAAAGCTAATTCGCCATTAATAAAAGGTGATGTTGTATATATATATTATAAATTTGAGATCAATAATGAGTTATCAAATACTATTAAACTAAATAAAGATAAAAAAAAGATTTTTAAAGATCATATAATATTTCAAAACGATGATTTTATAGTTATTAACAAAATTGATGGATATTCTGTTCAAAGAGGATCTAAAGTATTTATTTCATTAAAAGATATATATGAAAATGTAATCAAACATAAATTATATATAGTTCACAGATTAGACAAAGACACCTCAGGTGTCATGTTTTTTGCAAAAAATAGAATTACTGCTAGTAAAATCTCTTCGTTATTTTTAAATAATCAAATTAAAAAATTCTATATTTCAGTAACTAATAATAAATTTAATAAAAACGCTGATACGTTGATTAACTATAATTCTGATAAGAAAGAATTAAAACTAGCTTATAGAAAAATTCAATTAGATAATCATGAAAATTGTTATTTGATTAAATTATTTACAGGAAAAAAACATCAAATCAGACTTCAATTCTATCTTAATAAAAACCCTATAATCGGTGATAAGAAGTTTTCTGGTAATAAATTTAATAAACTTCTTCTTTGTTCTTATAAAATTATTTTTAAATTAGATGGGAAATTTTATAAATTTAAAATAAACCCTAATAAAATACTTTCATAAATTCCTCTTTAAGATCTTGATATATTTTTCTTTTATCATAATTTATTTTTAATTCTTTTAAGCTACTTATATCTTTGGATTTAAGACCACAAGGATCGATTTTTTGAAAATTATTTAAATCAAGATCAAAATTAATTGATAAACCATGATGAATGATACCTCTAGAGTATCTTAAACCAATAAATATTATTTTTTTTAACTCATTATTGTTTTCAACCCACAAACCTCTATTTTTTTCTTTTTTTCTATAAAGTTTTATATCACTTCTCTTAAATGCTTTTATGCAAATGTCCTCTATAGAATTTATGTAATCTATAATATTTTTTTTTCTTTTTTTTAAATTAATTAAGGGATAAATGACTAATTGGCCAGGGCCATGAAATGTAATTTTGCCACCTCTATTAACTTTAATCACTGGGATCTTATTTATTTTATCTATTTTAAATTCTTTAGGAGTAGAGCTTCCTGCAGTAAAGACATTTTGATGTTCTAAGAACCATATTTCCTCTTCTTTTATATTTTCAGACATTTTTTGAATATGTTTATTCATCAATTTTGTAATTTCTTGATATTTTTTTTGCCCTTTTAGTTGTTTTATTTCAATCATTCTTTATTAATTAATCTATTAATTGCGGACGTGGCGGAACTGGTAGACGCGCAGCGTTGAGGTCGCTGTGGGATCAAATCCTGTGGAAGTTCGAGTCTTCTCGTCCGCACCATATTTATAATATAAATGCAAAAATTTAATAAAAAAGAATATATTGAGTCAATAAAATCTCTTCATTCTGCAGATCAAGCAGATAGTATTGAAAGTCTCCCATACGAAATACAGTCGTCTATACTAAGAACTCATACCAAAAACTTTCACCCAGATTTTATTGCTTACTTACGTGAAGAAACGCGTGATGATATTTTGCATATGATTCCAAATAAACAATTAGTTAATTTAATTAAATACTTAGATTTAGATGATGCGGTTGAAATCCTTGGTGACTTTGAAACTAAAGAATTAGTTCAAATACTTTCCAAACTTGGATCTCAGCAAAGAGAAAGAATTGAGGAAAGTTTACAGTATGATGAAAATTCTGCTGGTAGGCTCATGAATAGAGACTATCTGTCGATAAAATCTAATTTAACAGTTGGTGAATTAATTGATCAGTTAAGGAATTCACGAAGAGGGCCTAAAGATTTTTATAATATATTTATTGTTGATGACCAAAATATTCCTATAGGCTATATTCCCTCTGGAAGAGTATTAAGATCAAAAAGATCAAAAAAATTAAAAGATATTATTTATAAAGATATACATATTATTAAATCTGATGAAAAAATTGAAGATATCGCCTACACCTTTAGACAGTATGGCTTGGTTTCGGCACCTGTAGTAAATTTAGATAATAAAATGATAGGTATCATGACAGTTGATGATGTTGTTGAAATTGATCACGAAGAGTCAGAGGATGATATGAGAAAGTTGGGAGGTTTGTTTGTAAATGACTTTTATAAGGGTGCTTTTACATCAGCTACATCTAGATTCATATGGTTGGGTTTAAACTTATTGACAGCCATATTAGCATCTCTCGTTATAGATATATATTCAGATCAATTACAGCAAATGATAGCGATTGCAGTCCTGATGCCAATAGTAGCTTCAATGGGTGGCAATGCAGGCACACAAGCTATGACCATATACGTTAGAGCTATTGCCACAAAAGATATTAATAATTCAAACTATATTAAATTGGTTGTTAAAGAATTCTTAATTGGAAGTATCAATGGTTTTGCACTTTCTTTAATAATGGGATTAATTGCTTATTATTGGTTTGATAGTCTTGTATTAGCGTTTGCCATATCTTTTGCTATTTTAATAAACTTAGGATTTGCTTGTTTAGTGGGCATAATTATCCCAATTACAATTAATAAAATGAAAATAGATCCAGCCTTGGCATCTGGAATAGTTCTTACAACTTTCACAGATGTATTTGGATTTTTATCATTTTTATCAATTGCAACTTACATATTAAATTTATAGTTTATTTCGATGATCAACCCTGAAATACTTAGAGAATACGACATTAGGGGTATTTATCAAAAATCGTTAAATTTAGAAGATATACAAAATATTGCAAAAAAGATCTCAAATATAATTTCTAATATTAATACTCCTAAAATCATTATTGGTCATGATGGAAGATTATCTTCCTTAGAAATTAAAAATAAACTTATTGATACCTTCAGAAGATATGGTGTTGATGTAGTGGATATTTCATTATTACCAACACCAGTTAGTTATTATGCAACAAAAGTACTAGATATTCCGAATTTAATTATGATTACAGGTTCTCATAATCCAAAAGAATATAATGGATTAAAAATAATTATTAATAATAAACCCTTTTTTGGAGAGAAGATAAAATCTTTAAACGATTTAGATGATGCGTCTATATCCTCCACGTTGGGTCAATTAACATTTAAAGATGTAATTACTCCTTATACAGAGGAAATTATTTCACAATTTAATCATTTAGATAAGCTTAAAATAGTTTGGGATCCAGGAAATGGAGCCATTGCACCAATGATTCATAAAATTATTCACTCTATAAAAGGAACTAATATTATTTTAAATAGAAGCATAGATGGTAATTTTCCTAATCATCACCCTGATCCAACGATTAAGAAAAATATTATTCAGATATCAAACTATATTAAAGAAAATCAATTTGACTTAGGTATTGCATTTGATGGTGATGGTGATCGAATTGGAATATTAGATAATAAAGGAGAATTAATTTACTCAGATATTATTTTTTTACTTTTGTCTCTCGATCTTTTAAAAGAAAAAAAAGATTTAGTTGCTATAGCTGATGTAAAATGCAGTAAAATTCTTTTTGATACACTTAAAAATAATGGCGTCGACATTCATATGTCAAAAACTGGACATTCTTTAATCAAAGAGATGATATCTTCAAAAAATGCAGATATAGCTGGTGAAATGAGTGGACACATATTTTATAATTATAAATATTATGGATATGATGACGCTATATATGCTTCTTTGAAATTAATTAAGATACTTAATAATACAAAAAAAACATTAAACGAATTAACAAGTGTTTATATGAATTCATCATCAACACCTGAGATAAAATTATACTGTGATGAAAAAATTAAATTTAGTCTTTTAAATAAAATAGTAAAAGATATTCCTAAACACTACGATAATAAAGCTAATTTAATTACAATTGATGGTGTAAGACTGGAAACTGAAAATTTTTGGTTCCTTTTAAGAGCTTCAAATACTCAAAATTGTATTGTATTTAGACTAGAACACTTTGTTAAAGATAAATTTAAAAAAGAATTAATTAAATTAATATCAATACTTGAGTCATATTCACTGGATATAAAAGAATTAACTAGCTTTAATCAAACAGTCTAGTTTATTTAATTTAATCTCATTACATAAGTTTTTTGCTGTTAGATGATCATCAACATTTATATAAGTTATAAAATATCTACCATTTTTCTTTATTTTATGTTCAAAACTTCTTAATATTTTTATTTTATTTTTCAGTAAAGTAATATGCATTTTTGATTTACTGATCTTTTTGAAAGAGGATGTCTGTATTGTATAAATACTTGTACTTTTTTTTTGATTTTTGACTATTAATTTTTTTGTTTTTTCACTCATAGTAGCATCTTTATTTCTATATTTATTCATAAGAAAATTAATTTTATTATTTCTTTCTTTAGCAGAATTTCCTCCAAAGTATATACCCAATAAATACTCATCATTATTAATTGATAGAAGTGATATTTGGAAACCAGATTTTCTCGTATATCCAGTTTTTAAACCTATGTAGTGATCATATTTTAATAATGTATTATGAGTCTTGTAACTTTTTCCTTTAATTTTAACTTTTGTTTTTTTAAATCGATGTAAATGCTCTGGAAAATCAACAATTATTTTTGAGCTAAGTTTAAAAATATCATTTGCTGTTGATAAGTTAGCTCTATTTGGAAGACCATGAGGATTTGCAAAATTTGTATTCAATAAATTTAATTTTTTTGCATATTTATTCATCTTTAAAACAAATTTTTTTTCACTACCTGATATTTTTTCAGCTATCGCAACTGCTGCATCATTAGCAGACTTGACTATTAATGAATCAATTAGTTCATTAACAGTAATAAAATCTTTTTCTTTTATTCCTAATTTAGATGGTTGTTGATATGTAGCATATTTTGAGAAATAAACATGATCACTTAAATGAATATTTTTTAATCTTAATTCATCGAATATAATGTAAAGTGTCATTATTTTAGTTAAAGATGCAGGATAATTTTTTGTATCTTTATTAACTTCAAAATATATTTCTTGTGTTATTGGATTTCCTATTACACTGGCTATTTTTGCTAATAATGGATGTGATAAATTGACTGTTATAATAAAAGTAATAAGTATTATTCTCATAAACTTATTAATTTGTTATATTTAGACATGTCTTTAGGCTTTAAATTATATTCTTTTTTTAATGGTATTCTTGTTCATAAAGATTCGCTAGGTAATAAATATTACCACGATAAGAATAATTCTACAAAAAGATGGGTAGTCTATGCCCCTGGCTTTGGACCTGAGTCATTACCAACACAGTTTCATAACTGGTTACATAACACATCTGATGATATTTCTATTTTTGAATTGAAAGATAACAGTCAAGAAAGTTTTGTAAAAAAAAGAGTTCAAAAACATTCAGTTAAACATAAAGAGACAATAGATAAGGGTTATAATAGTTGGCAGCCAAAATAATTAATGAAATTGACTCATACAATACAAGATACCATCTTAAAATTGGTATTATTTTTTTATTAGTTTTAGTAACAATTATTTTTATATTTAAAAATACAAGTAATAATAACGTTATACCTTTTGTTGCTACTTTTAATTATGTTGAAGGTATTAACAACGACACTGATGTTAAAATAGCTGGTATTAAAATTGGAAATGTAAGTAAAATAACAACATCTTCTAATAATGTTATTGTAAATGGGTTTGTTGATAAAAAGTATGACATTCCTGAGGACTCAATTATAAAAATTAAAAGCAACGGTATTTTTGGAAAAAAAGTTTTATCTATAGAACCTGGATTTGGCGATTATTTAGATAAATCTGATAAAAAATATATATTTGAACATACTCAAGACTCATATTCTATTGATATGTTCCTTAGGTATTTGAATGATTTAAATGAATAAAAAAATTAATATAGAATTTATAATTGGATTATTGATATTAATTCTTTCATTAATAAGTATCTTTTACTTTTCTTCTAAAATAAACCTACTCAATAAAATTGAGACCCTTCAAATTAACTCTGACTTTTTTGATATAGGTAACACTAGTATAGGTAATGATGTGAAAATTAATGGTGTTAAAGTAGGGGAGATTTCAAATATTCAATTAGATAAAGAAAATTATATGGCGATAGTTACATCATCTATCGAAAAAAGTATTATAATTCCTAATGACTCTATTTTTAAAATATCGAATAATGGATTTATAGGATCTTCATATATCGAAATTCAATTAGGAAATAGCGAGGAACCACTTAAAAATAATGATTACTCAGTTAATAATATCGATGCAGTATCTTTGGAAGAAATTATCAATAATTTTATTTTTAAGTAGTTTCTTTTTTAATCAATTATTAGCTAAAGAATTAAATAATACAAAGTTGCTCATTTTAGATAAATCTTCTTCATCAAAATATGTGCTTGAGTTTTTCGAGAATTATCAATTTAGAAATCTATCTTTTGAATTAATTTCTTGTAAAAATATTGAATTTGACAAGTATCTTGATACTGCTGCTTTATTAAAAATTTCTCAAAACGATAATATTTTCATAGGATGGTTTTTTAAATATACTGATGAATTAAATTTATATTCAAATAAAATTTATGAAATTTCACTAACAGACTGTTAATTAAATTTTAAAATATTTTTTTCTAGCCAGTTTGTATTGTATGTACCTCTTATAAAATCTTTTTGATTTAATATCCATTTATGTAAATTAATATTTGTATCAATACCATCTATAATAATTTCATCTAGGGCTCTTTTCATTACTGATATTGCCTCATTTCTATCTTTACCTTTTGATACTATCTTTAATACTAGACTATCATAGTGAGGGTTAACTTTGTAATTTGTGTATAAGGCTGTATCTACTCTAACCCCTCTGCCTCCTGGTACATTTATAAAGTTCACTGTTCCTGGGCTTGGTGAAAAATCTTTTGCATTTTCTGCATTTATTCTACATTCTATTGTGTGATTTCTTTTTATCGACTCTGTTAAATCAATTTTATAACCTGCAGCAACCATTATTTGATATTTGACTAAATCTATATCATAGGCCTCTTCAGTTACTGGATGTTCAACTTGTAATCTTGTATTCATTTCAATAAAAAATACCTCGTTATCTTGATATAAAAATTCTAATGTTCCTAAGCCTTCATATTTATTTTCAAGAAGTAATTCTTTTATATTTTTCTCAATTTTTTCCAAATTGTTGATATACACAAACTCAGATGGTATTTCTTCAATGATCTTTTGATTTTTGCGTTGAATAGAGCAATCTCTTTGTCCAATTATTTCTACATAATTATTTTCAGGATCTGATATTACCTGAAATTCAATATGTTTTGCATTAGTTAAAAATTTCTCAGCATACATTGTATCATCACCAAAATAATTTTTTGCTTCAGCTTTTAATTGAGAAAAAAAATTATCTATTTCAGTTTTATCATAAAAAACTCTCATTCCTTTACCTCCACCACCATAGGCAGCTTTAATTACTACAGGCATCCCAATATCTTCAGCTATTTTTACAGCTTCATTTGTATTTTTTATATCTTTTGAATTTTTATTTCCTAATATGGGTAATCCAAACTCACTTGCTAAACTTAAAGCATTGCTTTTATTACCTAATTCTAGGATAGACTTAGAACTTGGTCCTATAAACTTGACATTATGTTGACTCAATATTTTTGAAAATTTATCATTTTCACTTAAAAAACCATAACCTGGATGAACAGCATCAGCTCCAGTTATATCAATAGCACTAATTATACTCGGAATATTTAAATAACTTCCATTTGGTAAGGCACTGCCAACACAAATACTTTCATCAGCTAGTTTCACATGCATTGCCTCTGTATCTACATTAGAGTGAATAGCTACTGTTTTGATATCTAGCTCTTTACATGCTCGTATAATACGAACTGCAATTTCCCCTCTATTTGCTACTAATATTTTTTTAAACAATTACAATATTTCGAAGAGAGGTTGACCAAATTCAACTGCTTCACCATTTTTAATCATTACCGACTTTATTGTACAATCTCTGTCAGATTTGATTTCATTAAACGTTTTCATAGCTTCAATTAAACATATTGTGTCGCCTTTTTTTATTTTTTGACCTTTTTTAGCAAAAGGTGGTGAGCTAGGTTTTGGAGTTAAGTAAATAATTCCCACCATGGGGCTATCAATTGTTATAATTCCTTCGTTTATAACATTCTTTGTATTCTGATGCTCAGTAGGAGAGCTATTTTGAGTGATTTGGTGTGAGTTCTGGTTTTCAGCATAATTAGATACCTCTATAGTATTTATCTTGTTTGATAATTTAATAGATCCTAATTTATTGTCTTTTAATTTTTTAATTAAAATATCAAGAGTGTTATTAGTTTTTTTATCTAACATTAAAAATAATATACTTGATAGATTAAAAAATAAAACACTTATATACAATCATGTTATTTAAATTGTTTAGCTAATTTTAAATTTTGATTAAAGTAATTGGATTTAATACTTTTTCCGTAACTTTCTTTTTTAATTTCATTAATATTATAATAATTTAGTTGTCCTACTAGCTGACCGTCTCTTATTATAAATGGTGTATCGTAAGCGCGTAATTCAAGAACAGCAGGTGTACCTGATTTATTATTACCAAAACCAGGGTCAAAAAAACCGGCATAGTGTACTCTAAAATTACCAAAACTATCCTTAAATGGTTCTAGTTCCGCAGCTTGATTATTTTTAACGATTATCGTCTCTTTAGATCGAAGTATATAAAACTCATCTCTCTCAACTATAAAGTAATTATCTTCAGGAATGATTTTATCCCAATATTTGTCTGATTTATAAAAGTTAATTTTATTTAAATCGATAGCAGAGGTAATTTTTTTTGCTTTGTAAGCTGTTATTTCATTTTTTTTTATTGATACAGATATTTTTATTTGTCTAATTTTTTCATCAATATTTGATCCTTGAAAAAATCTTATTTGATTTAAAGATATATCTTTCTTAATGATAATACTAAAAGACTGAGGTATAATTTCTAGATATAATTTACCATTATATTCATAATCTATGTAGTCATACTCTGTGCCATTTTCAGTAATTACACGAGTAAAAATATCTAATCTACCAGTTGTGCTTTTTGGATTTGATTTTCCCATTATGTCATTTGGTAAATTCAACTTTTCATTTAATTCACACAAATAAATACAATTTTTTTCTAAAAGTTTATTTTGATTTAGATCAATATATGTTAATGATAATTCTTTTATAACCTTAGAAATCTTTATTTTATTTGGAATAAAAGAGGCTTTTATTCTATAACATTTTGCAGATAAAGTTAAATCAAGTGAAGCAGGTTGTATTTGATTTTTAATTAAAGATTTATCAGAATATATTTGTTTTTTCCTAATGAGTCCCAATATTTGTTTTCTATTTAAATAGGGCATACGATCTATCTAATTTTGGAATCTCTTTAATATCATATTTTTCACAAAAAAAATCAGCTTTATTTTCGGAGTTTATAGCTTTATAAAATTGACAAAAATAGAAGTTAGACAGGTTAATTTCATTTATTTTATTGTAGTATTTTCCATATATGTAATGGTAAAAATATTCATCCATCAAATCTTTATCAAATTTAAATTTTTCAATAATGTAATATTTTTCATTTAAATTATTATCTAAAATATAATTTATGTATTCAATTTTAAGAAAAGAGCTATGATTTATATCAATTAATTTTTGAAAATCATCTATCCAATCTTTTACAAAAATACCTTTTTTAAAAGCTTCGTATTTAATCAGTTCTTTATTAATTTTACTAAATTCTTGATCTTGATGGAATATACCCTTTTCTAAATCTTTAAAAAAAATATTAAATAAATCAATTTTTGAATTATTCGAATATTTTGATTTTATCCATTCAAATTTTATTGAATTTTCATATTTAGGAAAATTTATTTCTTTTAGATTATTAATTCTATCTTCATTTTTTGGATGTGTTCTGAAATAACTATTATTTGTTTTTGATCCATTATTTAAAAAAGATATTAACTCTGTAATATTTATTTTATTTTTTTTTATCTGTCTTTTCATAAAATTATCTGCTTGTATTTCAAAACTAATTGAGTGTTTTGATATTTCTCTAATTAGGTTAGTGTTTAAAGTTATAGATGAACCAATTCCAATATTTGCATTGCCTGTAAGAACAACCAAACCAACAGAAAATAAATTATAGAATGAAGATTTATTATTAGTTTGTTGAATTTTAACTTTTTTACTTTGAAAATGATTATGAAAAACATGTCCGTATTCATGAAAATAAATTGCTTTGAGAGTATCTTCATCTTTTATTAATTCGAACAATCCAGTTGTAAAATATATATTATCTTCAATTACAAAAGCATTTGCTGATTTGTTTTTAACTAAATAAACATTAACTTCATTGTGGTTAAAATTATTACTTAAATTTATAAAATAATCTTCAAAAATAGGATCTCTTATGATTTCATAGCTTTGTAAGTTATTAAAAATATTTAAAATAAATAAAAACCAAATAAATTTAAATTTAATTATCAATTAGTTTTTTTTTTATTTTTCTTCTATATGATTTTTCTTTATTTGAATCATCAATCTTACTTTTATCTAAAATTTCTTTTGAATTGTTTCTTACTTTAGTGATTAAATCATTATCTAATTCATATATATTTTTTGTGTTAGATCTTTTGACAAAACTAATATTAAACGTTGATTTAGTTGATTTTATTTTCTTATCAATTTCTTTGTAATTATCATTGTAGAATTTTTCATCAATTTGAATTTCAATATCATCTCTATTACCAATAGCATTTATGCCTTTTATATCCGAAATCATATTATAAATTACTATTGAGTTTGTTTTCTTAAAACCACTACCATCACAGCAATCACATTTATTATAAAATGTTTCATAAATACTTTGTCCAATTCTTTGTCTTGATATTTCCATTAATCCAAATTGAGAAATTTTTGTAATTTGAACTCTGGCTTTATCTTTATAAAACAATTCCTTAATTTTTCTCTCAATTTTTAAGTTATTTGTATTAATATTCATGTCAATAAAATCAATAACAATTAATCCTGCAATATTTCTTAATTGAATTTGTTTGAATATCTCTTCACTGGCTTCTAAATTTGTATTTAATGCAGTTATTTCTATATTTTTCTCTGATGTAAATCTTCCAGAGTTTATATCTATACTTGTAAGTGCCTCAGTAGGGTTAATCACTAGATATCCACCAGATTTTAAGTAAATATTTTCTTCAGTTAGACTATTTATTGGATTTTTTATACCATAACTTTCAAAAAGAGGAAGCTTATCATTGTAGTGAGTAATTTTCTTATTTGATTTTACACTAAAATCTTTTTCTAGTTTTTTATATAATTTCATTGTTTTTAAATCTGAGAAGATTATTTCTTGTATTGTTCTTTGATTGAAATCTCTTGCGACTTTAATTATTGGTGTATCTAATTCTGTTATAAGCACAGGTGCTTTTGATTTAAGAGTATCATCTCTTATTTTGGTCCATAATTTTCTTAGATAATTAAAATCTGCGACAATATCATCATCTTCTGCTGATATTGCATTTGTTCTTATTATTAAAGACATACCATCAGGCAAATTAAAATTATCGTGTAATTTTTTAAGTCTTTTTCTATCAAGAGGGTTAGAAATTTTTTTGGATACACCGCCAGAGGAGGAATTATTTGGAAATAAAACACTGTACCTACCTGGTAAAGAAATGAATGTGGTTATCGCTGCTCCTTTGGTGCCTCTCTCTTCCTTTACTATTTGTATTAGTAATACCTGATCTTTCTTTATAACATCTTGGATTTTGTATTTTCTATAAAAAGAGAGAAATTGTTTCTTATTTTCTTTTTCATCATCAATTTCATTATTTTTATCTTTATTTGCAATTTGCTTCTCATTATGAGGAACTTTAAAGTAACTTGGGTGAATTTCATCAAAAGGCAAAAAAGCTTTTTTCTCTGATCCAAATTCTATAAATGCTGCTTGTAGAGATGGTTCTACTCTGGATACAGTTCCAAGATAAATATTATTTTTTTTGCTTGAAGCTAAATCATCTGAGTAGTCAAAATAGTTAATTTCTTGCCCATCAGTCGCAATGATACATAGTTCACTATTGATGCTGCCATCAACAAAAATTCTTTTAGACATGTTTTTAAATCCTTTATATTTGATAAATTATTATTAATTTGTTTATTAAATAAAATGAAACTCTTTAAATATTTACAGTACATTTTCATACTCTCTATATTAGGCATATCCATAATAATTCTGTATTTATGGAAAATTCAACAAGATTTACCTGACCATAATATATCTCAATATTTTCCAAATGAAATAACTAAAATTTATGATGAGAAATATGAGCTGATGTATCATGTGGGAAATAGAGATAGATTCTATTTAGATTATAAAGACATACCCAGAAATATGATTAATGCTATTATTTCTGCAGAAGATAAAACATTTTTTCAACATCAGGGTTTTGACATAAGAGGAATAGTAAATGCTTCTATTATTAATTTAAAAAATATTTATTCTAAAAATAATAATAATTATGTTGGAGCTTCTACAATAACACAACAATTAGTAAAAAATATTTTACTTAATAGAGACCAAACTATTTCACGAAAGGTTAAAGAATTAATCTTATCACTTAGAATAGAGCGAGAATACTCAAAAGAATTTATAATAGAACTATATTTAAATGAAATTTATTTTGGAAGACGCTCATACGGTGTAGCGTCAGCTTCATTTAATTATTTTAATAAATCCATATTTGACTTAGATATACATGAATATGCATATCTTGCAGCTCTTCCTAAAGGACCAAATAATTATGACCCAAAAAAAAACTACAATAAAGCCTTAGATAGAAGAAATTATGTATTAAAACAAATGGAGATAAATAAATTTATTACACAAGAACAATTTAATTTTTATTCTAATTTAGAAATAGACTTGTATGATAGAAACAATAAAAAATACAAATCAGATTACAAAACTGACTTTATACTGAATTACTTAAATTCAAAAACATATAATGAAAATGCATTCTATATACAATCCACAATAGACCAAAGTCTCCAAAAGATATCAGAAAAATCTTTAATTGATAATTTAGCTTTATTTGAGAGAAGATATAGATCTTGGGAGGGAAGTTATAAAAACTTGGAAGATATTTTAAAATATCAGAATAATCATTGGGAAATTGCTAAAGTTATAAATAAAAGTTCTAATTTTATTGAATTATCAATAATAAACACTGATGAAATAATTAATTTAAATAAGGATAAAAACATTTATGGACCAGAAAAGATCTCACCAAATAACTATCTAAATTTAAATGACTACATATTTGTTACTAAAATAGATGATACTTTTTACGCAGTTCAATTACATGAAATTGATGGATCTGTAGTTATTATGGATCCTTTTAATGGAAATATAGTTTCTATGGTTGGCGGAGTAAATTATGAAGTCAGTAATTTTAATAGAGTAACTCAAGCTTATAGACAACCAGGATCGTCAATAAAACCATTTATTTATGCGCATGCGTTAGAGACAAAAAAATTCTTACCAAATACTTTAATACTAGACTCTGATATTCTTCTAGATCAAGGCAAAAATCTTCCAGTATGGGTACCTAAAAATTATTCTAATAAGTCATATGGCGAATTAACATTTAGAAGAGCCTTAGAAACATCCAATAATCTAGTGACATTAAAAATTGGTCTCGATTTAGGTTTAAACTCAGTTAATAATTTTTTAGACAAAATAAATTTCTACAATAATAATATTGATACTGATGTCCACTCAACTCTCCTTGGCGCAGTAGAAAATAATCTTTTGAATCTAGCTAAATCTTATTCAATCTTTTTAAATGGAGGATATATAGTTGAGCCATCAATAATTAAAAAAGTTGTTTCAAACGATGGCGAGTTAATTATTAATAACGAATATTTTAGATGTAATTATTGTTCATTTTCAACTGAAGATAGGTCATATAGAATGCCAATTATTAAACCACAAAAGGAAAAAGTAATATCTCCGCAAACTTCTTTTCAAATTTTAAATATTCTAGAAGGAGCCGTTGAAAGAGGAACGGGAAAATCTCTAAATAAAATTGATTATCCAATTGCTGGAAAAACAGGAACCACAAATGATAGTAAAGACTTATGGTTTTTTGGACTCACTCCTAGATATGTAATAGGAGTATATGTTGGATATGATACACCTAGATCAATAGGATACAGAGAAACTGGATCCTCTGTTGCTTTACCTATTTTTAAATCTATTATCGAAAATTATCTTTTATATTATGAAAATATAAATGACAAATTTATAGTGCCTAATGATTTAATTATTAAAAAAGTTGATAAAGATAATGGTATGATTTCTGATGGACAAAATTCAATTATTGATTATTTTACAAAAGAACAATTGGAAATATTAGATAATATTAATAAAATTGAAAGTATAGGCGGAATTAATTAATGGATAAATCTGAGTTATTAAATCTAATTAATGAGATAGACTCATTAGTAAACTTGACAAGGAGGAGTCTTTGACTACGAAAACACCACTAAAGAAATTGATAATCTTAATAAAATAATTACTAATCCAAAAAACTGGGATAACATTAATTTAATAAATAAATCTCAAGAAAAATTAAAACAGAATACTAACATTATTAATGATTTTGATTATGTCTCAAATCAATTGAGTGAATTTAGAGAATTTACAGAAATTTATGAGTCTTTAAGTGATAAAGATATAAATGAGTTAGTTAGTAAGGTTAATAATTTAAAAAAAGAGTGTGAAAAAATTAAAATTAAATCTCTTTTGAATGAAGAGACAGATCATTGTAATGCTTTTTTAGAAATACATGCAGGTGCAGGAGGTACTGAAAGTCAAGATTGGGCTGAAATGTTGTCTAGAATGTATCAACGCTTTGCAGAAAAGAATGATTATAAATATAAAATTGTTGACTTTCAAAGAGGTGAAGAAGCTGGTCTCAAAAATTTAACTATGATGATATCTGGTTTTAAATGTTATGGTTATTTGAAAAATGAGACTGGTATTCATAGATTAGTAAGAATTTCACCTTTTGACTCAAATAAAAGAAGACACACTAGCTTTTCTAGTGTCTGGGTATATCCAGAAATAGATAAAGATATTAAAATTGATATCAATAATAAAGATTTAAGAATAGATACATTTAGAGCTTCAGGTGCAGGAGGTCAACACATTAATACAACTGATAGTGCTGTAAGAATAACTCATTTAAAATATAATATTGTTGTGCAAAGCCAGAGTGAACGATCACAACATCGAAATAGAGATACAGCAATGAAGATGCTAAAATCTAGGTTATATGAAATTGAATTAGATAAAAAAAATGAAGAAAAAAAAAAGGAAGAGAATAATAAAAAACAAATTGGTTGGGGCAATCAGATAAGATCTTATGTTCTTCATCCTTATAAAATGGTTAAAGATCTTAGGACAAACTATCAGACATCGAATGCTGAAAATGTTCTTGATGGTGATATAATTGATTTTTTGGAGTCAACATTAATAGATGTATAAAACTTTTCTATTAAAATTATTATTTATAATACTCCTCTCTTTTAAATTGTTCGCTTATGATTTCACTTTTCAGAAAGGCGATAACTTATTAAATATTGATTTTGAAGGTGACAAAATAAAAGAAATTAAATTTGATTTAAATATTAATGGTCAAAGAAATTTTGGAATAATTAATTATCATAATAATGAGATTTATATTCTTTTAAATACTGATCAAATATCATTTGATGATTTCAAAAAAGTTTTCCCTAAACCACAAAAAAACAAAAAATTAAATAAAAAAATTAACTTTAATTGGGAAATATCTGAAATGTTGATCTCTGAAGATTACTCACTTTTCTCTAATAAGCTTAACTTTGTTTATAATGAAGGATTTGAGTCCATGATGTTTTATGATAGTAAAAAAGAATTTGAATTGTCAATTTTACCACAATTAGATGGAGACAAACAAATTTACTTATTTTCAAAAAATGCAGGACAATTTTTTTACGCGCAAAAAGTATCCAAAAATATGATTGGAGGTGCCTTGATTGGTAAAGGCTCATTTAGAAAATTCGATGATTATGATTTGGTTATTAAAGTTAAAGATTTTAGCATTAATAAAAACTCAAAATTTTACAACCTACTATTTACCTCGAGGATGTTGGATATTTTTTCTGTTTTACAAAATAGCCAAGACGAATTTAACTATTTAGAGGTACCAGTCCAGAAGAGAGGTAAAATTTTTACTTTTGATCATGCTATCATGTTAGGAGGAACTGTAGCCTTTTCGTTTAAAGGGGAGGCAAATCCCTCAAAAAAAGTTGCACTAGTTAATGGCACTTATGGACCATTATATTTATTTGAAAAGAATTTTAAAGACGTACCTTTTTTGAAAGAGTTATTTGGTAAAAACATCGAAGAAAGTCTTTTAGCTGCAGATTTTAAAGTTAAAAAGAATGGAAACAAAACAGATTTTATATTTAATCCTCTATCAATTTTAACACCCGGAAAAACAAGAAATTTTTTTGATATTTGGGAGTAGTTATTCAATTATTTTTATTTGATTATAATTAGAAATCTGTCCTGATTTTAAAATTTCAGCTCGCACTCCACTTTTAAATGCTAAAAGTTTGACTAAATTTTTTATTCCTAATTTATCCTGTAGATATTTACATGGTTGGCATAATTGATGTACTTTAAAAACTACATTATTTATTTGTATCTTTTTGTTTAAAGTTTCGTTCAGGTTAATACCTAATGTAATTATATTTCTTCTAAAATCTTTATATTCTAATTTCTGTTTTATTTTCTTGTTTAAATCATCAATTTTTTCAGACTCAATAAAAGTAACCTGTTCGTAATTTTCTTTAAAATTTTCATAATACCTGTCATTAATAATCCCTTTATTTTTAATTAAGATTGCTTGATTTACATAAAAAGTACTCTTTCCATCAAGATTACTAACATTGATTGCTTTAATTTTGCCCATTTTCTAATATATTTACTTTAGTTTATATTTATGGAAGATAACACAAATTTATATAGTCAAAGGAATATACTAATTCGTAATTTTCTTATTTTTTCTAGATTAGCACCTTTTGTAACTAGCTTTATAGGTTCTGTTCTTATTAATAAGATTTTTCTAAAAACACCTAATTTAATTAACTTAGATTTTATTTTAATTTTCATATCACTTTATTTGGTTTTATACGTATTTATCTCTCACACTAAGTCTTTATGTGAGCAACTCGCTATTGTTAACCAAAAAATTAATTCACATAGCGACGAATAATAAGTTTTATTTTAAAATTTTTTTTATTCCTTTCGGGTCTATTATAGTTTATAAAAGAACAAAATATGAACAAAAATATCCCAGTAAAGACTAATAAGGACAATAACCTTGAGTCTGTGCCATATATTTTGTCTAAGATTTCAGCTGGATTTCCATCCCCAGCTGATGATTATATAGAAAATAATCTAAGCTTATCAGAGCTATTGATCAAAAATCACCTGTCAACTTTTCTAATGAGAGCTAGTGGTGACTCCATGGTAGATTCTGGAATTAATGATGGCGACATATTAGTTGTAGATAGGAGTTTAGAAGCTAAAAGTAGAGATATAGTAATAGCTATATTCGAGGGAAATTTAACTGTCAAACGACTAGTTATTAAGACAGATGGTTCTGCCATCTTAAAAGCTGAGAACCCATTGTATAAAAATATTTTAATATCAGAGTATGCAGAATTAGAGATATGGGGAGTTGTTACCAGCGCTATTCGTCAATTTATTAAATAACCCATGAATATAGTGGCCCTAGTAGATTGTAATTCATTTTATGCCTCGTGTGAGACTATCTTTAAACCCGATTTAAGTAAAAAACCTATTGTAGTTCTATCAAACAACGATGGATGTGTCATAGCTAGAAGTTCTGAAGCTAAGAAATTAGGAATTAAAATGGGAGTACCTTTCTTTGAGATAAAGCAAATAATAAAAAAATATCCAGTGCATGTGTTTTCATCAAATTATAGTTTATATGGAAATATCTCATCTAGGGTAATGGGAGTATTAAAAGAGCATTGTGATAGATTGGAAGTTTATTCTATAGATGAAGCTTTTTTAATATTAAATAAATATTCAGAGAGAAGTTTTGTTTCAAGAGCAGAAGGAATAAAAAAAATAATAAGAAAGTGGATAGGCATACCTGTAAGTATAGGAATAGCTAACAATAAAACATTATCAAAAGTAGCAAACCATCTAGCTAAAAAAGATGAACTAGGATCGCAAGTAGTAGAAATTATAAATCAAAAACAAATAGAAATATCCCTAAAGGTATTAGGGGTGGGTGATATTTGGGGAATAGGAGCTAGGATAGAAAAATTTCTTCAAAAAAATAGTATCTACACCGCATACGATCTATACAAAACAGACCCAAGGTGGGTTAGGCAACACCTAGGAGTAGTGGGAGAGAGAACCTATAGAGAACTACATGGTGAAATATGTATACCTATAGTAGAGAGATCTGAACCAAAAAAACAATGTCGAGTATCAAGATCTTTCGAGAGTTATGTAACTAGTTTCCATGATTTAGAGAAAAGAATAATATCTTATGCTACTAGAGCCTCTGAAAAGATTAGATCTGATGGTTTGCAGGCAAAAAGAATTACTACATTTATTCGTTCAAATAAATTTAACAACAATAATAAACAATACCATGCAGCTAGAACTTATGATTTTATATCTCCATCAAATGACTTATTTGAGACGATTAAATTTGCTATAAAGGCACTAAAATCTATTTATCGACCAGAAATTAAATATAAAAAAGCAGGTGTTTTACTCTCAGATTTAATTCCAGAGGGGGAATACAATAGAGATTTATTTTTTCGTCAATCAGAAGAGAGTATTTTAAAAAAAATTAGGGTAAATAAGGTATTTGATAATCTAAATAACAGATACGGAAGCGGGACTATTTGTGTTGCTAAAGAAAACTACGAAAAGTTTTACATAACTAGACGACAAAACTTAAGTCCCGCATACACATCAAATTTTGATGATTTACCTAATGTAAATTAATTTACAGCAGGTATTGATGCCATAGACTCTTCAAAAGCTTCAGTATCGAATTTATCTTCAGCAAGATTACCTGAAAAATAATCCATATATGCTTGCATATCAAAATGACCATGCCCACAAAGATTGAACAAAATAGCTTTTGATTTACCCTCTACTTTGCATTTAAGAGCTTCATCAACAGCACCTTTAATTGCGTGAGTAGCTTCGGGTGCAGGCATAATGCCCTCAGTTCTGGCAAATTGTATACCGGCTTCTAAGCACTCCTTTTGACCATAAGCTCTAGGTTCCATATGACCATTATGAACTAAATGCGATAGCATTGGAGACATTCCATGGTACCTTAGTCCACCTACATGTGTGGGTGATGGCATAAAATCAGAGCCTAATGTGTGCATCTTTAACAATGGTGCAGATTTTAGAGTATCACCAAAGTCATAGGAATATTTACCTTTAGTTAAAGAAGGACAAGAAGATGGCTCAACTGCAATAGCATGAACATCTTGTTCTCCTCTAAATTTTTTTCCTAAAAAAGGATTACATAAACCTGAGAAATTACTTCCTCCACCAGTGCATCCTATAACTATATCAGGATAATCATTAGCCATTTCCATTTGTAGTAGTGCCTCTTGCCCAATTATAGACTGATGCATTAAAACATGATTAAGAACACTACCTAATGCATATTTTGTATCATCATTTGTAGCTGCAACTTCAGCTGCTTCAGAGATTGCTATACCAAGCGAGCCTGAACTATTTGGATCTTTTTCAAGAATGGCTCTACCTGAATTTGTTTCATTTGACGGGCTAGCTACAACACTTCCACCGTAACTTTCAATTATAGCTCTTCTGTAAGGCTTTTGATCATAGCTTACTTTTACCATGAATACTTTTATTTCTATTCCAAATACTGCTCCGGCATAACTTAAAGCTGTACCCCATTGACCAGCTCCAGTCTCAGTTGCTATTTTTTTTACACCTGCCTCTTTATTATAAAAAGCCTGTGCTAAAGCAGTATTAGGTTTATGGCTACCTGAAGGACTTGCTCCTTCGTATTTGTAATAAATTCTTGCTGGTGTATCTAATGCTTTCTCTAAAGCTCTAGCCCTTACTAGTGGTGTAGATCTCCAACGACTGTATGCCTCTAAAACTGGTCCTGGAATATCAATATACCTCTCTTGTGTAACTTCTTGCATTATTAATTCCATGGGAAATAAAGGTGCTAAGTCATCTGGACCTATTGGTTGTTTTGTTCCTGGATTTAAGGGTGGGCTCATAGGCTCTTTTAAATCCGCTCCCAGGTTGTACCACTGTTTTGGCACATCACTGTCTTTTAAAAAAAATTTACTATCCTCACTCATAATGTGTGATTTTATTTTATTTGTTAGATAAAAAGTAGGATTATTTATTCACTATAAAACCTATTTAGGGCTGCTTCTTTGTTAATTAAGGGTAAAAGTTGTGCAACGAGTACACCAATAAGTATTAAAAAACACCCAAAAATCTGAACATTTGTCAAAAATTGAGAAAGAATAACCCAAGCTGCTAACGATCCAAATACTCCTTCAAGAGAAAACGTAATTGCCGCTGTAGAGGGTTTTACATACCTTTGACCAAAAACTTGAAGGGTATAAGCAATTCCACTAGACATTACACCCACATATAAAAGCTCAAAGATTTCTTTTGATATTCCATCAATAGTAGGATTTTCAAAAATAAATATAAAAGGTAAACTATAAAAAAAACATAATAGAAATTGAGATGATGCTAAAGTAAATGGTGCATTTATAATTTCAAAGTATTCATCAATTAGAATGCAATGTATTGCAAAAAATAAAGCACATATAATTACAAGTATATCAGCAAATTGTGCTTCAAAACTATTTTCAAGAGTTAAGTAATAAGATCCTACGAGACATATTGATACAGATAACCAAATACTCCAGTGTATTTTCTTTTTTAAAAATAATCTTGATATTATAGGAACAAATGGAACATATAATATAGTTAAGAAAGCTGCATTTCCTACTTTAGTATACTGTAATGCGTATTGTTGAAGGTAAGTTCCCAATAATAAACTTAAACCAGTTAACAGAACTACGAATATAAATTTTTTTTTATTTTTGAGTTTTTTAATTTTATTAATTTCATAAATAGCAAAAGGTAAAACTATTATTCCTCCAATTAAAAAACGCATATTAGTAAAAGTTAGTGGACCAATAAATTCCATTCCAGTAGTTTGAGCCACAAATGCAGTACCCCAAATTATCGATGCTACAATTAGACATAAAGTAGATAAGAAGTGTTTGGAGTTCATAAGAAACTGGCTCCGCAGGTAGGATTCGAACCTACGACCTGTCGGTTAACAGCCGAATGCTCTACCGCTGAGCTACTGCGGAACGTTGCATCAAACTACAATAATTTTTTAATTTTTCAATTAGCATTTTTTAATACGATTTTAAAAATAATTTTCAATGATATTAGGGTTTATTTGGATATAATGTGTCCATGGAAAAAATTATTTCACCTTGTATATCAATATGCAAAACTGATCCATTAACCGGATACTGTTATGGCTGTTCTAGAACTTCTGAAGAAAAAGTGATATGGAAAGACGAAAATACTACAAATGAATGGAAAATAAATAATATTTCTGAGTTAAAAAATAGACTTTCTGGTTGGCAATTATCATCATTTGAGGAGTCGTATGATTTTAAAATAAAAAACGGTATATCTTTAGCAAAGCACAAAATGATGAATAAATGAAAAAAATTAAAGGCTCTTGTCTTTGCAAGAAAATTAGCTTTGAGATTAAAAATGAATGTAGATACTCAGTTTTTTGCCATTGCCAGATGTGCCAGGCTTCAAATGCTGAATTTAGTTCTTATACAAAAGTAAAAAAAGAAAATCTAAATTTTAAAAGTAAAAAAACTCTTAAGTGGTTTATTTCTAGTAAACATTATAAAAGAGGTTTTTGTTCAATTTGTGGTAGTTCATTATTTTTTCAAAAAAAATTTTCTAATGATTATATCTCAATATCAACAGGTACCTTAAATAAAAATATACCTTCTATCGGCCATATTTTTTACAAATATAAAAAATCAAAAGTTAATTTTTCTAAATTAAAAAAATTTCCTAAATCTGCCCAAGGATATTTTGATAAGTTTATTTACAGAATTAAATGAATTACTCATTAACAATCAAGATCATCTTAATATTATTATTTATATACCTTTTAATTATCTTTTATGTTTATACAAAACAAAGATCTCTTCTTTATGTCCCTCAAATTGATAATTATGATGATGAATTACTAATTATTCCTGCTGAACAAGTATTTATTGAAAATAGCTCAAATATAAAATTAAGGTCAATTTTTTATAAACATCCATCTAATACTAAAACTACATTACTAATGTTTCATGGTAATGCTGGTCCTATTGAAAATAGATTTTATAAAATTAACAAGTTATCAAAATATAACCAAAATATTTTACTTATTTCTTGGAGATCATATAGCGGTAATGAGGGTGAACCTACTGAGGATGGTTTATATGATGACGCTAGAAGTGCTATAAAATGGCTTGAAGAAAAAAATATTTCTAAAAAGGACATCATTATTTATGGGGAGTCGTTAGGAACTGCTGTTAGTATAGAGATAGCTCAGAATAATAATTTTAAGGGTCTAATCCTGGAGGCACCATTTACTTCAATGATAGATGCAGCTAAATTTCATTATCCATACCTTCCTGTTTCAATCATGCTTAAAGATAAGTATTTAAGTGATAAAAAGATTAAAAACGTTATCTCCCCTTTATTTATTATGCATGCCACAGGGGATGATATTGTTCCATTTAGAATGGGTGAAAAAATTTACAAATTAGCAAATTCACCTAAAAGTAGTTATTTCGTTGATGAGAATGAACATTTAGTAACTTATGATGAAAATTTAATGAATAAGATGGATGAGTTTTATGAAACTATAATTAATGATGAATAAATTTAATAATCTTCCAGAATTATTTTATTTTCAAGCAGATAAGAACGAAAATAATCAACACTTACTAAAACTCGACTCAAACAATCAAGTTATCTCAATGAGTTGGTTAGAGACAAAAAATCTAACAACGAAAATACACAATTTTTTAGCAAACAAATATTTAGGTGAATTAGAGAGAGTTTTATTGGTTTCAGAAAATAGACCTGAATGGATGGCCTCTGATATCGCTATAATGTCTAATAAACTTATCTGTGTCCCCAACTATACAACTTATACATCAAGAGATTTTGAGCATATTTTAAATGACTCTCAGCCTGTTGGTTTAATAGTTTCAAATAAAAATTTACTTCAGACTATTTTATCTGCCAGCGAAAAAGTTAGATATAATTTCAAATTTATCTTATGTTTTGATTATTTTGAAAATAATTCAATTTCAAATTTAGTATTTTTAAATGACTTAACAGATGACAATAAAAATAATAGAGAAAAAATTAAAGAAATTAAGAGAAAAGATCCAGCTTGCATTATTTACACGTCAGGTACACAAGGATTACCGAAAGGTGTTATTTTAAGTCATGGAGGCATATTAAGTAATTGCGAAGGAGCGTATGAACTTCTTAAAACTATAAAGAGTCCAGATTTAACCTTTCTTACTTGGTTACCTTTATCTCATTCATATGAACATGCAGTTCAATTTGTTCAGATTATTTTAGAAGCAAAAGTATTTTATAATAAAAGTATTGAAACACTTCTGCCTACAGTAAAAATTGCACAACCTCATATAATGACTGCTGTTCCAAGATTTTATAATAATCTCCATGCAAAAATGAAGATTAATCTCAAAAATCAGTCTAATTTTAAACAAAATTTGTTTAATAAGACTATCCAGCTAGGGACAAAAAAATTTAAAAATATTAAATTAAGTTTTAGTGAAAATATAATTAACCTAATATTAGATAAATTAGTCAGAAAAAAAGTAAAAAATAATTTTGGTGGCAGATTAGAGGCTTTTATATCAGGTGGAGGACCTCTTGATAGTAAAGTAGGTGAGGCGCTTAATGCCCTTGGTTTAAAGACTTTACAAGGCTATGGCTTAACAGAAACCTCACCAGTTGTAAGCTGCAATTTATTAAATAAAGTAAAAGTTGATACAGTTGGTCCTATATTTCCTGGAGTTGAAGTTAAATTAGCAGAAGATGGTGAAATATTAGTTAAAGGGGAGAACCTTATGCTGGGCTATTGGAATAATAAAGAGGCTACTCAGCAAACAATAAAAGATGGTTGGCTCCATACGGGGGATATTGGTGAATTTGATGAAGACAATTATCTTAAAATTACAGATCGTAAAAAGGATATAATAGTTTCCCTAGGAGGTGATAATATTGCACCATCAAAGATTGAAAATCTATTAACTTTATCTCCTGAGATAGAACAAGCCTGTGTCTTTGGTGAACAAAAGAATTATATTGTAGCATTATTAGTATTAAACTCAGAGAGTAAATCTAGTTATGAAGATATTCAAAGATATATTGATGAAGTAAATAAAGACTTAACTCAACCAGAAAAAATAAAAAAGTTTATCTTTATTGATGAGCCTTTTAGTATTGAAAATAACCTAATGACTCCCACAATGAAAGTTAGGAGACATGAAGTACAAAAAAAATATCAAAATCAAATTGATCAATTATTTTAATGCAATTATTTGCAGCCATAGATTTTGAAACAGCCACAAGTGAGAGGACATCAGCATGTGCTATTGGATATGTAATATTCAATAAAACTAAAATTATAAAAAAAGTCTCCCATTTAATAAGACCACCTAAACCTGAAGTTCATTTTACAGATATTCATGGTTTAACATGGGATATGTTAAAGAAAGCTAAAACATTTGATAAAGTGTGGCGCCAAATTAAGAGTGAATTATCAGCTGTTGATTACTTTTTTGCACATAATGCTCCTTTTGATCGATCTGTCCTACACTCATGTTGTTATTTTTATAATATCGACCTACCTAAACAAGAATTTAAAGATACTGTTGCAATCGCAAGAAAATATTGGGAATTTGAAAACAATAAACTAAATACAGTATGTAAAAATTTAAGAATTCCATTAAATCATCACGATGCATTATCAGATGCTAAAGGATGTGCTTTGATAGCTATTGAGGCTTTTAAAAAAGGTTATTTTATTTAATTTTATTACCTATAAAGCTCATAGAAGAAAAAATAATTATTAAGGCAAGACTCATATAGATCAAGGTGTTTATCGAATTTGTTTCATCCAATATCAATCCATATAAGAAAGGGGAGGCAGCTGAGGCCAAAACACCAAAAAATGTTAAAAGGGCCCTTATTGCACCTAGGTTTTTGACTCCGTACATTTCTGCCCACAAAGAATTAGACATATTTTCAGTAAAGCCATTTGATAATCCAAGACCTGCCATGTAAAGATATAATACAAATATATGATTTGAAAATAACATCACAATAAATATTAAAGCCATGGGAATTAAGTGAAATGTGATTACACTCCTACCAGAAAATTTATCGACTAACAAACCAGAAACCAATGAACCACCAATTCCACAGATTGCATAAAAAATAAAACTTTGTGCAATATCTAACATTGTCCAATTATTTAATTGCCCAATAAAAACTTGATGAAATAAAAAACCAGTTACTGTAAATGACATAAATAATGTAAGAGGTAAATAAAGATAAAATTTAAGATCTGTTAAGACATCTCTTCTTCTCCATGAAAATGAATTTTTTATATCTTCATTCTCGAACCCAGATTCACTTTTAAAATTATTTTTATTCAATAGGTAGTATAAAAAAACCCCAAAAAATATTATTATAAATACAGATGAACTAAACCAGGTAATTCTCCAGCCAAAAGTTAATATTAAAATTACTACTACCAATGGATAGATCATCTCACCAAAAGAAAAACCAAATCCAGATATAGCTAATGCTTTTCCTCTATTACCTTTAAAGTATCTTGCCATGGTCGTTCTTGAAGTGTGTCCCATAAGCCCTTGTCCAAAAAGTCTTAAAAAATAAATTACAAAAAAAAGAAGAATTACATTAAACACAATACTTGCAAAAAAACATGTTATTGAAAGACCTAATACAATAGCTAAAGTATATTTTTTAAGAGAGACCGTATCTATAAGTTTGCCAGCCCATATAATAGTTAACGCACTTAAAATTGTAGCTATTGAATACAGACTGCCAAATTGAGTATTACTTAAGTTAAATGTTTCTCTAAAATCTTCACTAAAAAGAGAGATAAAAAATGTTTGTCCAAATCCTGATGCGAATGCTATTAGAAAGCCAAATATTAATAAATTTGAATTTTTATTTATAAAATTAATCAAAACTAGAGGGATATTATGATTTAATGACTATATATCAATTATAATAAAGAAAGGTACCACTGGTGAGCACAATTAAAAGAACTGATGATGGTAATCATCCAATTATAAAGGAAGTCTATGAAGATATTAAACAATCAAGAAACACAACTTATATAGGTAATTTTTGGAAATATTTATCATTCGACCCTCAATTACTAAAAAATGTTTGGAGTGATGTTAAAGATTTAATGGTTAAACAAACCATAATTTCAAATAAAACTAAAGAAATGATTTATATGGCAGTCTCTATAACAAATAATTGCTCGTATTGCACACACTCACACACAGCTGCAGCAAAAAAACTTGGGATGACTGAAGACGAATATTCAGAATTTCTAAATATTGTAGCTCTTGCAGCAAAAACAAATCAACTTGCCAATAGTATACAAGTGCCGGTAGATGAAATATTTGATGAAGACATAGAAAAATAACTCAATGGAATTCTTAATATGGTTTTGGAATGCAGGTGAACTTCTAATGATTATAGGTATTGGGATAATTATAATTGGATTATTATTTTATAGAAAAAAAAAATAAATTATTAAGTTATTTATTTAATTATTTTATTTATGATCCTCAGAATTATTATAATATTGATTAATGTATTACGATGATGATAATGATGACGATAATACGTTGTTAGGCAGACTTACTGAACTAAATAGAGCCCTAAGTCAAATGATGAGAAACACCAGCGAAAGAAATATTGTTGAAAAGTTACATACTTACCAACTTGCTATAAAAAAAACTCTAAAAATTATGACCAAAAAACAGCTTAGCACTATTTCCGAGTCCTCAAATGAATACGAAGATAGATTAGAACGAGGAGACTTTGACTAAATTTTTAGTCTAAATTTTTGAAACCGTAACCTGTTTTTTTTACTCTTGTTTTAAAATAATTCTTATTAAATTTGTTAATTGTAGGCTTTGTATTTATCTGCTTGGCAATTTTAATACCAGCTTTTTTAAGAGAAGAGACTTTTGTAAAATTATTTGTGATAATATTGACTTTATTTACTTTTAATAACTTAAGTATCTTAGCGGCAATATTAAAATCTCTTTCATCATCTAAAAAACCTATGTTGTGATCAGCATCAATAGTATCCAAGCCTCTTGACTGAAGAGAATATGCCCTCATTTTATTGGCTAGTCCTATACCTCTCCCTTCTTGATCTAAATAAAGGATAATACCCCCTTTATTTTTTACCATATAGTTTAAAGAATTATTTAATTGTTCTCCGCAATCGCATTTTCTAGAGTGAAATATATCCCCAGTAAAACAAGCTGAGTGAATTCTAAGGTTTGTTGGTTGTTTTAAATTTTTTGGTTTAATTATGATCGCGATATGTCTTCTAGCACCAATATATGACTTAAAAATATTAAATGTAGTAGATGCAACATTTGGTAAGGGCACATTTGCACTTGAAACTAATCTGATACTATTAGTTATAAATTTATTCTGATTTTTTAACTCTTTATGGTTAAATCTTAATAGACCAAGTTGTAATATTAGATTATCAATATTTTTATAGTATTTAGAATTAATTTTTTTAAATACAAGTGATGGTATTACCTTCGCATTTTTGGCTATATCTAAACAGACATTATGGAACTCTTTACTTTTGATATAAGGCTCATCTTTAAATAATATTTTATTTTGATCAGATAAAGGGTTAATGAATAAACTTAATAAAGATTTGTTTGATATTTTTTTATTTATTTTTAAATAAATATTTGTTGATAATTTATTTTCAAATATTGATTTTGCTTTTTGTTTTGTGATTAAAAGATATTTGTCTTTTTGTAGGTATTGATTGAATTGATTTAGAATTTTATTGTCCGAATGTTCAATATTAAAGAACATCCAATAATTTTTATTTTCTTTAATAACTATTGGTCTTCCGGTTCTAAGCTCATTGATAGCTCTATCAATAAATGTGCCAAAATTTGATTTTAAACTCATAGACTATATATATACTCAATAGTACTTGATACAGATGAAAAATGATAACAAAGCATAATATTTCTTCACTATTTGAATTTGTAAAAAAACAAAAAAAATCAAATATCTTAAGAATTGATTTAATTAACAAATCGTTTGTACTTAGTCAACATTCTAAAACCAATCATATTTTAATTGATAAAAATGGCGTTAATTTTAATTGTAAGATTGAAAAAAAAATAAATGAAATAGCACAAATTTTGTTACCAATATTGATGATAAAAAAAAAATTCTATATCGGTCAAATTGGGCAAAGCTTAGACGGTAAAATTGCACTTTTAAACGGCAATTCTCATTACATTAATGATAAAAATAGTATTTCATACCTTCATAGTCTTCGTTCAGTGTGTGATGCAGTTATAGTTGGTGTAAATACAATAAAAAAAGATAATCCCTTGCTCACTACAAGAGCAATTAAGGGCTCAAATCCTCAGAGGATAATTATAGATCCGTCTCTAAAATTAACAAATAACTATCAAATATTTAAAGATGGTTTTTCAAATATCATATTTACACACTCTAATATTAAAAAGAATTTAAAAAATACACAAATTTATAAATTACCTGAAAGAAACTTCACAAATCTTATACACAAACATATAAATAATTTAGGTTTTAAGTTCGTATTAGTAGAAGGTGGTTCTAAAACTATATCTAAATTTCTTGAGAATAAATTATTAGATATTATGCAATTTATAATAGCACCTACAATAATTGGTTCTGGTATTAATTCTATAAATATAAAACCTATAACAAATTTAAAAAAAGTAATTAGAACAAAAAATAAAATTTATAAATTTGGTGAAGAAATAATAGTAAGTTTAGAGTTTTAAAGCTAAAAAATCTTTATTTCTTAGAAATAATTTTGATTTATTTTTTTTAACATTTTCCCTTCTAAAATCTAACCATCTATCTAATGATATCTTATTTTTTTCAAGTACATTTTCACAAAAATCTAAAAACATATTTTGAAATTTTTTATTCTTTGATACATTCCAACTCGAGTCAAAAACAAATGTTTTATGTGACTTAGAAAACAATTTATTAATTATTTGACTACAGTTTTTACCAACTGCTTTTTGCCCAATACCTTTATCTGACTCCTGATCTTTATTAAATAAACTTAAAACGTATTGGTCATTTTTATGTTTTGGTAAAAATTTAAAAAATCCATCATAATTAATTGAAAAATATATAACTTTTGTATTTAGATTTTGTTTTTTAAATTCTGAATACCAATTTTTTGGCATTATATCTAAATACGCAGATCCTGTAATAATATCGTATTTTTCGAATTTAAAACTTTTTATATTTTTGATTAAATCAAATTTTTTATAATTTATATTTATAATCTTATTCTTATTATTTGTTTTTTTCTTAAATTCTTTAATTGACTCAAATGATATGTCTATCATATCCCATGATTGTCTTTTTTTAAGTTTGGGGTACAAATATCTATAGTTGGAACCTGTTCCACAACCTAAATCAGCAATAGACAATGTTTTGTAGTCTTGAAAATATTTATTAATTTTTTCTATAATTTTTTTATTTCTTGAAACTTTATCAATTTTCTCTCGAAGAAATAGCCAATCATTATTAAATTTATGCATTTTTTATTATCTTGATAAAAAGATCCCCAGATTGTGTTGGTGTTAAAAATTTTCTCTTATTTTGTGTTAATTTTTTTGATAAATCTGAATTAAATGCATTTTTAGTAATTAATTTTGATAAACTTTTTTCTTTAAAATTATTTAAGTAGATAATTCCATCTCTTCTTAGAGTACTCATAATTGTTTTAGTTTTATATGTAATAATCATTTTTTTGAGTTGAAGGGCATTAGCAAGTGACATGCCAAAACCTTCATATTTACTTACTGAGACATAGAAGTCACACTTAGAATATAGTTTTGATAGTAAATTAGTCGATACATTACTATGAAACTTAACTTTTTTACTTAATCTATAATTATTTATAATTTTTAGTAATCTATTATAGTATTTACTCTCTCTAGTTATATCTCCTACAATATTTAATTTTATTTTATCCATGTATCTTAATTCGTTTAACAGATAATGATAATTTTTTCTCTCAATAATACTTCCCACAGATAGTAAATTTATATTTTTATCCCTTTTATATTTATATTTTCTTAATTTTTCTATTCCAGGCTCTACAACTTGAATTTTACGCTTATTAATTTTAAATTTTTCAAAAATTAGTTGTTTTGTATCATTTGAAGTGACAATTATTTTTTTCGTTTTCTTATATAATTTTTTAGCGTTCTTAAGAAAAAATTGACTTTGATTACCATTAAATTCTAGATAAAGAGGGTGGTGTATAAGAGCTATTACTACAAATCTATCTAGATAGTTTATTATACTATCAATACACTCAAAAACTAATCCATCAAAAATTAGTACCGCATTATCAGGTAATTTTTCTAAAGTTTTTTTTAGATTTTTTAAGTCATTTTCTTTAGGAAAGGGAAAGCTGTTAGCAAGTTTGATAGCATTTAAATTGAATTTAATTTTTTTTGCTCTTTTTAATATATTTTTTTCATAAATGTAACCACCTGTTTTTGTATTAATATCACCCGGATAAATAAAATAATAAGATTTATTGTGTATTACTGATCTCTTGTTCATAAGAAGCCCAAGCTACATTTGACTCAGTTAAAATAATTTTAATTTTATGCAACTTGTTAAAATCTTCTATGTAATCTTTTTGTAATTTATCGCATATTCTGTCAAAAATATCTTTAGCAAGAAATTCCGTAGAGGTAATAATATTTTTAAATTCTTCAACTTCGTCTAAATTTTTATAACTATAAAATTTTAATACATCAGAGAGAATTTCTGTTACAACCCCGAGATCCATAATAATGTTATATTTGTTAATCTCTTTTGCATAAAACTCTGCATCAACTATGTAGGTCGCTCCATGCATATTCTGTGCTGGTCCAAAAACCTCACCCGGGAGAGAATGTGCAATTAAAATATTATTTCGAACAGTAATTGAATACATTTTAATACTTTATAGCATGCATTATGCTTTCTGGATTATTTAATATTGAAATATAATCTTTCTCTAAGTCCTGAAAGTCACTTTCTGTGTTTATTAATTTAAGAAGCTGGTTATTAGATAAAGCATTAATTGCTAAATTCAATCTCTTTTTATAATCATATTTTTTTGATAAATACTTTGGAATATTTGAAACTTGAGAACCAATAATTTTTAATCTCTTTGAGTGAAAATTACCTCCTAAATTTATATGACCTTTTCTATTTCCATACCAACTAGCCTCAATAAATTTTCCCTCTAAATTTAATTTTTTTAGTGATTGGTTTAATACATCATAATTAGATGTTGTATTAATTATAACATCTAAGTCTTTAATTTTTTTAAAATTAATAAATTTTAGTCCTAAAATATTTGCAAATTTCTTCTTTTTAATATTTATGTCAGTAATAAAGACATTTTTAAATTTTAGTAATTTATAATAGTAGGCAGTTAAAATACCAACAGAGCCCATCCCTATTATCAATATTTTGTTATTTAATTTTGCTTGAGTATCCCAAAAGATATTAATAGCTGTTTCCATATTTGCTGTTAGTAAATATTTTCGAATATCATCATTACCTTTTAAAATATTCACATTATTTATATCAATCTTAAATAGTGACTGATGGGGGTAAAGGCAGAATGTATTTTTATTTAAATATTTTTTTGGGCCCTCAACTATTTTACCAACATTAATGTAACCGTATTTAATTGGAAAAGAAAAAGATCCCTCTTGAAAAGGAGATTTCATTATATCGAACTGATCTTTGCTAATATTACCAGATGCTACTAATCTCTCAGTGCCCTTACTAATTCCTGAATAAAGAGTTTTTACAAGAACAGTTTTAGAATTTTTTTTATAGCTTAGTATTTTTTTCTTAATAATTGGTTTATTTTCATTCTTAAGCCATAGAGAATAAGTTTCCATAATAATTATATAAATGTTAAATATCACTTATGCTATCAAAGTTTTGGTCCGATTTAACATCAGCAGACATTAGTAAATTAGGTAAAAATAAAATACTTATTCTCCCATTTTCATCTGTAGAACAACATGGAGAACACCTTCCATCAGGTACTGATAAATTAATATTAGATGGAATTTTAAATACTTTTATTAAGAAATATCCCAAACTTAATAAATATTTAATTCTACCAAATATCTCTATAGGTTCAGCGAGTGAGCATAATAGCTTTGAGGGCACTCTATCTTCGAACTCTACAAATTATATTGATTATATTATCAGCATAGTTGGTGAGTTATGTATTCGTAGATATAAAAAATTTATCTTTTTAAATAGTCATGGCGGACAAATTAGTCACTTAGATATAGCTGCTAAAGAAATTAAAAGTAGATATAAAGCTGTCGATATTGTTAAGGCACATTATTTTCTATTTAAAGGTTTTGAAAAAATTATTCCAAAAAAGGAATTACTTTATGGATATCATGGAGGTGAATTTGAAACATCAATAATGCTCCACCTTTATCCAGAGTTGATAAAATTAAATAAAATTAAAAGAAACAAACTCTCATCTGACTTTAAATCTAAAAAAATAATTTCTTATGAAAGAACAATTAAAAGAGCTTGGAATACAAAAGATTTGTCCAAGACAGGTATAATTGGCAATCCTACAAAATCCACTGCAGATAAAGGAAAAAGAATTCTAGATCTTACATCAAGAACCTTAAAAAAAATAATTGATGAAATGAAGTAGTGGAGGCCCACCCCGGAATCGAACCGAGCTACAAGGATTTGCAGTCCTCTGCATAACCAATCTGCCAGCGGGCCATTAATAAATTTTATATATTTTTATATATTAGTTTCCTACTAAATATTCTAAACTTTATGAAAACTATTCAGATTTGAAATTTCTAGTGAATAGTTTTTCTATTTCTTTATTAGGAGAACTTCCATTAATTATATTTATAATTGAATTTAAAATCGGCTGATTATTTACTATTATTTTTTTACTTTTACTAAGCGATAAGCAAGTGTTTAAACCTTCGATTGTTTTTTTGGTTTTAGAATTCCTTTTATTGATTAAATTATATCCATATGAGTAATTTCTAGATTTTGAAGAGTTACAAGATAATATTATATCTCCCAAACCCCCAAGACTATTGATTGAACTTGTCTCTAATTTTAGATATTTCATCGATTTTTTTATTTCAGAAATACATCTTGTTATATATGCAGCCTTAGCGTTATTTCCTAATTTAATTGAGTCTATAATGCCAGCTCCTATAGCATACGCATTTTTATAAATTGAGAGGTATTCAAGTGATTTTAAATTCTTTGAAAAATATATTCTAATATTTGAACCTTTAAAGAGACTACCAATTTTTTTAGATTTATTCAAACTAGCCATACTTAAAGCTGTCATTTTACCATTTATTACTTCATCAGCAAAACTAGGACCTGATAGATAAAACAAATTATTTATATTTAAATTTTTCTCTGCCACATCAGATAAAAATTTACCGTCACTTGTTACTCCTTTTGAACATAAAATTAAATTAGAAATTTTTTTACCTAATAAATATTTTTTTGAAAATGTTGTAAATACACCTGCTGGTAATACATAAAATATATAATCAAATTTATCAGTAGAAAAATTTCCATAAATAGATCTTATATTTTTTGATAGTTTTTTTTTTGGAAAATATTTCGAATTTGTTTTTTTAAGATTTATTTCTTTTGAAATATTTTTATTTCTTGACCATATAAACACATTACTATTATTTTTAGCTAGTATGTGGGTTAAAGTAGTCCCCCATGCACCAGCACCAATTATTAATATTTTAATCAATATTTGTAATCGGGATCAGTGCCAGATGTGTATTCTATACCATCAATTACTACTTTTGGCCAAGTACCAATTCCAATAAGTTTGGGTCTTGACTCCAGATAATCTAAAATACCTTGAATCTTTTCAAAATCGCTCATAAATTTTTTTAACTTTGGAAAGTTATCTAAAATTTTATCATCTAATAGCAATGCTAGTGAAACATGATGATAAACATTAAAGTCACAATAAAATGCTCTTTCTCCTAAAAAAAAATTACCTTCATATTTACTTAGTAACTTTTCAAAATTTGTAAAAGCTTTGGGTAAAATTTCATCTAAAAGATTTTTTTTATTCTTTAAGTGCATTTCACCAACCCAAACATTTATTGTTGGATTTAAAGGAAAAAATAAATCATGGGCAGACTCAAATATAGAGTCAGCATATGCTACCATTTCCTCATTATTGGGGATATTGTTTGTAAGTTTAGCTATATATCTTGAGATAGTATTGCTTTGCCATATTTCAATTTTCTCATCTATAACAAGCAAAGGTAATTTATGAAAAATCACCTCTTTTTTGACATCAACCCATGGTTTTTTAAAATAATCCCATGCCATTTCATATGAATATTCGATACCCGCAGTATGTAGCATCATCCTTGGAGCCTCACACAAAGCTCTAAGATTGAAATAGATTAACTGTAGTTTAGACATAAAGTTTATATTAATATTTTTATATTATAAATATATGTCATGAAAACTAAAAATTATTTATCTGAAGTACATAATTTTTTGAAAAGAAATACACAAGTAAAATCATTCGATATTGTAATGCATGATTGTAATGGTGTAGGTCGTGGAAAAATAATTAGAAGAAATGAGTTATTAAATTTGTATAAGTCAGGTAGGCAATTTCCTCTTTCATTACTTGGAATGGATATTACTGGTGAGGATACACCTGAAACAGGATTGATTTTAGAGCAGGGTGATGGTGACATAAAAGCTTGGCCTATACCATCATCACTTAAGTTATTGCATAACAGCAAACCACCAAGAGGTGAGTTATTCATGAACATGTATGATATTGATGGTAATAAACTATTAACTGACCCACGAAATGTTTTGGAAAATAAAATACAAGAATTAAAAAAAGATGGTATCTCTTGTTTTGGAGCATTTGAATTAGAATTTTTTCTGGTTTCAAATGAACTGGATGAGTATGGAAAACTTAAGCCAGCAAAATCTATAATTGGAAAAAAAGCTTCAATTAAAAAAACAGATGTTTACTCAGTTGATCACCTTCATGGTATGATGCCACTAATAGATGATATATATAAAGCCACAAAACTTGCAAAAGTAGATGCCGAAACTATTATTTCAGAATACGCACCTGGTCAATATGAACTTACTCTTAAACATCAAAGCTCATTATTGAAAGCAGCTGATGATATTTTAAGATTAAAGAGAATTATTAGAGCACAAGCAAGAGCGCATGGTGTGACAGCATGCTTTATGGCAAAACCGATGGAGAATATAACTGGTTCTGGTATGCACTTTCATATTTCATTGTATGACAAAAAAGGCAAAAATATATTTGCTGAGAAGAACAAAGAAAAAATTAGCAAGAAACTTAATTATGCTCTTGGAGGACTCTCAAAATATATGGGTGAGAGTATGTTAATATTTGCTCCAAATGCAAATAGTTGGAGAAGATTTGTATTAGGCTCTTATGCTCCCACTAGACCCAATTGGGGTATAGATAATAGATCTGTGGCTTTTAGAATACCCACCAGCAACTCTCATAATAGAAGAATTGAACACAGAGTTTCTGGTGTAGATGCAAATCCATATTTAGTTGCATTAACGGTTGTTTCAGCAATTAAAAAAGGATTAACTAATAAAATAAATGCTGACAAACAGACTACTGGTAATTCATATTTAAAAAAATCATCTAGTAAGAATAAAATTCCAACAGATTGGAACTCATCAATTAATTTATCTAAAAAATCATTATTCTTAAAAGAAACTTTAGGATCTGAACTCCATAAAGCTTTTATCGCTATAAAGGAGATGGAGTATAATAAAGTTGCAAGTGCTGTTACTGAGTTGGATATTGAATTATATTTAGACTCAATTTAACTTATGATTTGAATAAATTTTCAGAATAATTTTTTATATTTTGTTCCCAAAAAACTTCTCTTTTTATTTTTTCAAAATCAGTATCAAATACACTTGACATGGCAGAAGCATATATTGATCTGGCATCAATAGTGCTGTTAAGATCTCTTCCTTCAAATAAACTATTTTTTTTTAAACCTGGCCAATCAGTAAAAACTTGAGATTTTTTCAATAGTCCTCCTGCCATTAAAATAGCTGAACCATAACCATGTTCTGTTCCGTTTCCACCATTTTGTTCTACTGTTCTTCCAAATTCTGTGAGCGTCAATATTAATGTATTATTAAAATCACTTCCCATACCAGTATGGAGGTTTTTAATAATTAAATCTATATCATGAAGATTATCTGCATGTTCACCATTGTCTGTCCCTTGAGCTGTATGTGTATCAAAGCCCTCGATATCGAAAACAGCCACTTTTGGACCAAGAGGATCTTTTAAAATTTTAGCTGTTCTTTTTGATAGGCTATCTAGAGTTTCATCTCCACCTTGCATAGTAAGAGGTCTATTCATTATTACATTGTAAACCTCCTGTAGTTTGTCATGCTCAATTCCATCATAGGCTCTTGTTATTCTTTCAATAACCTCTCTTTTTGGAAGGTGCATCCAAGTAGGAAAATAATTGTTATTTCCCTCAACACCTCTCAGTAAAAGTGGCATTGGTAAACTTAAGGCGAGACTTGAACCATATAGACCTGATGATTTCATTCCCCTTCCTAGCCAACCTGTTTTTTTGGTGTAAGCTTTTAAGGCACCTGTTTCCATTATATTTTGTCCATCAAAATGAGATCTTCCTGTATAGGGCACATTTGTTGCATGAATTACGGCTGCTAAATTTTGAGACCATAAGCTATGAAGTGTTTTTAATTTAGGATGTAAAGAAAAATCTGAATTAAGTTTTAATTTATTTTTTAAAATTAAATCAGATCTGTATTTGTTGATAAGGATGTCATTCACTGGTACAGCAGTTAAACCGTCCATTCCTCCTCTGAGACTTATAATTACAAGATTTTTTTTAGTATTTGAAATAGACCCATAAAGTGGGATATTAAAATTTGAAAAGAAAATAGTTGCTAAACTACCTTTTAAAAAACTTCTTCTAGTACAATTCATACTCTCATTACCTCGGGACTATTTGCAAAAATAGCAAACCGATCAGCATAAAATACTGGATCTTTCATTAAATTAAGTAAATTTTCTGGTTGATCAAAATTCTTTTCAATTACATTTAAAAAATAATCCTGATCATAAATTACATTAGATTTGGTGATGTCAGCAAATCTTCTAGCTGCCGCTAGTCTACGAATAATTAACTCAGGTGACAGCCATTCATCTTCAAGATCAATAAAACCATTAGGTTGTTTAGCTCGATAAATGGGATGACCAATTTCCCACAGTATATCCTTAACCAGCCTATGACTTCTACTAGGTCTAGATCCATTAAACTCAAAACCTTTGGGAAACAAGTAAATATAATTTAGTCCTAACATCCTTGAGTTTTGTAAAAGCCACAATTCTGGCATTGAAAATTTTTGATAATTTGAACCATAATCAAATACTGCCTCCATAGTTGATTTGTGAACTTCAATTAAATTGCCATCATTTTGTTTCCATTTTTTAACAATACTTGCAATCATTTCCTCTGTTGGTTCATCACAAATATAATGTTGGCATAGCTTTCTTGCTACATGCCTAATAGTAGCTGGGTGGTTAGCTAGATCTTTAATTACTATTCCTAACTCTTTTCCTTGATTAACAGTATTAAAATCTTTGATGTCGTAAATTTTTCCTAAAATTTTATATGGTCCTTGTTCATGATATTCAGGTTGAAATTTAATAGGACCTGCCTCTAATTTTTTATTATTCCATAAATGTCGCCAACCTGTCATAACCTTTGCCATCTCGATTACATCTTTTTGAGAGTACTTCCCCTCAGGTGAGAGTGTATGCAGTTCTAGTAATTCTCTTGCATGATTTTCATTGAGACCTACTTTTTCATTATCACTATCTGAATTCTCCCTCAAACCTTCTATTGAGTTAGGTCCAATATTCTCAGCGTTATCAAGGTGATGAAGCATGCACCATGATGTAGTCACCGAATAAACTAAATCTTCAAAAGTATTCACCATATTAGGTCGAATAATCTCTCGCTGATAAACACCTGTAGAAAAACTTGCTAAAAAATCCTTTTCACTAATCGCAAAAAAGTTACCCCAAAAATGCCACATTCTCTCAAACGCTGGTGAGTTTGAAGCTAGGGCCGTAGAATGTCTCACAGATAACTCTAATGGCTCAAAAAATTTCTCTCCTGTAATTACTCTTAAATTATCTTTTTCTTTTTCATAAGCTAGTCGGTCATTTTTATATTTTTCTCTTAAAACTTTACGGTCTTCATAAACCCATTTGCCATATTTGTCTTGTTGTTCTTCAAGATTAGGAAGTTTTTTTTCCCAAACAAATTTTGGCACAGTATCAAATTGTTGTTTAGCCCAATTTAAGGGATCATCGTTTATTTTTTCATTGGGACTTAAACCAAAAGCAACTTTTCTAAAAAAGTTTTTTTTCATCTTATTTAATTTTATTTAAAAAATTATCTAGTTCTTTCTCTTCCATTTTTATTAAATGTTTATCTTCAGGATACTGCCCGTTCTTAACGTCATCAACAAACATTTTAAATCCTTCAACCCTTATTTTTTGTAACTCATCCTCTTTAGATAATATATCTACATATTTTTTTGCATGTCTTGGGTAATGACCTTTATTAGTACCAAGTATGTCATTACAAAAAAGATACTGCGTATCACAAACATCTCCACAGCCCATTCCCATGGTAATCATTCTTGTATTTTTTGTAATATAATCTGCTAATTCAACAGGAACTACTTCTACTTCTACACAAGCTGCACCTGCACTTTCAAGATCTTTGACGTTTTGATAGACTTTTAATGCTTCTTCTGCAGTTTTGCCCACCGCTCTGAAATTAGTCCAAGTTGAGAGGTTAGGCACCAAACCAACGTGAGCTGTTATAGGAATTCCCTCCTTTGCCATTGCCTCAATAAAGTTAATAGAGTGCGAACAATAAATAGCATCAGCACCCATTTCCATTATTTCAAAACCTTTTTTTATTGCCTCTTGAGGAGAACTCACCAATCCATGTTTAAGACCAACAGATAAAAATGCTGTTGGAGCAACTTTTCTTACATCCTTGAACTGATGATCGGGTTCACAGGAAATTATTTCAATTCCTGCTTTATATGCAGCTTCTGCCTCTTTTGCAGTATCTATATGAGTTTGAGGCCATTTTTTTTTCCCTTTTTGACTCCATAAATCAAAAACGGTAATTCTTTCAGCCATTATTATTAGATGGAACGGCTACTTGTAATTCATATGAAGGGTTTTTTGCTTGTTTTAAAATTGTAGGGATGATTTCAGAGTATGCTCCCCATAAACCTTTTTTTGCAGGAGGCATCTGATCTTTAACTAATTGGTGAAGTTTAGGCAAATTATGCGATGGCACAGTAGGGTACATATGATGTTCAATGTGATATTCCATCTGCCAATATAAAAAACTGAAGATCGGGTTTAAATGCATTGTTCTAGTACTATATCTATGATCTTTGATATTATCTTTTAGCCCAGTGTGTTGAGTTAATCCAAAAAGTCTTTTGAGTGTTATCCCATAAAAGTTTGGAAGTAAAAAATATAAAACCGGCAACCAAGTCTGAAAAGTAATTGACATTGAAATTAATAAGATCCAAATACCAACATGTAATCTTGAAGAGTTTATGCACTTTTGATGTTCTCTTTCAGGAATTACTTGTTTCATTACCTCTGTTTTTTTGCCTAAAGCATGAAGAATAGTTTCGTATTGAGTTGTTTTTTTAAAATTAATTATGTCAAAGAAAGGTATAAATAAACTGAAAAAGTAAAAAACATCAGTTGGTTTTCTTATTGCTATTTCAAAATCAAGAGGATCATCAAAGTAAGTATAACCATGATGACGGAAATGAGACCACCTCCATCTTACTGGTTCAAATCCATTCATATAACTACCAATTTGATAAAAAAAGTTATTCCAATAGTTAGTTTTAAATGCTGTTTTATGTCCTGTTTCGTGCCAAATAGGATCTGCGCAATTCCATATATTTCCATAAATTAAAAAAAATAATAAAGACCACCAAGTCCCCCATGTCATATAAGCTAAAACACCGAATACCATTAAAGACCCAAAGAAAATAAACATGTGTTTAAAACCTTGATAATCAGACTTCTTAAGAAGCTTTACAAATTCTTCTTTATCAACTTCACAATGATGCCATTTGTCTAAGTCAACTTTCATTTAGAAAAAATACCATAAACTAAAAAAAAAATAAATATGGTCAGACAAAAGATCCTATTGCACCAGCTATGGCAAGAATCAGGCCTAATCTAGACAAAGACCCAGAATTTTTGATATATTTTTGATTGGGGGATAGGCTTTTTTTAGCTGATACATATAAATGCATATTTATAAATATGGCTGTTATTAAAATTAAGCTAGCTCCAAATAATTTCATATGAAAAGTCCAACCTAAATTAAATGAGCCGTATATTACCAATAGCAAAATAATTCCAGTAACCCACATTGTGATGATAGCTAATAAAGATAAAAATGCTAAAACCTTAAAACCTCTAGCCAAATGAGGCTCGGGCACTTTACCTTCTTTTATATATATAGATTGTATAACAGCACTACCAATACCTCCTCCTCCAGCAATAAACAGAGATATAAGATGAAGGAACTTACAAATATATATAATCATACAAAAAAAATATCATAATTTAATATTTATGAGTTAATATATTTTTAAAAGTTGATTAAAAAAAAGATTGTCACAATAGTCGGTGCTGGTGTCATTGGCGCTGGATGGGCTGCTAGAATGCTAGCATGTGGTCTAATAGTTAATGCTTATGACCCAAGTGTTAAGGCAAGAAAGCAACTATTATCAAATACTAAAACAGCTTTAAAGAGCCTTAAAAGGTTAGGTTTAAACAAAAATGCAAAACTTAGTAATTTGAAAATTTATTCTGATCTCAGAGAGTCTCTTCATTCAACCACCTTTGTCCAAGAAAATGCTCCAGAGAATGAAAAGTTAAAGAAGAAACTTCTTAAACATATAGATAAATTATTGCCAAAAAATATAATCATAGCGTCTAGTTCATCAGGACTTTTGCCTACAAGAATTCAATCTTTATGTAATTATCCAGAAAGAGTTTGTATAGGACATCCATTTAACCCTGTATATTTATTACCTCTTGTCGAGTTGGTATCAGGAAAGCAAACAAAGAAAAACACAATTACCAGAGCTAAGAAGTTTTACGAGGGAATAGGAATGAAGCCTTTGATTGTAAAAAAAGAAATTGAGGGTTATATATCTGATCGCTTACAGGAGGCTCTTTGGAGAGAGGCACTTCACATAATTAAAGATGGAATTGCTTCGACTCAAGATGTTGACGATGCGATTGTTTATGGACCTGGTCTACGATGGTCTTTTATGGGTGTTTGTCTAACTTTTCATCTTGCAGGAGGGCAAACTGGTATGAAACACATGTTAGAGCAGTTTGGACCTGCTCTTAAATTACCTTGGACTAAATTAAAGGCGCCAAAACTTGATGCAAAACTAAAAAAATTAATGATTTCAGGCACAAAAAAACAGGCAGGAAAATACACTATTAAAGATCTAGAGGTGCAAAGAGATATTTTTTTGATTGAAATCATGAAAACTTTGAATAAATATCATAGAAATAATTTTCCTAATTGGAATAAAACATTTAATAAATTTTAATATGAGCGAAAATCTTTCAATTAAAACAATCGATAAAAATAACAAGTCTATTTTGGTAAATTGGAGTGATGGTTTTAAAAGTAAATATAATTTCTTATGGTTGAGAGATAATTGTCCTTCTGAAGTGCATCCAACAGCTCGTGAACGAACTTTTAATTTGCTGGATGTATCTGAAGATATTCACCCTAAAAATTACTCTCTAAATAGTGAAGGTAATCTTGAGATTGAATGGAGTGAAGGAGGGCATAAAAGTGTTTATGAGAGAGATTGGTTGAGACATAATTGTTATTCTTTAAAACACAGTCGAGAGTACGTTTCACCATATAGGATTTGGGATAAATCCATGCAAGATACATTTACTGATATTCAAATAGATTACAGCGAAATAAATAGTAGTGATGATGGTTTAAAAAAGTGGTTACAGCAACTAAATTTTTTTGGTATTTCAATTGTTAAAAATGCTCCGACAGATGTAAATTCTGGTTTTGATATCCTGAAAAATATAAGTCACACTCGAGAAACTTTTTTTAAAACACCATTTGAGGTCATTGATATACCTAACCCTAATAATTCAGCTTATACTGCTGCAGGTCTAAGAAATCATATTGATTTACCATATTATGAGATTGCTCCAGGATATCAGTTTCTTCACTGCTTAATAAATAATGCTACTGGGGGTGAGTCAGTTGCTGTAGATGGTTTTAAGGTTATTGATTATTTAAAAAATAATCACCCAAATGATTATGACGTACTACTTAATACGTATGTAAAATTTGTAAATAGAGACTACACAACTAATACAATTAGAGTAATGCATAAACCTATAATAACTCTCGATCACAATAATGATTATAATGATATTAGGTTCAGCGTTGCTTACATGGGAGTTATGGACTGCCATCCTGATCAGATGGATCATTTTTACTCAGCATACAGAAAGCTTTTAAGCTTACTTCATGACCAGAGGTTTGAAATTAACTTTCGTATGCAAGCCGGAGATATTTTTAGTTTTAATAATCGAAGAGTGTTACATGGTAGAAAAGAATATGATGCCAATTCTGGAGAAAGGCACCTTCAAGGTTATTATATGGACAGAGATGAAATCTTGGGTCGCTTAAATTATATTGAAAATTTAAATCCTTAAATTTAATAAAAATTAAAATAAAAAAATTCATGAGTTGTTCAAAGATTACAGCAATATAAATAAAAAAATTTATTAGGATTAGTTATGTTAAAAGGTAAAAAAAGCAATAGATAATGAGAAATTTTGTTAAGTGATGACTTAAATTACTTACTTTGGTGGCTTCATCTTTTTAACCTCCATCCTTAAACCTATCCTCTAGGTGATTCTATCTTATCAAATAAATTGGATTTTGTATTTTTTAATTTGTGAATATTATGAAAACTTTATTTTACACAATGTTCATTGTCCCAAAATTTATTAACTTTTGGCATTATTAATGGCAGTTTAGCAATAACAGTAGGTCCAAATTTTTCTATATCTCCAGTTGCAAGAACGTAATTACCCATATTAATTTCATTGAAAACTTTAATGTAGTATGAACCTGGTTCGTAAGTTACTGTACTTTTAAAATTTTCACCAATTTGTGGTCCTATCCAATACCATTTTTTACCATAAGGCTCATACCATTCCCACCACTCAAAATTTTGACCATCAACTTCCTCGATGACACTTAACCCAAGGTCTTTACCTTCTAAAATACTAAATGAGAACTTTCTAAATGTATTACAATCATCAATTTTTGGAACGGTAATACCAACATAAAAATTAAATTTCTGATCAGAATTTATTAAGTAATAATGTGGATCACCATTTAATTTAGAGTATATTGCTTTTGATATTTCTGGTTTTTCTATTAGATATGCCTCATTAGGTTTATTTGGGTTTGAGTCATTTATTACAGGTTGATGAGCATAGGATAATGAACAAAAGGTAATTAAAATAAAAACACTAAAAATTTTCATAGTTTAATTTACACTATTATTTTATATGAGGCGAATATGATCTATGAAAAACAATTAATTTTGTTATAAATCAAACTTTATCATGAATTTTGAACAAGCAAGAACAAATATGGTTCTTAATCAACTAAGAGCTAATCGTATAAAAAACTCATCTTTAATTGAAAAAATTGAATTATTTCCAAGAGAAAACTTGTATCCAAAACCTTATAAACATTTAGCTTATTCTGATAAAATTATATTTTTAGACGATGGTCGCTTTGTTCTACCTCCTTTAACATCATTTCATTTATTACAAGCTTTGGGAGAGATTGATGATGAGAGTATTTTAGAAATTGGTTCTGGATTTGGTACATCAACATCTATTATAAATAAATTTTCCTCTAATATTGACTGTATAGAGTCCTCTATTCAAATGACTGGAGTTTTCCAAAATAGTATGAAAGACGGTTTGTTCAATGCCTCTTTATTAGATTTAACGATAGAGGAATTTTTCAATAACAAAAAGCCAAATATAAAAAAATACCAAAAGATTATTATTAATGGTTCACTTGATGAAGAGCCCATAAATATAATTAAAAATGCATCTGATAATGCAGAGATAGTTTGTATAATTGATAATCAAGATTTTAAACATAAGATCGTTAAATATATAAAAGTAGGAGGCAAATCGAATAAGTTTGTTATAGATGAAGCTTCTTCGTCTTATATTTATAAATATGTTCAATCTGAACCATTTGTTTTTTAGCAAATGGATGAATTTCAAAATAAAAAAGAATATGAAAATGAAATTTATCAGCTTTGGTTAGACAAAGAATGTTTTAAACCTAAATACAATTTTGATAAAAACTTTTCTATTTGTATACCTCCTCCAAATGTAACAGGGTCGTTGCATATGGGACATGCACTTAATAACACTATTCAGGATATTTTAACAAGATATCACCGAATGAATGGATTTAATACTCTTTGGCAACCTGGAACAGACCATGCAGGCATAGCAACACAAATGGTTGTGGAAAGAAACTTAGCTGAGAAAAATATTTATCGTAAAGATCTCACAAGAGAAGAGTTCATTGAAAAAATATGGGAGTGGAAAGAATATTCGGGTTCCACAATCATAAATCAATTAAAAAGGCTTGGTAGTTCATGTGATTGGTCAAGGGAAAGATTTACGATGGATGACGGATTGTCATCTGCAGTTAGAAAGGTTTTTGTTAAATTATATACAGAGGGGTTGATATATAAAGATCAAGCTCTTGTTAATTGGGATACCAAATTTAAAACAGCTATTTCTGATTTAGAAGTTGTTCCTACGGATGTAAGCACCCAAATTTACTATATAAAATATCCAAGCTCTAATTCTGAGAGTATAACTGTTGCAACAGTTAGACCAGAAACAATTTTTGGTGATGTTGCTATAGCAGTTAACCCCAATGACAGTAGATATACTTCATTAAAAAAAGAAACTTTTACTATTCCTTTAACATCAAGATCTATTCCACTTATATTTGATGAATATTCTGATCCGGAAATGGGAAGTGGTGCAGTTAAAATTACCCCAGCACACGATTTTAACGATTTTGAAATCGGTAAAAGGCACAACTTAGAACTATTGAATATTCTAAACGAAGACGGATCATTGAACGAAAATTGTCCAAAAGAATTTCAGGGTTTAGATCGATTTGAGGCAAGAAAAAAAGTTGTTCAATTGCTAAAAGAAAAAGGTTTTTTAGAAAAAATTGAAGATTATAAAACTTCAATACCATATGGTGATCGCTCGAACACTGTTGTCGAACCTTTTTTAACTCATCAGTGGTTTTGTAATGCTGAAGTATTAGCAAAACAGGCAATGAAAGTTGTAAAAGACGGTGATACAAAATTTTTTCCCTCAAATTGGGAGAAAACATACTTTCAATGGATGGAAAATATAAGACCATGGTGTATTTCTCGACAAATATGGTGGGGACATCAAATTCCAGTTTGGTATGGTCCTGATGGAAAAGAATTTTGTGCAGAAACTGAAGAAGAAGCGAAAAATTTAGCTGTAGACTTTTATAAAGCGGATAAAATAATTTTAAAAAGAGATCAAGACGTCTTAGACACCTGGTTCTCCTCAGCTCTTTGGCCTTTCTCTACATTGGGATGGCCCAACAAAGAACAAACATTAGATACATTTTACCCTAATTCTGTACTAGTTACGGGTTTTGATATCATCTTTTTCTGGGTTGCCCGCATGATGATGATGGGTAATAAATTTATGTCAGAAACACCTTTTAAAACTGTTTATGTTCATGCTCTCGTTCGTGATGAAAAAGGTCAAAAAATGTCAAAATCAAAAGGTAATGTCATAGATCCTTTAGAAATAATTGACAAGTATGGTGCAGATACACTGCGCTTTACTCTAACATCATTAAATACACCTGGAAGGGATGTAAGGTTAAGTGAGCAACGCATTGCTGGTTATAGAAACTTCGTTACTAAAATCACCAATGCCTATAAGTTTGCTGAATTTAAAGGAATTTATCCATTTACAGATAATGGCAAAGTTAACCCTAACCATATTTTTAATATTTGGATTATAAATGAGTTTCAAGAGTTATATAAAAAAGTTCAAGAAAATTATGAGAAATACTATTTTCATGAAGTGGCTAATCAACTATATCATTTTACATGGCATACTTTTTGTGACTGGTATATTGAACTTTCTAAAAATCTTTTAGACGACAATCAATTTAGAGATGAAACCAAACAAACTTTTCATTTAGTATTTAATTCTTTATTGCAACTTTTACATCCAGTGATTCCTTTTATTACTGAAAAATTGTGGGGTAAAAATAATAAAGATATCTTGATGAGTCATCAGTGGGACTATGTTGATTTAAAAACAGAGAGTGAACATGTATTTAAAACAAAATTATTTATTGATTTTATAGAAGAATACAGGTCAATAGAAAAACTTTTTGAAATCAAAAAAGAAGATACTGTAGAAATTTTTTCTAAAAACCAATTAATTCAAACAATTTTAGAAGATAATAAAAAAACATTTGAATTTTTAACAAGAAAAAAACTTTCATCATCCCATAAAGACAATAGTGTTACTTTACCTTTTAAAGAGTTTGATTTTGAAATTTCCACTAGCCAAATTGATAAATCTAAAATTAAAGAAAAACTTCAAGAAAATAAAAGCTTTTTGGAAAAAGAAAAAAATACGATTGATAAAAATTTATCAAATGAAAATTTTGTATCAAAAGCTCCAAAAGATCTCATTGATCAAAATAAAGAGAGACAAAGTTCAATTAATATGGAATTGTCTAAAATTGATAGTATATTAATTAATATTCAATAATGGTTGATAAAAGCAAATTACCAAGTAGACATGTTTCTGTAGGTCCTAAAAGTGCACCACATAGAGCTTTTTATTATGCTATGGGAATTACTGAAGAACAGATTAAACAACCTTTTGTTGGTGTAGTAACCACATGGAATGAGTCTGCCCCTTGCAATATTTCACTTTCTCGCCAAGCTCAATCAGCCAAAAAAGGTGTGTGGGATGCAAAAGGTACACCAAGAGAATTTACCACGATTACTGTTACTGATGGTATTGCTATGGGTCATGAGGGAATGAAATCTTCTTTAACTAGTAGGGAGATTATAGCTGACTCAACTGAACTTTCTGTAAGAGGGCACTGTTATGATGCCTTAGTTGGTTTAGCTGGGTGTGATAAATCTTTGCCAGGTTTAATGATGGCAATGCTAAGACTTAATGTGCCATCTGTATTTATGTACGGTGGATCTATATTACCAGGTGTTTATAAGGATAAGGACGTAACAATAGTAGATGTTTTTGAAGCTGTTGGAAAACATTCAACAGGAAAGATTTCAGACCAAGAACTCCATGACATTGAGTGTGTTGCCTGTCCATCTGCTGGATCCTGTGGCGGACAGTTTACCGCAAATACCATGGCATGCGTTTCAGAGACTATTGGTTTAGCTCTTCCAGGTTCTGCTATGACACCAGCTCCTTATGAAAGTAGAGATAAATATGCTTATGAAAGTGGAAAAGTAGTTATGGAATTAATTGAAAAAAACTTGAGACCTAGGGATATTGTTACAAAACAATCACTAATAAATGCGGCTGTGGTTGTTTCAGCATCAGGTGGATCAACCAACGCAGGTTTACATCTACCTGCTATGGCTCATGAAGCTGGTATTGAATTTACTTTGGAAGATGTCTGTAATATTTTCCAATCAACACCTTATATAGGTAATTTAGCCCCGGGGGGGAAGTATGTAGCTAAAGATTTATATGAAGTTGGTGGCGTTCCTGTTCTAATTAAAGCACTCATTGATGGCGGGTTGATTGATGGATCATGCATGACTGTTACTGGAAAAACGTTAGCTGAAAATGTAAAAGATGTGGAGTTACCAAAAAATCAAGATGTTGTTTATCCTGTCAGTAGCCCAATTACTAAAACAGGTGGCGTGGTAGGTTTGAAAGGTTCACTTGCTCCTGATGGTGCGATTGTAAAAATAGCTGGACTTAAAAAATTACAGTTCAAAGGAAAGGCAATTTGCTTTGATAGAGAAGAACATGCTCTAGACGCTGTCTTAAATGGTAAAATTAAACCTGGTCATGTTGTGATTATAAGATACGAGGGCCCAAAAGGAGGACCAGGTATGAGAGAAATGCTATCTACCACTAGTGCCCTTTATGGACAAGATCTTGGCGAAGAGGTAGCTTTAATTACTGACGGAAGGTTCTCTGGAGGTACACGAGGTTTTTGTATCGGCCATGTAGGCCCAGAGGCTTATGATTGTGGGCCTATAGCGTTAGTTGAAGATGGTGATGAAATAGAAATTGATGCAGAGAAAAATATACTAAATTTGAATGTAGACGAAAAAACGTTATCCGATAGAAAAATTAAATGGGTTAATAAAGAACCAGAGTTTATGTCAGGTACTTTATGGAAATATATGAAAACTGTTGGACCTGCAAACCTAGGGGCAGTTACACACCCTGGTGGTAAATTAGAAAAAAAGACTTATTCAGATATTTAAATCTATAAGAATAGGGCAATGATCAGAGGGTCTATCCATATCACGGTATTCTTTTAATACTTTTAGTTTCATTATTTTACTTTTCAAAAATGGAGATAAAAGAAAAAAGTCTATTCTTATTCCTTCTTCTTTTCCAAATTTGTAAGTTTTGTAGTCAAAAAAAGTATAACTTTGTTTTTTTGGAGTAGTCTTAAACACATCAATTAGATCTAGATTTATTAATTTATAAAATTCTTTTCTAGACTCAGGTTGTGCTAGAGCATCATTTTTATATTTTTTAATATCATGAGCATCTTCATCATCTGGAATAACATTAAAATCTCCCATTAATAAAACTTCATGTTCTTTTTTAAGTATTTCTATTTCTCTATAAAGTAATTTCATCCATTCAAGTTTATTTGTAAATTTGTCTGTATCTATAGGATTTCCATTAGGGAAATAACAATTGAGGATTGCTAAATTTTTATCTTTTATAATAACTGTATTGTTTCTTGCTTGTGTCATATTTAACCTTTTTAAGGGATTTTCATTTAATACAATCTCACTTTTACAAGAAACACTTACCCCATTATAGCTTTTTTGAGTTTCAGCCACTGTTTTCAATGAAAATTGATTAAAAAAATTTTCTACGTATTCTTTATCTAATATCTTCAGTTCTTGTAAGCAAAATATATCTGGAGCTTCTGTTTTTATTATTTTTTCTATAAGTGGTTCTCGAGCTCTTAAAGAATTTACATTCCAACTAATTATTTTCACAATTAAACGCTAAATGATGTGCCACAGCCACAAGAATTTTTAGCATTAGGATTTGAAATAGAGAAACTAGAGCCTATCAATTCATCTTTATAATCTAATTCAGACTCATTTATGAAAGTCATAGAATTTTTATCGATCAAAATTTGTAAATCTTTAAAATTAAATACATGATCTTTGGTTTCATTAATTACATTTTCACTTTTAAATACGTACTGGAATCCAGAACATCCACCACCTTTGACTCTGATTCTAAAATATTTCATATTTTGATCTTTTAGAACTTCTTGAATTTTATTTATAGCTTTATCTGTTATATTAATACTTCCCATATGTTCAGTAATTTATCAGCTTTACCAGAAAATTCAAAAGGAAGACTTTACGATGAAATAAATGATCATCGATCACTTTACGAAAGAGATAGAGACAGAATTTATCATTCAACAGCCTTTAGAAAACTAAAAGATAAAACACAAGTATTTATGTTTGAAAAAGGTGATTATTATAGAAATAGACTAACACATACTCTTGAGGTATCTCAAATAGCAAGATCTATAAGTAGAAAATTGTCTTTAAATGAAGATCTCACTGAATGTATAGCACTATCTCATGATTTAGGTCATAGTCCTTTTGGTCATGTGGGCGAAGAAATAATTACTCAAGAATTAGATGCAAATTTTAACCATAATTATCAATCTTTTAGACAAATTACATTATTAGAAAAGAGATATATAAATTTTGATGGTTTAAATTTAACTTGGGAAACAATAGATGGTTTAATAAAGCATAATGGAAAAATACAAGAAACAAATAGAAACTACGACTTATCAAAAAATTTTAAATTTGATTTAAATAAGAATCCCTCATTAGAGGCTCAAATCGCATCGTTGTCTGATGATATAGCTTACATAGCTCATGATTTCGATGATGCTTTAAGATCAGGTATTCTGACAATATCAAGTTTAGCTGAAAATAAAGAACAATTTAATTTTATAGATTTTTCATACATTGCAAACTTAGATAAAAGTATTGCAAGAAATTACTTTTCAAGATCCATTATGAACTACTTAATTTTGGATCTTCTTAACGAAACTGAAAATACTCTTTCTAATAATTCACAAATACGATCGATTGAAGATGTTATAATAAACACAAATTTTTTGGTTAAGTTTAGTCCTCCAGTATTAGATAAAGTAAAATTTCTTAAAAATTTTCTATTCGAATTTTTTTACACATCTGATTTTGTATATAAAAATAGAACGCAAGCTGAAAAAATTTTAGTATCTATAATTAAATTATTAAATAATGATACCTCTATGCTTCCATCTAAATGGAAAGAAAAATTACAATATGATACAGATAAGCAACAAATAATAGTCGATTATGTATGTGGTATGACAGATCAGTATGCTATAAATTTCTATAAAAAATATGTTACATAAATTAAAAAAATCTCTTTTTGAAATATTAATTAAAATTGATAAGAACGTTAGTATTAATTTTGAAGATGTTGAAGTTGAAACACTTTTTGACAAAAAAGGAGATTTTACAACTAATGCTGCTCTAAAATTTGCAAAAATATTTGGAAAAAATCCAAATCAATTAGCAGACATTATTTTAAAGGCTATTAATTTAAATAATTTTGAAAAAGTACAAATTGCTGGACCTGGCTTTATAAATTTTTTTCTTAAGGATGAAAGTTTTAATCCTCAATTATTCAATAACGAAAAAGAATTTAAAGAAAATGAAAAGGTAAATATTGAATTTGTATCTGCAAATCCAACAGGTCCATTACACCTAGCACATGGAAGAGGTGCAGTTGTTGGAGATATTTTATCTAATTTATTTGAGTATTTTGGACATCCTGTAACTCGTGAATATTATGTAAATAACACAGGTAATCAAATTAATGAATTTCTATCTTCAATACTTTATTCTATTTCACAGACAAATAATCTAAATCTTAATGAAAAACAATTTTACAAAGGTGATTACATTAATGATATAGCAAAGAACTGTTACGAAAAATTTAAACCATTATTTGATAATAAGCTAAGTTTCGATGAGAAAATCAATATAGTAAATTATGCTATAGAAAATCTTGTCAGTCAGACGCTTCAAACACTTGGCACAGCAGGTATTAAATTCGATCAAATTTCATATGAAACAACCATTATGGACAAGGGTCATCTCCCATTAATTCTTGAAAAATTCAAGCAAAAAAATCTAACATACGAAGGTCAATTAAATGCCCCTAAGGATTTTACGGGCACTTTAAAGGATAATCAGCTAACTATATTTAAATCAACTCTTTTTGAAGATGATGAAGATAGAGCATTAACTAAAAATGATGGCACTCCCACTTATTTTGCAAATGATATTGCTTATCATGAAGATAAATTTCAAAGAGGATTTAATAAACTAATAAATATATGGGGCGCTGATCATTTAGGATATCTCAAAAGATTGTCATCAGCGATAACTTCTTTACACCCAAAAATTGATTTTTCAGTTGTTTTTTGTCAAATTGTCAATTTAAAACGAGATAATAAAATACAAAAACTATCAAAAAGAGAGGGTAACATTTTTGAACTTAAAAATTTAATAGATGAAATAGGAATTGATAATTTTAGATATTTTATGTCTTACAGAAAAAATGATACTCACATGGATTTAGACATAGATTTAATTAAGAGAGAGAATAAGGAAAATCCTATTTATTATATTCAGTATTCTTATGCACGAACACAATCCATTTTAAATAAAGTAAATAAAGTTGTTGATACACCCATTATAGTTACTTCAGAATTAAAAAACTTATATAAAAAACTATTGGAGTGGGATAATGTAGTAAAATCTGCATATTTAAAAAAAGAAGTTCATTTAATAGCACACTACTTAGAGAGTTTGTCGTCATATTTCCATACATTATGGTCCTCTTCAAAAAATAAACCATCAGTAAAATTTTTAGATAATGAGAATAATATTTCCTCTAATCTAATTAAGTTATTACATAATTATCAAAATGTATTAGACGAAGGATTAAAAATTTTAGGCATTCAGCCTAAATTACAAATGTGAAAAATCTAAAAATAGTAATAATTATTTTTTTTTTAATACTGATTTTATTATTTTCTTATCTGTTTTTTGATAATTACTTGAAGTATATTTTTTTTGATAATTTTATAACTATTACTGCTGATGAATTTGATTTTATAAAATGAATTATCCAATAATTATATCCGTTAAAGGTATTTCTTTATCTAAACAAGAAAAAAATTTTATTTCGAAGATAAAACCTTTTGGGGTAATAATTTTTACAAGAAATATCAGTAATATTCCTCAAATATCAAAGTTAAATCAATCAATTAAATCATTAAGTAAAAATACATTAATATTTATTGATCAAGAGGGTGGCATTGTAAATAGATTTAAAAAATTTAAAAAATTTAATTTTTTAGATAATTTTGAGCTTTATAAAATTTATTTAAGATACCCTTCTTTATCAAAGCAGTTAGTTTTTTTGAAATCCTTCATAACATCTTATTATCTAAAAAAACTAAATTTCGATGTTAACACAGTTCCTGTTCTAGATTTACCAATTAAAAATACAATCTTAATGATTAAAAAAAGAACTTTTGGACCAAACATTAATATTAATTTAATTTTGCAAAAAATATTATTAGAAAATTTAATTTATTTTGGGCTAATTCCAATAATGAAACACATTCCTGGACATGGCGTAACAAATAAAGACTCTCATTTGACTATGCCAATAACTAAATTGAGTAAAATCTCTCTTCAGGATCACACCAAATTATTTAAATATTTTAATAGCCTTCCTTTGGCAATGACTGCACATATTAAATATCTATCGTGGGATAAAACTAACATCGCCACTTTTTCAAATTATATTATTGATAATATCATTAGAAAAAAAATTGGGTTCAAAGGTTTACTCATATCTGATGATCTAGAAATGAATGCTAATATTTATAATATTAAGGACGCTATTAAGTTAGCTAACTTTTCTAAATTAGATGTTATTTTAGATTGTAGCTCTGACTTGGATAAATATAGTGAAATTATAAATTCTTTTAATTTTTCGAAAAATTACGTTAATGTTTACAAATCCAATAAACTTCTGCAATATAAGAAAAAATTAGACTTCAAATCTATTAATATTAATCACTATCATGAATTGTATAATCAATTGTTAAAAATTAATGGATTCTAATCTAAATATAGATATTAAAGACTACAACGGACCTTTAGATGTTCTTTTAGAACTTGTTCATAAGAATAAATTTGATTTAAAAAACCTACCAATACTTAGTCTTTGTAATCAATATATTGCTTTTATTGTAGATTTAAAAAAGGTTAGCATTGAGATAGCATCGGAATATTTACTAATGGCTGCTATTATGGTCTTTTTAAAATCTAAATACCTTGTAAATAAAGATAAAGAAGAGGATGTTAAAAAAGTAACAAGGTTTCTTACAAATCGATTAACTATACTAGAACTTGTAAATAAAAATAGTATTAAGTTATTCGAGCTTCCTAAATTCAAACAGGAATTTTTTCCAAATACACAAAAACATAAATTAAAAATTGAAAAAAACTTTGTAATTAAAGACAAGCTTATTGATCTTTTAAAAGCATATGCAAATATTCATAAAAGAAATCAACAATATACTTTAAAATTTAGTTCTACCAAATTATTTACAATCAAGGATGGTCAAAATGTTATCTCCAAGGAAATTTTATCTAACCAAGATTGGTTTACATTAAAGAGTTTATTACCTGATAATTTAAAATCTGATATTTTGAATAAATCATTTTTTTCTAGCACATTTAATGCCAGCCTTCACATGGCAAAAGAAGATAAAAATGAAGAAAAAAAAATAGTAATTAAGCAATCTTTACCATTTTCTGATATATATTTAAAAAAAGATGAGTGAAACTTCACAAAAAATAGAGGCATTAATATTTGCTTCAAGTAAGCCAGTATCAGAAAATGAAATCAAAAAAAGATTAGACATTCATGAGGATATTTCTGAAGTTATGTCTAACTTAGAGACTGCTTATCAACATAGAGGTATAAATTTAAAAAAAATATCTAATAAGTGGATTTTCCTAACAAATACCGAAGTCAGTGAGATATTTCATGAAAAAAAAGAAATACAAAAAAGACTTTCTAAACAAGCAATAGAGACATTAGCAATAGTTGTTTATCATCAACCTATAACAAAATCAGAAATTGAAAGTATTAGAGGGGTTGTTATAGGGCAAGGAATATTTGATCAATTAATGGAGTTTGGATGGATAGCTCCAGGAGGTCGAAAAGAAGTTCCTGGTAGGCCTATTCTTTGGGGTACCACTGAAGACTTTCTTTTACATTTTGGCTTAGGTACTTTAGATAATCTTCCTGGAATAGAGGAAATGAAAAACTCAGGAATATTAGATGAAAATTTTGCTTCAATGAATATTCAAGAGGTTTCAGATGATTTAAATAAGGATGAAGCCTTTATAGATGATGACGATCAGGCAGAAACTCTTGATGAGTTCTCAAAAAGTCAATTAACTCAAAATAATGATACTTGATGTGAGAGATCTTCACCACTCTTTTGGTGAGGTGAATGCTATAAATAAACTTAGTTTTTCAATAGAGAATAATTCGATTGTTTCCATTTTGGGTCCCTCCGGTTGTGGAAAAACTACTTTAATTCGATTAATAGCTGGTTTAGAAGAAATTCAAAAGGGACAAATATCTTTTGAGGGTAAATTAGTTGCAAACGAGAGATTTAATACTCCCCCTGAGCAAAGATCAATCTCTTACGTTTTCCAAGACTTTGCATTATTTCCTCACATGAATGTAAAAGAAAATATCAGCTTTGCTGCAAGCTCTAAAGTAAATAAAAAACAGCTGATTGATCAAGTTATTCAATTAGCCAAAGTTGAAAATTTTCTAGACAAATATCCTCATGCTCTTAGTGGAGGAGAGCAGCAAAGAGTAGCATTAGCAAGATCAATAGCTGTTCAACCACGACTATTACTTTTAGATGAACCTTTCTCTGATTTAGATACTAATTTAAAAAAGGAAATTATTGATGACACACTGCACTTAATAAATAGCTTGGACTCCTCTGCTATAGTAGTAACACACAATGCCGAAGAGGCTATGTTTCTTAGCAATGTTATTGTTGTAATGGAAAAGGGAAGAATAGTTCAAATAGGAAAACCTCGTGAAATATACTTTAATCCCTCTAATGTTTATGTTGCCTCTTTGTTTGGAGAGGTTAATATTTTTCAGACAAAAGTTATAAATAATAAATGTGATACTCCTTTGGGTATACTAAACACAAAAGACTTTACAGATAACCAACAAGTTAATGTAGTAGTTAGACCTGAGGCTATTAAATTGAATGTTGAAAAATCTCCTTTGACAAGCCCTAACTCTGGAGTTGTAGTTGACTCAAAATTTTTAGGAAATAGTGCTATAATTCATATGACAGTTAATGATAGAAATAATAATAAACATCACATTCATAGTAAATTGATTGGAGAATTCTTGCCTGCTCCTGCAAGTTCAGTTTCTTTTTCTTTAGATCTAAACCACGTATTCATTTTCCCTAGATAAGATATCAATAATATAGTAGAGTTTAAATATGGGTGCTTTTAGCATATGGCATTGGATAATTGTTTTAATTATTGTTCTATTATTGTTTGGTAAAGGAAAAATACCCTCTTTGATGGCAGATATGGCAAAAGGTATTAAGTCATTTAAGAGCAATATGGCCGAGGATGATAAGCCAACTAATCCAGATCAAGACAATCAAAATAAGGACCAGTAATGTTTTCTTTAGGTTGGATGGAGATATCCATCATCCTAATTATTACTGTAATAGTTGTAGGCCCAAAAGAAATACCAGCTGTTATTAAATTTTTAAAAAGTATAACTTCAGGTTTGGGAAAACTCTCCAGAGAATTTAAATCAACTGTAAATGAGATATCACATATAGAGGAAGTAAAAGATATCAAAAAGGAAATTTTAGACACAAAAGAGTCAATAGTAAAAGAAGGAAAAGAATTAGACGAATTTATCGAAAAAAGTAATGATCAAGTTATGAAAGATGAAAATAATGACCGAAGCTGATAGTTCTATGAATTTCTTTGATCATATAAAAGAACTAAGACAAAAACTTTTATATGTAATAATTTTCTTTATTCTTGCATTTATAGTTTCTTTTTATTTTTCTCAATCAATATTTGAATTTCTAGCTAAACCTCTCACATCAATTTTGGGAGAGGGTAATGGATTGATTTATACAGCCTTACAAGAGGCTTTTTTAACGAATGTTAAAGTAGCTTTTTTTACAGCAGCTTTTATTTCTTTCCCATTTTTATCAATACAGATTTGGTCTTTTGTATCACCTGGATTGCTAAAAAAAGAAAAACAAATTTCATTACCAACTTTAGTAGCAATCCCTTTTTTGTTTGTCCTAGGTGCTGCTGTTGTTTACTATGTTATATCACCGGTAGCATGGAAGTTTTTTTTGAGTTTTCAAACTTCACAAGCAGACGGTATCAATATTACACTTCAAGCTAAAATGAACGAATATTTGTCATTGATGATGACATTTATTTTTGCTTTTGGATTAGCTTTTCAATTACCTGTTGTTTTACTATTACTTGTGAAATTTGGCATTCTTACTATCGCACAATTAGTTTCATTTAGAAAATATGCAATTGTTTTATCATTTATATTTGCTGCGATTGTAACACCACCTGATCCATTCTCACAAATTTCTCTAGCGTTACCTGTAATAATTTTGTATGAAATATCTATTCTTGTTTCTAAATTTATGGCTAAGCGACAGATTAATAAGGATGAGAATAATTAAAAAAAATTGTCATGCATGATATCACTTTCATAAGAGAAAATCCTGATTTATTTGATGAATTGTTAAAAAAGAGATTCATTGACCCAAAATCAAATGAAATTATCTCTCTTGATAAAAAAAAAAGGGACATATTAACTAAATCACAAGAATTACGAGCAGAGAGAAAGAATTTATCTTCTTCTTTTGCAAATCTTAACGACGGTGATAAAGCTGAATTACAAAAAAAGGTACAATTAATTAAAAACAAGATTGATGAACTAGAAAAGGATATTTCAATAATAGATGAGCAATTAAAAAATAATTTATCTAGTCTGCCAAACCTCCCACATAAGGATGTACCTGTAGGAAAAGATGAAACTTCAAACAAATTAATTAAACAAGTGGGAAAAATTCCTTCATTTAGTTTTACTCCGAAATTTCATTATGAACTTGGAGAAAATTTAGAAATGATTGATTTTGAGCAAGCTGGAAAAGTGTCTGGAACAAGGTTTGTTTATTTAAAGAAAAAAATAGCTCAATTAGAAAGAGCTATAGCTAATTTTATGTTGGATAAACACACAAATGAATTTGATTATACAGAAATTAACCCACCTAATTTAGTTAGAGATGCGGCAACTTATGGCACTGGGCAATTGCCAAAATTTTCAGAAGATTTATTTAAAACTAATACAAATCATTGGTTGATACCAACAGCAGAGGTACCTTTGACTAATTTAGTATTAGATACAATCGTATCTGATAAAAATTTGCCCCTGAGGTACACAGCTTGGACACCATGTTATAGATCTGAAGCTGGAGCAGCTGGAAGAGATACAAGGGGAATGATAAGACAACACCAATTTTCAAAAGTCGAATTAGTAAGCATAACTAAAGAGGACGAATCAGAAAAAGAATTGGAGAGAATGTTAAATTGCGCCACTTCTATACTAGATGATTTAAAAATTCCTTATCAAATTGTTTTATTATCCTCTGGTGATATGGGTTTTTCTGCAGAAAAAACTTATGATATTGAAGTGTGGTTACCTGGCGAGGGAAAATATAGAGAAATATCGTCTTGCAGTAATTGTAATTCTTTTCAAGCTAGAAGAATGAATGCCCGTTATAAAGATACAGATCAAAACAAATTTGTTCATACTTTAAATGGTTCCGGTCTTGCAGTAGGGAGAACATTAATTGCAATATTGGAAAACTATCAAAATGAAGATGGTAGTATTAGTATTCCACAAGTTTTAAAGCCATATATGGGTAATTTAGATAAAATCTCTAAATAATTATATTTTTACTTGAACAATAATATTTAAAAAATTGGTAAGCAGACCTACCCGTTCTATTTCCTCTTGAAAAGATCCATTTGAGTGCACTATTTTCAATCTCATTATCAAATTCTATTTTATAAAATTTACAATAATTTTTAATTATTAAGATAAATTCTTTCTTACTTAAGTTATGAAAACTAATCCATAATCCAAATCGATCAGATAAAGATAATTTTTCTTCAATCCCCTCATCTTGAGATATAGCAGATGATCTCTCATTATCTAACATATCTCTCTTCATTAAATGCCTTCTGTTACTTGTGACATATACTAGAAATTCGTAGTTTGAGTTGTAAAAAGATCCTTCAAGAAACGATTTAAATTGAATATACCTCCTATCATTTTGTTCAAATGATAGATCGTCAATAAATATTATGATTTTTTTGTCGAACTTATAATTTAAAAAAATATTTGGTAAATCTGATAAATCTTCACTATTAATTTCTAATGTTTCAAATTTATTATATTTATGAGCATAATTTTTTAATATACCTCTTATAATACTACTTTTGCCACTTCCACGTACACCCCATAAAAGACCATGATTAAAAGCTAAACCCTCTAAAAAGTTTTTTGTATTTTCCTCTATTTTTTTAATTTGTTGATCAACACCATACAAAAGCTTTAAATCAAGGACTTTATTGAATGGTATTTTATCTAAAGAATTTTTTGATCTATTCCAGCACAGTAAATATTTATTTTTCAATTTTATGTTGACTTCATTGATGATTGTGAGATTTTAGTGCTTATTTTATTAATTTAAAGGATTTAAATCATGGAACAACTTGCAGGAATTCTACCACTTATATTAATTTTTGTCGTTTTCTACTTTTTACTTATTAGGCCCCAACAAAAGAAATTAAAAGATCACAAAAATATGATCGCAAATTTAAAAAAAGGTGATCGAGTTGTGACCCAAGGCGGAATTATAGGCAACATCCATTATGTAAATGATGATGGTACTCTCTCTGTAGAAATAGCAGATAACGTACAAGTCAAAGTAGCTAAGGGTATGATAGCTGATATAGCAGCTAAATAGCTTAATAAATTAAATTAACATAATGATTATTTTTAAACAGTGGAGATTATGGGTATCTTTATTACTGTTAATAGGAAGCTATATCTTTATTAAACCTAATTTTGAAAGTCAAACATCTGATAGCAAAATTAATTTTGGATTAGATATTCAGGGAGGGTTTTCGTATTTACTTGAATTAAATGAGGAAGAATATCTTTACAATCTTTTAGTTAAAACATCTCAATATATTGAAAATACTTATTCTATTTCGTCCGATATAGATAATGGAGAAATTGTAATATCTAAAAACCAAAATTTAGATGCTCTTACAAATATTGTTATACAAAATTTAGGTTTAGAAATTAATGAAAAATCAGATAAGGAAAATAGTTATATTTTTTCTAAACAAAGTTTTAATAAATCATTGTCAGATATGACTTTAAATGCAGTCGAAATTGTAAGGTCAAGAGTTGATTTTCTTGGTAATAAAGAATTATCTATACAAAAAGTAGGATTAAATAAAATTTTATTAGAAATACCTGGTGATTTGGATAATAACGTCAAAGAAGTAATCTCTAAAACAGCTAAATTAACATTGCACCTAGAAAAAAATAATATAGTTGGTTCTAAGACTTTCATAAATGAAGAAACTGGTGAACAAGTTAGAGTTCAAGAAATTCCGAATATAACTGGTGACTTTATTCAAGATGCGTCACTTCAATATAATCAAAATGAACCTGTAGTTGCTTTTTCTTTTAATAAAGAAGGTTCAGATCTTTTTGCGAAAATGACTTCTGAAAATGTTGGTTCTAGATTTGCAATAGTTCTTGACGGTTCTTTAATTACTGCTCCCGTTATAAGAGAGTCAATTACTGGTGGTAGTGGTCAAATATCTGGTGGTTTTACAAATGAAACAGCTAATAATCTTGCAATCATTTTAAAGTCTGGATCTTTACCAACTCAAATAAAAATAATTCAAGAAAAACAAATAGGTCCTACTCTCGGACAAGAAGGCGTAGAGAAAGGAGTTATAGCATCAATAATAGCTCTTATAGCTATTACTCTTTTTATGATTATTTATTATAAAATTTCAGGATTTTTTACAGTTATCACAATTATTAGTTGTCTGTCTTTACTTTTTGCAATGATGTCCTTATTAAACACAACTTTAACTCTACCAGGTGTTATTGGTATAGTATTAACAATAGGAATGTGTGTAGATGCAAATGTTTTAATATTTGAAAGAATTCGAGAAAATTTTAAACATAATATCGAAGATCCTAAAAATCATGGTTTCAATTCTGCTTATGTAACTATTCTTGACTCTAATTTGACAACATTATTTGCAGCTATTTTTTTATTTGCATTTGGTTTTGGGCCTATTAGAGGTTTTTCAATTTCATTAATTATTGGAATTATATCCTCTCTAATTGTTACTTACATAATACTAAAATTATTTATTAATATAACTTCAATAAAATACCTTGGACTTCAAAGATGATTAATTTTTACTCTTTAAAAAATAAATCTTATCTAGTCTCCCTTACTCTTATAATTCTAACAATTATAATTATTTTTTTTAAAGGATTAAATTTGGGAATTGATTTCAAAGGTGGATTGAACTTTGAGGTTAAATCAAACTTAACAACTAATCAGCTCAATGAATACTTTGATTTTATAGACTCTGACAGAGAAGTTTTAATTAAAAGAGAGGTTGGCAGTGATGTTTTCAGTATCAGAATAGAGTCAGGTGATAATAATCCTGTTTTTATTGAAGAAATAAAAAATATAATTGATAAAAACCCTGATATTGAAATATTACTCTCTGAGTATATAGAACCAACTTTTAGTGAAGAACTTATAAAAAATTCTATTTATGCTTTAGCATCTTCTTTGTTGGTAATAGCTGTTTATGTTTGGATAAGGTTTGATTGGCAGTTTGCAGCATCAGGTATATTCGCATTATTACATGACGTTTTTGTAGCTATAGGCTTTATGTCATTATTTAATATTGAATTTAATTTAACAATGATCGCAGCTTTGCTACTAATTGCAGGTTACAGCATAAACGATACTATAGTTTTATTTGATCGACTTAGAAGTTTAACTTCAAACGAGGAAAATAAAGATAATTTTGAAACTAATGTTAACAACTCAATTAAATTAAATCTTCGAAGAACTATATTGACAAGTTTCACAACTATTTTGGCATTATTATGTCTAGTTTTTCTTGCACCTGTCAATTTAACTGAAATGCCAATAGTTTTTATTTTTGGGGTTTTGATTGGAACTTTTTCTTCTTTATTTCTGGTGCTTGGAATAGTGGGGGATTTGAATTATGAAGCAGTGCTTAAAGCAAGAGACTCTTGATATTTTCTTAAATAAATACCTGTTTGATTATTTTTATTCTTAATTAGATCCTTTGGTTTACCTTCAAATAAAATATTCCCACCTTTTTCTCCACCCTCAGGTCCTAAATCTATAATCCAATCACTCGTGTTAATAACATCTAAGTTGTGTTCTATTACAATTACAGTATTTCCGTAAGACACTAATTTATGAAGTATTTCTAAAAGTTTCTTTATATCATCAAAGTGAAGTCCAGTTGTAGGTTCGTCTAAAATATAAAGTGTTTTTCCAGTTTGACGTTTTGATAATTCTTTAGAAAGTTTAATCCTTTGAGCTTCTCCACCGGATAGTGTTGTTGCTGATTGACCAATAGAAATATACCCTAAACCAACATCTTTTAGTGTTTTAAGCTTTGAATAAACTTGTGGATTATTAATAAAAAATTCTTCAGCATCATCTACTGTCATTGATAAAATATCATTAATATTTTTTTTATTATACTGAATGCTTAATGTTTCTTTATTATATCTTTTTCCGTTACAAACTTCACATTTAACATATACGGGTGCTAAAAAATGCATTTCAATTTTTTTTAATCCATCACCCTCACAACTCTCACACCTTCCTCCTTTAACATTAAATGAAAATCTGCCAGGTTTAAAACCTTTAACTTTAGCCTCTGGTAAATTTGCAAACCATTCTCTTATTGGTGTAAAAAGCCCAACATAAGTAGCTGGGTTTGATCTAGGTGTTCTTCCAATCGGTGATTGATCGATATTTATAACTTTATCAATATTTTCTATACCTTTAATGTCCTCATAAGGGAGTGTTTTTATAATTTTTTCATATATTCTGTTATTAGTAGCCCCATACAAAGTCTCATTAATTAATGTTGACTTTCCACTTCCAGAAACACCAGTAATAGTTATAAACTTACTTAAGGGAAATTTTACACTCACATCTTTTAAATTATTCCCATTTGCCTTTTTAATTTCAATAAATTGTTTTGATGGATTTTTATTAAGAGTGGGTGGATACCTACCAATTAAGCCCCTTATATAGCTACTAGTTAAACTATCTTTACTATTTAGTATTTTGTTGAATTCTCCGTTAGCTACAATAGATCCACCATTGATACCCGCATGCTTACCGATATCAACTACATAATCTGCCTCTCTTATAATATCCTCATCATGCTCAACGACTATTATTGTGTTACCTAAATCTCTTAAATTCTTAAGAGTATTTATAAGTTTTTGATTATCTCTTTGATGAAGTCCTATTGAAGGTTCATCTAATACATATGTAACTCCAGTTAAACCAGACCCAATTTGACTTGCTAATCGAATTCTTTGAGACTCTCCACCAGATAGAGTAGAACTTTTTCTAGATAAACTTAGGTAATTCAAACCAACTTCATTTAAAAAATTTAATCTAGAAAAGATTTCTTTTTTTAATGGTGCTGCTATTAGTTTTTCCTGATCATTTAATTCATTTTCAAATTCATTAATCCACTTTAAAGAATTAGCTATGCTTAGAGAAGTAAAGTCTGAAATAGTTATGTTATTAATCTTAACACATAGTGCTTTTTCATTAAGTCTTTTTCCATTACAGTCATTACAAGTTTTTGAATTTCTAAATTTTTCAAGCTCCCATTGCCTCCACCAACTTGAAGAGCCATCATAGATATCGTCCATAATATTTATTAAACCATCAAATTGTCTTCCACCAAAAAGTACCTCATTTTGAAAAGATTTAGGTATTTTTGACCAAATAACATTTTCTAATTTTTTTGTATTAAACATTTTTTTTAGCTTTGGAAATATTCTTGATTTTGATCTTTCTGACCAAAAATTTATTGCTCCATCATTAAATGATAAATTTTTATCTGGTATCAATATATCTTCATCAAACGTATCTATCTCACCAAGACCGTCACATGTTTTACAAGCTCCATATGGATTATTAAAACTAAATAATCTGGGTTCTATCTCATCAATACTAAATCCGCTTACGGGACACATGAATTTATCAGACAATGTAATTATTTCATTATCATCAATATTAAATACCTCTACACTTCCTTCACTTTCTTTTAAACTAATTTCAATACTATTTGCTAATCTATCTCTATTATCTTTTGATGGTATTATTCTATCAATTACAACACTTATAGAATGTTTAAAATTTTTGCTTAATTCAGGTAGATCTTCTTTTTCATAAAGTTTGTTATTAATCAAAAATCTCTCGTAACCTTTTTTAAAATACTCTTCAAAGAGTTTTTTATACTCTCCTTTTCTCCCTTTAATTAATGGAGACATAATCATTATTTTTTTTGAATTAAATTTTAAATTAACTTCATCAATCATTTCTGAGCTAGTTAAGCCCTTGATTGGTTTTCCAGTTGCGGGTGAGTAGGGTACACCAACTCTTGAGAATAGAACCCTTAGATAATCATAAATTTCAGTTACTGTTCCTACCGTTGATCTAGGGTTTTTGGAAGTTGTTTTTTGATCGATTGAAATAGCAGGAGATAAACCTTCTATTTTATCAACCTTGGGTTTATCCATCATATCTAAAAACTGACGGGCATAAGCACTTAGTGATTCGATATACTTTCTCTGTCCTTCTGCATAAATTGTATCGAAGGCTAATGTTGATTTGCCAGACCCACTCACACCAGTTATTACAACGAGTTTGTTTTTTGGTAAATTTAAATTTATATTTTTTAAATTATGTTCATGGGCATTATGAACAATAATGTGAGTAAGTGGTGAATGTTTATCCATTAAATTAGATATCAATTAAAGAGCTTTTAATATATATTAATATTACCTTTTAATAAAAATATTCATGGCTGGATCAGTAAATAAAGTAATTCTTCTAGGTAACTTAGGTAAAGATCCTGATATTAGAGCGACCACAGCTGGATCGAGATTGGCGAGTTTTTCAATCGCTACATCTACGAAATATCGAAACAAAGATACCCAACAGTTAGAGGATAAGACTGAGTGGCACAGAGTTGTTGTTTTTAATGATAAGTTAGCTGATATTTGTGAAAAATATTTAAGGAAAGGTTCAAAGATATACATAGAAGGTCAACTTCAAACAAGGAAATGGACTGATAATAATGGTGTTGATAAATACACCACTGAAGTAGTTATTCCAAATTATTCTGGAGTATTAACGATGTTAGATACTCGTTCTCAATCATCTGTTAGCGATGAAAATAATAGTAATCAATTAGACTCAGCAGCAGATGAAGCAATGGGTGGTTCAGAAACATCTACAGCTGAACAACTCGATGATGACATTCCTTTTTAAAAAAATCATTGGCTAAAAAAAAAAAAACTAAAGCAAAACAGTTAGATGTTTTGGATACTAAAATATATCCAAACATAGATATTACAGATGAATTAGAAAAAAGTTATTTAGATTATGCTATGAGTGTCATAGTCTCTAGAGCTTTACCAGACGTTAGGGATGGATTAAAACCAGTTCACAGAAGAATACTTTACTCTATGTATGAGTCTTCGTACCATCACAACAAACCTTATAAAAAATCTGCAAGAATAGTTGGAGATGTTATGGGTAAATATCATCCTCATGGTGACTCTGCAATATATGAGTCTATGGTTAGAATGGCGCAAGATTTTACAATGCGTCTCCCCTTAATAGATGGCCAGGGAAATTATGGTTCTATGGACGGAGATCCTGCTGCAGCTATGCGTTACACCGAAGCTAGATTAGATAAAATTTCATCTTTTATGTTAGAAGAATTAGAGTATGAAACAGTTCAACTTAGAGCAAATTACGATGAGACATTAACAGAACCAAAAGTTTTACCATCAAGATTTCCAAATATTTTTGTAAATGGTGCCAGTGGTATTGCAGTAGGAATGGCAACAAATATTCCTCCTCATAATCTTGGTGAAATTATAGACGCTACTTTACTTCTAGTTGATGAACCAGATACAACTTCGAAACAACTTCATAAGATCGTTAAAGGGCCAGATTTTCCAACTGGAGGAATTATATCTGGCACTGCTGGTCTAAGCTCAATGTATGAAACAGGTAGGGGAAGCGTTACAGTCTTATCTAAACTTCATGAAGAAAAAATTAAGAATAGAAATGCAATTATAATTACAGAAATTCCTTACTTGCAAAATAAATCTAAACTTTTAGAGCGTATTGCTGACGTAGTTAACAATAAAACGATAGAGGGTATTAACGATATTCGAGATGAGTCGAATAAAGAGGGCGTAAGAATTGTGGTTGAATTAAAATCATCTGCTGTACCTGAAATAATAAAAAATCAGCTATTTCAATATACTCCCTTAAAAACCTCATTCAGCAGTAATATGCTTGCATTGAAAGAGACAAAGCCTTTAACGCTTAATTTAAAAGATGGCCTCACTTATTTTATTAATTTTAGAAAAGATGTTATTACAAAAAGAACTGTATATAAACTTAACAAAGCAAGAGAAAAAGCTAACATTTTAATTGGATTATCAATTGCTGTTAATAATATTGATGCAGTAATTAACCTTATTAAAAAATCCAAAACTCCATTAGAGGCTAAAGAAAAATTATTATCAACAAAATGGACAGTAAAATCCAATGTTACTCAATACATTAAGTTAATAAACCCTTCTTTTAAGTTATCTGGATCTAAGATTCTGTTAGATGAGGAACAAGCTAAGGCTATCCTAGAATTAAGACTTCAAAAGTTAACAGCTTTAGAAAGAGATGATTTATTTAATAATTTAAAATCACTTGTAGAAGATATTAATACATATCTCAAAATATTAAATTCAGATAAGCAACTATTAAAAGTATTAAAAAGTGAATTGACAGAAATTAAAGATAATTTTTCTACAGTTAGAAAAACTGAAATTCAAAAACATGATATTGAAGACATAGATACAGAAGATCTAATAATAGAAGAAGATGTTGTAGTCACAGTTTCCCATCAAGGTTACATAAAAAGAGTTTTAAAATCCTCTTACAAAGTTCAAAAGAGAGGTGGTAAAGGTAAAAAGGCTATGACTACACGAGATGAAGATTTTCTTGAACAAGTATTCGCTGCCACTACTCGTGACACAATATTATTTTTTACTTCAGTTGGAAAAGTTTATTCTATGAAAGCCTATGAATTACCTGCTGGCACACCTACTTCGAGGGGAAAAGCAATTGTTAATCTTATTCCAATAACAAAAAACGAAAAAATTTCTTCTATTCTTACATTGCCAAAAGATATTGATGATTTTGAGAATTATAATTTAGTTTTTGCTACTAGCCTTGGGAACATTAGAAAAAATAAACTAAAAGATGTTGCAATGAGTGGTTCAAGAAAATTATCTAGAACAGGTAAGACTGCCATTAAACTTAAAACAGGAGATAGGTTAATTGGTGTAATTTCTGTTATAGAAAATGATGATGTACAGCTTGCAACAACAAATGGTAAATCAATAAGATTTGCCACAAAAGATTTAAGAGAGTTTTCAGGATTAGGCTCTGCTGGTGTCAGGGGGATCAAATTAGCTAAAGATGATAAAGTTGTATCTGTATGTAGTTTACTTCATAATAAAATATCTATAGATGTAAGAGAGTCCTATTTAAAAGCAAAAAACGAGGCTAAAAAAGATATATCAAAAATAAACAATAAATTTAAAGAACTGGCAAATACAGAAGAGTATCTCTTATCAATTACTGAAAATGGTTATGGCAAGTTAAGTTCTGCTTATGAATACAGAATTACTAATAGAGGTGGATCGGGAGTTACTAATATTACTGTTACTCCTAAAAATGGAAGAGTTATTCAATCATTAAAAGTAAATTTGGATGATAATATAGCTTTAATTTCAGATACTGGTAAATTATTAAGGTGTAATGTTGGAGATAACATCAGAGTAGTTGGAAGAGTTTCCCAAGGTGTCTCTGTATTTAAAGTAGATGCAAATGAAAAAATTGTCTCTGTAGCAAGGTTAGAAGATTAAAATGTCAAAAATTGGTATATATCCGGGTTCATTCGATCCGATTACTTATGGACATCTCGATATTATTCAAAGAAGTTTAAGTGTAGTTGATGAATTAGTTATAGCTGTTTCAAATAATAAGTCTAAAAATCACCTAATATCTATTGATGATAGATTAAATTTAATCAATCAATCAATCTCATCTCTTCCAGAAAAAGATTTATCAAAAATTAAAGTAGAAAAATTTGATAATTTACTAGTACACTATGTAAAATCAAAAAATGCTTCATTAATTATTCGAGGTTTAAGAGCTGTTTCAGATTTTGAGTATGAGTTTTTAATGACTGGAATGAATAGATCGATTGATAAAGATATTGAAACTATTTTTTTAATGTCTTCAGAAAAATATCATTTTATATCATCGAGATTTATAAAAGAGATACACAAGTTGGGTGGGGATATTTCCAAAAGTGTACCAAAACCAGTCCTTGATTTCTTGGCAAAAATTTGAAATGTTCACAATTATTCTACACGGGCCCATAGCTCAGCCGGTAGAGCACCTGACTTTTAATCAGGGTGTCGCAGGTTCGAATCCTGCTGGGCTCACCACTTATAACTATGATTAAAGTTTATTTAGCTGGAGAAATTCACACTAATTGGCGCGAAGATTTAATTCAATTGTGCAATTCTGCCAATTTGAAGATCCAATTTTTTTCTCCTGTAACTAATCATGAAAATTCTGATAATTGTGGAGTAGAAATATTAGGACCTGAGGATAAAAATTTTTGGAAAGACAATAAAGGTGCCAATATTAATTCTATTCGCACAAAAAAAGCTATAAAGGATAGCGATGTAGTAGTTGTTAAATTTGGCGAAAAATACAAACAATGGAATGCTGCCTTTGACGCTGGATATGCATCGGCTCTAAACAAGTCAATTGTTATTATACATAGTGATGATCATCAACATGCTTTAAAAGAGGTAGATGCAGCAGCTTCTGCTGTAGTATCTAATAATGAACAAGTGGTTCGTATTTTAAAATATGTCCAAGATGGATCTCTTGAAAAATAAATATGAAATATAATAAATCGACCAACTGTTTATTTATCGTTATAATCTGAAATATGCTTGATAAAAGAAAATTTTATATAAATGGTGAATGGGTATCTCCATCAAAAAACTCAGATTTTAATGTAATCAATCCAGCTACAGAAGAACCTTATGTAACTATATCTTTAGGTAATGAAGATGACACTAACAAGGCTGTAGTGGCGGCAAAAAATGCTTTTACTTCATGGAAAAATTCATCTGTACAGGAAAGAATAACTTTACTTGAAAAGCTATTAAAGATTTACAAGAGAAGATTTAATGAGATGACCCAAGCCATTTCAACTGAACTTGGTGCTCCCTTAGATTGGGCCTCATCTGCACAAACAGCCTCTGGAGAGTCACATATTGAAGATTTCATATTGAGATTAAAAAAATTTGAATTTGAAACAAAATTTGATGAAAATTCTAATAATTATATAGTTTATGAACCTATTGGTGTGTGTGGTCTTATTACACCATGGAATTGGCCTATTAACCAAATAGCTCTAAAAGTAATACCAGCTTTTGCTACTGGCTGTACCATGATTTTAAAACCATCTGAAATGGCACCTCTGTCTGGTTTATTGTTTGCTGAAATGATACATGAGGCAGGTTTTCCTGCTGGTGTTTTTAATTTAGTAAATGGAGATGGAGCAGGTGTTGGATCTCAAATATCCAGTCATCCTGATATAGACATGGTTTCATTTACTGGCTCTACTAGAGCAGGTAAATTAATTTCAAAAAGTGCAGCTGACACAATTAAAAGAGTTTGTTTAGAGCTTGGTGGTAAGGGAGGTAATATTATTTTTGCTGATGCATATCCCAATGCTGTTAGAGACGGTGTAAGGAATATAATGAGTAATTCTGGTCAATCATGTGATGCACCTACACGAATGTTAGTTGAAAAATCAATTTATGAAAAAGCTGTTGAGGAAGCTGCAGATGAGGCTAAAAAGATAGGCGTAGATTTACCATCTAAATCAGGAGATCATATTGGCCCTGTAATTAATAAATCTCAATTTGAGAAAATACAGTCGTTAATTCAAAGCGGTATAGACGAGGGTGCAACACTTGTAGCTGGTGGAGTGGGTAGGCCATCAAATCTTGAAAAAGGTTATTATGTAAAACCAACTGTATTTACAAATGTTAGTAATGATATGAGAATAGCTAAAGAGGAAATATTTGGTCCAGTGCTATCCATTATTCCTTTTGAGTCTGAAGAAGAGGCAATTTCGATAACTAATGATACACCATATGGATTAGGTAATTTTTTACAAACTGAGAATAAAGAAAGAGCCAGAAGAGTTTCAAAACAATTAAGGGCTGGTGTAGTTCAAATCAATGGAAATGCTCCTGATGCTGGAACACCTTTTGGAGGTTACAACCAATCTGGTAATGGACGAGAGGGTGGAACGTGGGGTCTGCATGAATATTTGGAAGTTAAAGCAATTAGTGGTTGGAAATAGATGATAGGATTTGTCATGGTTGGAACAAACGATCTTGATAAAGCTACTGGGTTTTATGATACCCTTCTTGATATTATTGATTTAAAGAGAATTGAAAAAACTGATACTTATGGCTCTTACGCCCCTAAATCAAATCCCGAAGCAGTAGAATTTTATGTTACAACTCCTTTCAATGAAGAAAAAGCAACGGTTGGTAACGGAACTCAAATTTCTTTTTATATAAATAATAAAGAAGCTGTCGATTTATTTCATTCTACTGCAATAAGTTTAGGTGCAAAAGATGAAGGCGCCCCAGGTGAGAGATATGAAGGGGAGTATTATTCTTATATCAGAGATTTAGATGGCAACAAAATTTGTGGTTACACTTACCTTAATAAATAGAGATTTATTTTATTTTTATGTCTTATTCTGATATTGAAAATAAATTGAATTCAGGAAAAATTATTATTCTTGATGGTGGGATGGGTGCTGAACTAGAAAAACTTGGAGCATCTATGGATAATAATCTTTGGTCTGGCAGATGTTCTATAGATAATCCTGAAATTGTATACAAAGCGCATCAAAATTTTATTCAATCAGGCTCAGATATAATTACGACTAATACTTACGCTAGTACTCCAATTTCAATGAAAGAATATGGCTATGAAAACCATATCGAAGAATGGAATAAAGCGAGTGTAAAAATAGCTAAAAATGTTATTGATAATTCTAATTCTAATGTGTGTGTAGCTGGTTCGGTTTCTACATATGGTAGTTGGGATAGAATTGAACCAAAATTCTTAAAACCAGGTTTTTTAAAACAATTAAGTATTTTATCTGAAGCAGGTGTTGATTTGATTATCCTTGAAGCAATGACTTCATCGATAAGAACCATAGAGGCATTATTGGAATGTTCTAATGAATTTGATATATCAATATGGCTTTCAATATCGTGTGCATTGGACAGAGATAGAAATCAACTTATGCTTGGATATCAAGAAAGTATAAGTAATTCTGAAGCATTTTTTTATGGTGATTTTGAAAATTCTATTAATGAATTTAAAAAAATTCATAATGGTCCTATATTAATAGCTCATTCCGATATAAGGGTGATAAATCAAGGAATTCAAATAATCAAAAGTAATTATAATGGTGTTATTGGGGCATATCCAAATAACGGTTTTTTTAAAAAACCACATTGGAATGTGGTAGAGAGTATTTCTCCACAAGAGTATTATGAAGAAGCTAAATTATGGGTTGAAAGTGGAGCACAAATTATAGGTGGTTGCTGTGGAGTCAGCCCTAGTCATATTAAAGCATTATCAGTTTTAAAGAATTAATTTTTAAGTTAATTCTGTTTCTTTGTAAGAAGATGTATCTTCCATTAACAATTTAGTATCAATATTTACACCTAAACCTTCATTGTCCTCTATTTTGACAAATCCATCTTTTATTTCATAGTTTTGATTACTAAATTTTAATGAGTATGGAATATATTCAGGAAAAAATTCTGCCATTTCTGTATTTGTAAAACTCATACATACATGCACCATCGCAGATGCTGCAATTGACATAGAATTCCAACAATGAGGAGAAACTGTAACTTTTTTTTCATGAGATAATTTGATTATTTTTATCATATCAATAATTCCCCCAACACCTGAAATATCTGGATTGAAAATATCAACTGCATCCAAAGCTAAAGTTTCAATAAAATGATTTAATCCACATTGCTTTTCACCTGAAACTATTCTCAAATTTGTTTTCTCTTTAATATCTTTAAGTGATCTTGTTGCTTCACCATCAACTGGTTCTTCAAACCAATAAGGTCTAAATTCCTCAACAAGTGAAGCTAGTTTTAATGATATATTTGTATTTTTAGGGCAGGCTAGATCTAACATAAGAGGTATTTTATAGCCTAAAACATCTCTTATTTTTGAAACACATGTTGCTGCTTGTTCAACAGTTCTATTTTGAAGTGGATATATTTTAATTCCTCCATAACCATCGCTTAGCGTTTCTATACATCTTGATGATAATATTTCATCATTTTTAAAATCCTCACTCCATATTGTTGCATAAACAGGAACTTTTTCTCTATTATCCTTTGATAATATTTTATAAAGAGGTTTTTTTTCTTTCTTCCCCTCTATATCCCAAAGACTCATTTCTATAGCACTTGTAGCAGCGGAAAAGTCAATTCCACGATGTCCATCAGCAATTAAATTTGACTCTCTATAAAATCTATCTGGTGTTATGTCTTTTACATGAGATAAAGAACTCATTAAATTATGAATAATTTCTACAATTCCTTTTTCTCTTGCTGGTAATGAAAAAGCCTCACCCCAGCCCTCAAAACCATCATTGTTAGTTAATTTTAAAAATATAAATGGTTTTATTTGTGACCATCCATCTTCAGTTTGTTTTGACTTAGTTATCCATGTCTCCACTTTTCTTATGAATGTCATTATTTAAAATTTTTCAATTAATTTCTTTAAATGATTATCACTTACACCACAACATCCACCAATAATTTGTATTTGATCATCAATAAATTCTAGGCAAGAATTTGCAAATTCATCTTCATTACATGTAGCTATAGCTTCATGTGTGCTTGTATCAAATTTATGTATTTCTGGATAAAACATCATAGGGCCATTCCAATGATCTTTTATAATTTTCAAGCCACCATAGCTATCTTGAAACCAAGTGTGCATAATACCATAAACATCTCCACCAATATTTGTTAATGTCTTTATGATATCTTTAAATAAGATTATATCATCTTCAGGTAAAAATTTCGGTTGTTCTTGATATATTTTTTCATCATAAACTAGTGATTTTTCTTTTTCAGCTCTAAAATTTCTTCCAACTATCGTGTTATCATATTTATTCACACAACAGCTTAATCCAACCCATACAGGTAAACCAGTTTGTAAAGCAGCATTCAATAATAATTGGGAGTGGTCTATGTCTAATAACATTTCTAATATTAAAATATCTACACCAGAATTTTTTAGTGTGTTAGCTGCCTCTATATAATTCTCTTCTTCTTGTTTAAATGACGGTATAAACCTTGGATCAGGTACAAATTCATTTTCCTTTAAAGCAAAAAAATTGGAGAGACTTCCAGCTATAGCAACCTGATTTTCCTTATTACAGTTTTTTAATGCTTTTCTAGCTAATTCGACAGATCCAGTTAAAAATTCTATAGTTTCATTTTCACGATTTAAACTTTGTAAAACGTGTCTACTAGTCGCAAAAGTGTTAGCGGTAATGATATCACATCCAGCATTGATGAAGTTTTCATGAACTTTTACAACAATATCAGGAGATGTAATTGTTGATAATGCTGCAAAAGCAGGGCTCATATCACCACCTAATTTAGCAATCTCAGAACCATTTCCACCATCGAGGAAAATTTTTGATTTGTTATTTAATTTTTCTTTATAAATCATGATTTTTTTGTGTTTGGCGCTAGTGCTACTGCTAAAATTCCACCAAGCACAATCATTGAACTTCCTATTATTTCACGCCAGCCAAAAGGTTCATCTGTCAAAATACTAGAACTGGTCACACCAACAAGTATTTCTGATAAAAAAAGAATGGAACACAAACCTGCACCTAATTTGCTAGGAGACCAGAATATTACTATACCTGTGGGTATAAAATAAAAAACAGATATAAAGAAAAGAAATGAAGACATTGCAACGAAAGAGTCCATTGTGGGCATAGGTCCTAAATAATCTTTTAAAAAGTAGCCAGCGACAATGTTAAATAAAGTTCCATAAAAAAAGAAAGAAAAAATTGTTGGGAATACACCATCTGTCTTTGCGATTTCTAATTTTATCATCCCACCAGCAAATAAAGCCCCTCCAGCAAAAGCTAACCAATCACCAGCATTCTCTGGTAAAGGGATTATCGTTTGCTTACTAAATACTACCCATAGCCCCCCTAAAGCTAAACCAAGTGTTATAGCTCTTTCTATCCCAGGTCTTTTTTTTAAAAATAAAATTTCAAAAATAGTAGTCCATATTGGTGTCATGTAAAAAAGTATTAATGCTCGAACTACATCAGTCAAAAGAAAACTCAACGCATAACAAATAAAGCCACCCCCACAAAGTAAGCCTGTTATAGGTAGCTCTAAACCAAAAGTTCTTCCATTAATTTTACGCCACACTGCAATTGGAGATAAAATTATAACTCCAATAATCATTTGTGCGATGGTTCCCCAACCACCAGTAAGACCACCATCTTCTAATATTCTTTGTGGTAACCAATATATTCCCCATGATCCAGCTGATATAGCAAGGGCAGCTGCTATTTTATAATGATGAGGGTGCCTCATTTTTATTAATCTAACAGAGGTTTAAACTTACTAAAGTTAAATATTTCCTCATATTTTTTTGCAAAAGCAAATAATTGTAAATCATTTTTCCTTTTTCCAATTATCTGCATACCCATTGGCATACCAAGTTCATCAAATCCGACAGGGATAGTAAATGTAGGTAATTCAAGAAGACTAGATAATATAAAAATTTCTAACCAACGGTGGTAAGTATCTAACTCAAAAGTATTTATTTTTTCAGGAAACTGTTGATTTTTATCAAACGGAAATAGTTGTGCAGAGGGTAATGCCAGAAAATCAAAGTTTTTAAAAATATTTTCAATTTGTTCCGCGCATCTTTTTTTTTGTTTATAAGCACTATCTAAGTCTTCATCTTTTATATTTTTTCCTTGATTGTACTCCCATATAGCTTGGTAAGTCATTGTATTAATATCTTTTATGTTCATTGCTAAAGTATCTTCGAAAATACTTTTTGATCTAAACGTAATCCAGCTATTCCATAGAGCTTCATTATCAAAATCTGGTTTTAATCTTTCAATTTTTACATTCAAGTTTTCTAATTTTTTAAGTTGAGACTCGCACATATCTAAAATTTTTTTTTCAATTTTATAATTGTTATTCATATTAGATAACCAACCTATTTTGATATTGGTTAAATTTTCATCTTTTATTTTTTGATTTTTAAAAAGTTCATTTAAATCAAAAGAGTATTTATCCCTTGTATCACTTCCAATCATTTCATCTAATAAAAATGCCATATCACTTGGTGATTTTGCTAAACAACCAGGTGTTGTGAGTATGGGAATTCTTGATAGTTGGTTTTCTCTATCTACTGAAATTAAGCCAGGTGTAGGTCTGTATCCATAAATATTTGCATATGCTGCTGGTCCTCTGCATGACCCCATTTGATCAGTGCCGTCTGCAAAAGGTATTAGTCCCGCTGCTACAGCAGTGCTGGCTCCTCCACTTGATCCTGCTGCAGATTTTGTATTATCATAATAATTAGAAGTTGGGCCAAACAATCTGTTTATTGTATGTCCACCAACACCTAATTCTGCTGTATTAGTTTTTCCAATTATAATAGCCCCGCTTTTAATTAGACGTTCTACAAATAATGAATTTTTTTTAGGAAAATAATCTTTTGTTCCAGGATAGCCATATGTTGTTTTAATGCCAACTACATCACTTAAATCTTTAATAGCTATGGGAATTCCATTTAAAGTATTATCAAATTGAGTTGAATTATCTTTATTTATAGCCTCTTTTATAAGATCTCCTCTGTCCTTGAGAAGCACTATTGCATTTAAATCTGGATTAAATTTTTCAATCCTATCCAAATAGTATTCCATTAACTCTTTGATAGATATTTGTCGCTGATTAATACTGTGTATTATTTTTTCAACAGATTGATCCTCAAGCATAGAGGCTTAGCGAGCTTGTTTTATACTTTGAGTAACAATTTCTTTCATTTGCAACAATGATGCTTCTTTTGGATTTGTTGCATAGGCTTGATCCTGCATTGCTTTTTTTGCGATCCTTTCAGCACAGTCTTCAGGAACATCAATTTCACTTAAACTTTTGGGGATATTTAATCTATCAAGTAACAATTCGATATTTTGAGTAAATTCTTTTACTGTATGATTTTCAAACTGCATGGCTTCTGACATTCTTTGAACTTTCTCGTCCATACCTGGTAAATTGAAATGAAGAACAGGTGGTAAAACAATAGCATTCGTTAAACCATGGTGAGTATTAAATTCTGCTCCAACCATGTGGGATATTGAATGAACATTACCTAATCCCTTTAAAAAGGATATTCCTCCCAAATATGATCCTATAATCATTGCACCTCTTGCCAATAAATTATTTGGCTCTTCTACCGCTAAAATAAGAGATTTTGAAATTAAATTAAGACTTTCTAAAGCAGCTCCATCACAAAGTGGATGAAAACCTGGCACACAGTATCCCTCGATACTATGCACAAGTGCATCGACACCTGTCCACGCTGTTAATTTTGGCGGTAGTTCTAAAGTTAACTCTGGATCTACCAGTGTAAATATAGGCCTTACATCTGGATGCCATATGCAAAATTTCATTCCTTTTTTTAAATGTGTAACCATTGCTGTGATTTCTGTTTCTGCCCCAGTTCCTGCTGTTGTTGGGATAGTTATTATTTTTGGAAACGCATTTTCTTTTGTTATCTTTGGAACAGGTTGTTCAAACTCAAAATCCCATAAAGGGGTTTCACTATTGACAGTTAAACATATGGATTTGCCACCATCCATCGCACTTCCACCACCAATAGCTATGATTGAGTCGTGACTTCCACTTTTAAATTGGTCACATCCTTTAGATATCTCGTCATCTCGTGGGTTAGGAGATATATTATAAAATAAATCTGATTTAATATTTTTTTTTGACAATAATGCTATTAACTTTTTAATAAAAGGAAGATCCTTACTTCCACTATCTGTTACAATAAGAGGATTTTTAATATCAAATTCTTCACAAAAATTTCCAATTTCATTAAATCTTCCTGGTCCATAATACGTGGTTGTTGGAAACGTCCAGTCTTGATTAGAGAGAATGTCTTTTTCGTTCAGTTTAAAGTTTTTCATTTAAGATAATAAAGTTTATAACAAGTTAATAGTGATATGAAATGATTAATTTTATTAATAATCAAAAAAATACATTTCTTGCAATCTCTGCAATGGTTATTGGAGTAATATTCATAGATATACACGGATTGATTGTAAAATATTTAGGAGGCGAGTACTCAACAATTCAACTAGCCCTTTTTAGAAATACTTTTGCAATTATCCCTCTAATACTTTTACTAATTTATAATAAAGAAAGCTCTGATCTTTTTAAAAATTTAAATAAAAAATTTATTTTATTTTGTTTTATTAGAGGTTCATGTTTTTTGGCTATTAATATTTTGTATTACATTGCTATAAATAATATGGAATTTGCTACAGCATCTACACTAACTTTTTCCTCTACTTTTTTTATAGTAATTTTATCAATCTTCTTTTTAGGAGACAGAGTTGGTATTTATAGATGGTCAGCTGTTATAATTGGATTTGTTGGAGTTGTAATGATTATGAAACCTAATAGTAGTATTTTTTCCTATTACTCTATTTTACCAATACTAGTTGCTTTCTTATGGGCTGTCCAAGTTATAGTACTAAAATTTATACCAGATAATTTTACTACAGGAAAAATTCAATTTTATTCTCTCTTTTCATCTTTTCTTGGTTCGTTAATATTTATTTTTTTTACAACTGGTCATACACATATCGAGAGTAATGCTGACTTTTTAATTTTATCATTAATTGGTATTTTTGGAGGAACTGCTGCAATACTATTTATTTACTCATATAGGTTAATAGCAGCTAGTAAAATCGCAGTTTTTGAATATTTAGCAATACCCTCATCTTTTATTCTAGCCTGGATATTTTTTGGTGAAGCACCTTTTGATCAACTTTTCCCTGGAGTTTTATTAATAGTTTTTGCAGGAATGATTATTATTTGGAGAGATAAAAACAAGAAAATTAATAAACCAAATTAAATGATTAGTTCATTTAGATTTCATAGACTTCATAACAATTGTTCGATCAATTTCTCCAACTAGCTCTCCAGATTGGGAATTTATTATAGGGTAGGTCGTATCATCTTCACAAATCTGGTCAATTAATGTTTCAATTTTAGCATTTTCATCTATGCATTTTGTTTTATCTGAAAATAATTTTTTTGACTCATCAGAACATTCCTTACGCATAACTTTTCCTGCGCTTAATACTTTATATTTTGGAACATCTTCACAAAAATCTTTAACGTATTTATCAACTGGATTTGCCACAATTTCTTCAGGTGTTCCAACTTGAGAAATCTCTCCATCTTTCATAATAGCAATATGATCTCCCATTTTTATTGCCTCTAAAAAATCATGAGTAATAAAAACCATAGTTCGTTGTAATTTTTTTTGAATGTCTAAGAGTTCATCTTGCATTTCTCTTCTAATCAATGGGTCTAAAGCAGAAAATGGCTCATCAAATATTAAGATTTCTGGCTCAACTGCCATCGCACGTGCTAAACCAACTCTTTGTTGCATTCCACCTGATAGCTCTCTTGGATAATTATTATGCCAACCTTTTAAACCAACTAGATTTAAAGACTCTGTAGCCTTGTCTAATCTTTCTTGTTTTTTTTCTCCTCTAATTTCTAAACCATAAGAAATATTTTCAAGAACTGTCCGATGTGGAAAAAGTCCAAAGTGTTGAAATACCATACTCATTTTATTTCTTCTAAGATCAAGAAGGCTATTTCTACTAATTTTTGTAATGTCAATATCATCAATAATTACCGATCCAGATGTAGGTTCAATTAATCTAGTTAAACATCTAACTAAAGTTGATTTTCCACTACCTGATAATCCCATTACAACAAATGTTTCACCTTTTTGAATGGAAAAGCTGACATCTTTGACAGCTACTACATGTCCGGTTTTTTCTTGTACTTCGTCTCTACTTAAATTTGGATCTAAATTGTCTAAAATTCTTTTTTCATCATTACCAAAAATTTTCCATATATTTGAGCAAATAATTTTATCCATATTATCCTGGTTTAAGGCTATTATAATTGTGAATTAATACTATTAAAATAAAATTATTTTTATAAATTCTTATATAGTTGAATAAATATAATTAAATATGTCTTTAGATCAAAATATAGCTACTAAAAATAAATTAAATAAAAATATAATTTTTTACTTAAGTATTTTTATCATTGGGGCAGTAGCTTATTATCTATCGATTATTAATGAGGACCCTACTGTATTTCCTAAATCTATTACTGATGAATTTAAATTTACCGCATGGATAAATGCCGGAGAAGATTATTTAAAAGATAACTATAGATGGATAACGAGATTATTTGCCTCTTTTTTACAAGCTGGTTACATGGCATTGGAAAATTTCTTTGTTGAGTCTCCGTGGATTTTAATAATGTCTTTAATGGCTCTTCCAGCTTTAGCATATGGTGGTATTAAACTTGCTCTATTTTGTATGTTTACAGTTTATTTCTGGGGTGCAGTTGATATGTGGGAAGTCTCAATGCAAACATTAGCATTAATGGGCTTATCAGTAATTTTATCTGTAATTTTTGGAGTTATCCTAGGGATACTCAGTTCTCAAAGTGATAGATTTGAAAATTTTTTAAAGCCTATCTTGGACACCATGCAAGTCATGCCTGCCTTTGTATATTTATTCCCTGCTATGTTCTTTTTTGGAATTGGCGGTGCTCCAGCAATACTTGCTACACTAATTTATGCTATGCCTCCAATTATTAGGTTAACAAATTTAGGGATAAGACAAGTATCTAAAGAAACAATAGAGTCAGCTGAGTCTTTTGGATCTAATAAATTTCAGCTTTTATTTAAAATTAAAATACCGATGGCCTTACCAAGTATCATGATGGGTGTTAATCAAACAATTATGATGGCTTTAGCTTTAGTTGTTCTTGCAACTTTTATTGGTGCCGAAGGTTTAGGTGGTCAAGTATGGCAAGCAATTAGAAAATTAGATGTTGGTTGGGCGATGGAAGGGGGCTTGTGTATTTTATTTATGGCAATAATGTTTGATAGAATAAGTAGTGCTATTAGTAAAGAAAAAGAAACCTTACCTGATGATGTAAAAAAATTTTACTTATTGCCGCAAAATTTACACAGAAACCCTTTAGCAAACTTGATTGAATTACCTTTGAGAATATCTGTAAAGCTCATAAATATATTTTTTACAACTATTGTTAATATTTTTGCTAGTTTAATTGCTAGCTTTATTTCTTTTTTTAATAAGTCTCAAAAAGGTTCAGTTAAAAATTTTATAAACCAACGATATTTTTTATTTTCATCATTTTTAATTTTTATCTTTATTTATATTTTTGATGCATACATTTATAGTATAGGAACTTTTCCAGAAACTTGGGCAATTGATATTCAAAAACCAATAGAAGATACTGTCAAGGCAATGACTCTTGATCCTGGTTTTATATCATTTGCAAAAGGCATGAAGTATTTTGTTTACTTATATTTGCTAAACCCATTAAATTTATTTCTAACTCAGATACCTTGGTGGTATACAATGATTGTTTTTATCCTAATAGGATATGTGACAGTTGGAATAAAGTTTGCCACCATCACCGCAATATTATTAGCCTTTATTGGAGCTACAGGTATGTGGGTGCATTCAATGATTACGCTATCTTCAGTATTAGTTTCAGTTTTAATTTGTTTTGTAATAGGAGTACCACTTGGAGTAATAGCATCCTACAATAAATGGTACAGAGATATCCAAAATGTTGTTTTAGATGCAATGCAAACTTTGCCCTATTTTTGTTATTTAATTCCTGTTTTAATGTTTTTTGGAGGAAATATAGTATCTGCAGTTATTGCAACAGTTATATATTCTGTACCACCAATAATAAGATTAACAGCTCTTGGGTTGTCACAAGTTTCAGGGAGCTATTCAGAGGTATCTAAATCTTTTGGAGGAACAGGTATTCAAACTTTAAATAAAGTAAAATTTCCACTAGCTGTTCCCAGTCTCGTCATGGGTTTTAATCAAACTGTAATAATGGCTTTTGCAATGCAAATTGTTACACCATTGATTGGAGGAAAAGGTCTAGGACTCCAAGTATTTAATGCACTTCAAAGATCAGATACAGGAAGAGGTCTATCAGCCGGTTTAGCTATCGTTCTTCTAGCTATTATCATCGATAGGATAACCCACGCCTGGACTAAGAAACAAAGACAAGCCCTTGGATTAGATAATTCCTAATGGGTTTTAAGAAAGATCTTCCCTTAACTAGTTCGCATTGGGGAACTTATAGAGCAAAAGTAAATAATGGGAAAGTCACAGAATTAATTGGATGGGAAAATGATAAAGATCCATCACCAATAGGCCCAGGTATTTTAGACATTCACGATAATCAAACGCGAATTGATAAGCCTATGATCAGAAAAAGTTGGATTGATAATGGACCAGGAACAAACAATAACTTAAGGGGGATAGATCCTTTTGTGGCTGTATCTTGGGATGAAGCTGAAAATATAGTAGCCAAAGAATTAAACAGAGTAAGAGAAAACTTTGGTAATTCCTCAATATTTGGTGGATCTTATGGCTGGGCTAGTGCTGGAAGATTTCATCATGCTCAAAGCCAACTACATCGTTTTTTAAATTGCATAGGTGGCTACACAAGATCAAAGTTTACTTACAGTTTTGCAGCAGCAGAAGCAATGGTTCCCCATATACTTGGAAGCTATAGAGCCTTTCTTGATACCTGTACTAGTTGGGACTCAATCGAGGAAAACACAGAACTATTTGTATGTTTTGGAGGGGTTCCTCTAAAAAATGGTCAAATAGCTCAAGGTGGAACTGGAAGTCATAATCAAAAAGAAAAACTTATTAGTTCTGCTAAAGCTGGCATAAGATTTGTAAATTTGAGTCCACTTAAAAGTGACTTGTTAGACGAAGTTAAAGGAAAGTGGTTACCTTTAAGACCTAATACTGATGTAGCAATTATGCTCGGTCTAGCACACACACTATACAAAGAAAATTTATATAGTGAAATATTTATTGAAAAATACACAGAAGGATTTGATATTTTCTTACCATATCTTTTAGGAGATTTAGATGGAGTTGTAAAAGATGCTAATTGGGCTTCAGAAATAAGTGAAATCTCACCTGAAGAAATTATATCTCTAGCAAGGGACATGTCCTCAAAGCGAACTATGATATCTGTTAGTTGGTCTTTAACTCGCCAAGATCATGGTGAACAGCCTTTTTGGGCAGCAATTATGCTGGCATCAATGTTGGGTCAAATAGGTTTACCAGGTGGTGGTTTTGGATTTGGTTACAGTGCAACTAATCACATTGGTGGGCAGTTTTCCATTATTCCTGGTGCTGCTTTTCCACAATCTGACAATAAAATTGATAATTTTATTCCAGTTGCAAGAATAAGTGATTTACTTTTGAATCCAGGTAAAACTTTTCATTTTGATGGCAATGAGTATGAATATCCTGATATTAAATTAATTTATTGGGCAGGTGGAAACCCATTTCATCATCATCAGGATATTAATAAACTTTTGCTAGCTTGGCAAAAACCTGAAACCATTATTTCTAATGAATGGTGCTGGAATTCTTTAGCTAAATATTCAGATATTATCTTACCTTGTACCACTCCACTTGAAAGACAAGACATAATGCTTACCCCAAGAGATCCTTATGTAATTTCAATGTCAAAATTAGTTGAACCTTTTGAAGAGGCTAAAAGTGATTTTGATATTTTTAAAGGAATTGCAAAAAAAATGGATATTGAAAATCTTTTTACTGAAGGAAGAGATGAAGAGGATTGGCAAAAATGGATTTATCAAGAAACGTCAGTCAAATCAAAGTCATTAAAAAATATCGATTTTCCTAGCTATCAGGAGTTTAGAAAAATAGGGTGGTTTAAAGTACCACCACCAAAAGAAAATACAATAATGTTAAAAGATTTTAGAGAAGATCCTACTAAATTTCCCCTTTCAACTCCAAGTGGAAAAATAGAAATATATTCTAAAACAGTAGATAGTTTTAATTATGAAGATTGTCCTGGTCATCCAACCTGGTTAGAACCCTGTGAATGGCTTGGAAGTAAAAATAAAAACTATCCTTTACATTTAATATCTAATCAACCAAAAAATAAATTACATAGTCAAATGGATCACGGAGGTTATAGTAAAACTTTTAAAATTAAAGATCGTGAACCAATTGAAATGAATAGTGTTGATGCGAATATTCGTGGAATAAATCAGGGAGATATAGTAAAACTTTTTAATGACAGAGGTGCCTGTTTAGCTGGTGTAAATATTAATGATAATATCCGCCCTGGAGTTGTTCAAATTAGTACAGGTGCATGGTACGATCCTGAGGATACTAAAAATTTAAAAACCATCTGTAAACATGGTAATCCTAATGTCCTTACAAAAGACAAAGGAACTTCGAAATTAGGTCAAGGTCCTATAGCACACTCATGTCTTATCGAAGTAGAATTAGTTAAAGATAATATTTCACCTGTGACTGCATTTGACCCTCCTGTTATTATTCGTGATTATAAATCTAATAGAGTCATTGGTAAATAAATGGGAAATTTACAAGAAGAAGCTGATCTAAACCAAACAATTCAAATTAGTGCGCGTAGATTTGAAGAGTCCCCATTCATTCAGCGTACTAACACTTCTAATATGGTCAGAGGTGTCTATGCAGGAAGATACTTTCCTATGAAAATTGATGAAGATCCTTTAGAAAAATATTGGCTTTTAAGACAAAAAGCTCTTTTATTTGATGTTCCAGAAAAACCGATAGAAATATCAGGAAAAGACTCAGTTTCTTTTTTGAATAAAGTGCTGACAAGAGATATTTCAAAAACAAAAATTGGCAGAGGTTATTATGCACTCGCATGTACACCAAAAGGTGGAATTTTCATGGATGGAGTTTTATTTAGATTTGATGAAGAAAAGTTTTGGTACGTTCAAGCAGACGGCCCATTTGAAGATTGGCTTATTGCTCATAGTTCAAATTATGATATTCAAATAAAAGACCCTAAATCCAGAGTTCTTCAAATTCAAGGTCCGGCATCAATCGATATTATGAAGTTAGCATCTAATGGAAAGATTGATGAAAATATGCCTTATTTTACATCCAATTTTTTTGATCTAGGAGGGCAAACTTTATATGTTTCAAGAACAGGTTTCACAAATGAATTAGGATTTGAAATTTTTTGTGATGGTTTTAACACAGACCATTTGGCTCTATGGGACTATCTTATTGAATGTGGTAAACCATATGGTATGCAATTTTCTGCCTCTAGAGCCATGACTATTAGAAGAATTGAGGGTGGTATTTTTGGAAATTTAACTGATATAGATACAACAATTACTCCTTTCGAAGCAGGCCTAGGGTATTTTGTTAATATGGATAAAGATTTTATCGGTAAAGATGCATTAATTAAAAAAGATAAAAGGACTTGTTTATTTGGAATAACATGTAAAACAGCAGTTCCTAAAGCCGGAAGTAAAATAAACATTAATGATAAAGAAGTCGGCTACATAACAGCAGGTGTACCATCTCCAACTCTCCAACAAGGAATTGGTTATGTAAGATTTTATAAACCAAATGATTATATAAATAAAGAGATAGAAATAATTCTCCCAGATAATTCTTCACACACCGGAGTCGTTGTGGATTTACCTTTTTATGATAAAGAAAAAAAAATTGTAAAGGGGATAGATAGATCTATTCCCATTAAACCTGATAGTTATTCTTTTGATGCAAAATAATTTTCTTAAAAATAAAAAAATTATTTTATCTGCTGGTGCTTCTGGGATAGGTTTAGCTACTGTAAAATTATTACTATTACAAGGTGCTATTGTTTATACTTGTGATATTGATAAAAAAAATATTAATAAACTGAAAAAAAATTCATACTTTAATAAAAAACTTTTTATATCAGAATGCGATGCTTCAAAAGAAGATGAGGTGAAAAAATTTTATAAAGAAATATCAAATAAAACCAAAATAATAGATGGACTTATAAATAATATTGGAATAGCTGGACCCACATCTCCTTTAGAGAAAATTAAATCTGATGATTGGGAAAAGACTTTACATGTAAATGTAAATAGTCATTTTTATTTTACTAAATATGCAATACCCATGATTAAGAAATCTAAAAATGGCTCAATCATCAATATTTCCTCTACAGCTGGTATTGATGGTTTTCCTAATAGATCACCTTATGCGGCAAGCAAATGGGCTTTAGTTGGTATTACTAAAACTTTAGCAATGGAATTAGGTAAATTTAATATACGAGTAAATGCAATATGCCCGGGTTCTGTTAAAGGTGCGAGAATGATGAGGGTCATAAAAGCGAAAGCAAAAATGTTAAAGCAATCTGTAAGATCAATTGAAAAAGATTTTGTTTCTATGAGTTCTTTAAAACAATGGGTTTATGAAGATGATATAGCAAAAATGTGTTCCTTTTTAATTTCACAAGACTCCCTTAGAGTCTCTGGTCAAGTAATTTCTATTGATGGAAATACTGAGAGAATGGATTAAGTTTTTTTTAGCTTTAAATAATCTCTAGTCTCTTGGGGACTCATAATAGAGGAGCCCAACTCATGAACTATTTTTATTGCCTTTTCAACTAATTGTGGATTAGTTGCAAGTTTTCCCTTTGATAAATATAAATTATCTTCAAGCCCAACTCTGGGATTACCTCCAAGTAAAACTGTTTGTGCAACAAAGGGCATTTCATTTCTTGAAATTGCAAAGCCTGACCAAATAGCATTTTTAGGCATGACATCTAACATTGCAATCATAGCTGTAGTTTTTGCTGGAGCTCCCCAGGGAATTCCTAAACACATTTGATATAAGGGTGGGTCACTAAGCAGTCCTTCTTCATAAAGTTGAGCACCAAACCACATGTTACCTAAATCAAATGCTTCAACTTCAGGTTTAACCCCAATTTCTTTTAATCGTTTTGCTGCTTTTCTTAAATCATTTGGAGTATTGACTGCCAACACAGAACTATCACCAAAATTTAATGTACCAGCATCAAGTGTACATATTTCCGGAAGTAATTCCTCTACATGAGATATTCTTTCCATAATATTAGCCATATCAGTATAAGGACCAAAATCCATTGGGTTATCTCCTTCACCTATATCTAAATCACCTCCCATACCGGTTGTTAAATTAATAATTACATCAGTGTCACTCGATCTAATTATTTCAACTACTTCCTTATAAAATTCAAATTTTCGACTAGGCGTTCCATCTTCCTCTCTGACATGAATATGAACTATAGAAGCACCTGCTTGAGCAGACTCTATTGCGGATTTAGCTATTTGTTTTGGTGTTTTTGGAAGATCAGGATGTTTTGATGCAGTGTCACCGGATCCATTAACAGCACATGTAAGAAATACTTTAGTTTTCATCATTTTTGATAGTATTACACTTAATTAATTAATAAAAAACATATTTTACAGGGTTTTGTTACCCATTAATGAATAAATAACATATGTACTTTGACTATTTTTTGTTAATATAAACGCTTTATGGGAGGGATAATCTATGAAAATATCTAAAACTATTATAACTTTTATTCTATCCTCTATTCTTTTTACCGCAACATTCAGTAAAGCTAATGCTGAAAAATTATTAGCAGCAATCGCTGACTGGACTGGTGGAGAGATTTCATGTCAAGTAGCTGTAAGCATACTTGAGGATGAGTTAGGATATGAAATTGATAGAATCGTATTTGCTTCAGGAACTGGCTTGTGGGAAGCCATTGCTGCAGGCGATATTGATTTTGCTTGCGAGTCATGGCCTAGTTACGCTGAAGCTGATGACGTTATGTTAAGTGGCGACCTTATCCATGGTGGAGAAGTTAAAATGACTTACTCTGGTGATGGAAGTGTAAAATTACTTGGAACTGTTGGTATTACCGGTATGTCAGATTACTATGTTCCAAAATATTGGGCTGATGCAAACCCAGATTTTTCTAGTTATGCTGATTTAAATAAATTTAAAGAAGATTTTGCTACTATGGAGTCTGGTGGAAAAGGTCGATTAATTGGTTGTCCAGTTGCTGGTTGGAACTGTCATGATCAAAAAAGATTAGATTTACTTGGTTTAGACTTTGTTGCTGATGAATTGGGAACCGAAACTGCTGCTCTTGCTGAAGCGCAAGGTATGTATGATAGAGGTGAACCTTTCTTAATGTATCTTTGGGAGCCTCATTGGTTCTTTGGTGTTAACGAATTAGTAGGTGTTAAATTAGCTCCAAACAAAACATGTGATACCTTTACAGAGGCTAACAACTGGGAAACTTGTGGCGCTGACTATTGGCCAGCTACTGGTTGGGCTGTTGATTATCCAATGAACTACGGTAATCCTGATACATTTGCTAAACCAGAAAACCAAAAAGCACTTGAGTTCTTTGGTAAAATGGCTTTATCAAATGCAGATCAAGCAGCGATGCTCGTTAAAGTTCGTGAAGGTGGAGAGCTTAATGATGTTGTTGCTGAATGGAAAGCAAACAATAAATCTACTTGGGAGAAGTGGTTACCATAATCCTAGAATAATCTAGATTTTTTATTTTATTTATTAGGCCCTGTATATTGCAGGGCCAACCTAATTACTCCGTTGATATACTTTGACAGACTCACTTTATTCAAATCTTATTGAAACTAATTTAGACAATAATAAAACTTTTTTAATATTAGATGATGGATCCGAAATTACTTATAAAAATTTCATAATTCTTGCATCAAAAATTTCTCACAAATTATCAAAATTAGGGTTAAAAGCAGGAAGTCATATTCTTGTAAAGTCTGCCAAATGTAAAGAAACTTTAGCTCTTTATTTGTCATCTATTCTTACTGGATCAGTTTTTTTTCCACTTAATACAAGTTATACAGTTAACGAAACAATCTATTTTATAAAAGACTCAAAACCTTCTTTTCTTATATGTGATAAATCAGAAATTGATAGCTTGAAACCAATTTGCGACGAAGTTAGCTGTAAAATTTTATCTTTAAATGCAAACGGAATAGGTGAGATTACTGATGGTATAGAAAACCTTGATAGTTTTTTTGAACCATCAAAAAGAAGCCACAATGATCTAGCAGCACTTTTGTATACTTCTGGAACTACAGGAAAACCTAAAGGAGCTATGTTAACTGAACAAAATTTAGTTTCAAACGCACAAGAGCTAATAAATTTATGGAATATAAATCGCAATGATACTTTAATCCATTCACTTCCAATTTACCATACTCATGGATTGTTTGTTGCTATTAATACTTCTATGATAAGTGGTGCTACTATTAGATTTATAAAAAATTTTAATACAGACTCAATTATTGAGGCATTTAATTATTCAACTCTGATGATGGGTGTTCCAACTTTTTATACGAGATTGTTGAATGACAAAAGGCTAGATAAGAAATTAACACAAAATATGAGATTATTTATATCTGGAAGTGCTCCATTATTAAATCAAACTTTTAAAAATTTTTATAGAGTAACCGGCCATCAAATACTAGAAAGATATGGTATGACTGAAACTAATATGATTGCTTCTAATCCTTGTGATGGGGAAAGAAAGGCAGGATCAGTTGGTAAACCCTTAAAAGATATTAAAATAAGAATAAATAATATTCAAAGTAATAATACAAAATCAGAAAATGATATTGGAACAATAGAAATAAGTGGTCCTAATGTATTTAAAGGCTATCTAAATAATCCCAAAAAGACAAAAGAGGCATTTACTAAAGATGGTTTTTTTATAACTGGTGATCTTGGATATTTTGATAATGATGGATATCTATTCATATCCGGAAGAAATAAAGATTTAATCATAAGTGGTGGATATAATGTTTATCCTAAAGAGATTGAAGATATTATTAATCAACACGAATTAGTTTTAGAGTCTGCTGTTTTTGGTATCCCTAATGACGATTTAGGTGAAGTACCTATTGCAGCAATAGTTATGAAGAATGAATTTACAGATTTAAATGATCTTAAAGATTTTTTAAAAAAACACTTAGTGAAATATAAAATTCCATATAAATATATATTGTTGGATGAACTTCCAAAAAACGTCATGGGAAAAGTTCAAAAAAATACTTTAAAAGAAAAATATTCCTAAATTCCAAAAATATTCTTTTTTTTAATAATTTTAATGTATAAGTTTTATATGTCTTCGGCAGTGATATTTGGTGCTACTGGTTTAGTTGGCAGTTATTTATTAAAAAATTTAATAAATGATGAATATTATACTAGCATTAAAATTTTTACTCGTTCAGAAGTTAATATAAAACATCCAAAATTAGAGATTATTAATACAGATTTAAAAAATACTGAGAGTATTAAAGATCAGATTATTGCTGATTGTTGTTTTTTTTGTATTGGTACAACAAAGAAAAACTCTCCTGAAAGAAGTGAATATCAAAGGGTAGAGCTAGATTTACCCAAGGAAATAGCCCATATATGTAAATCTAACTCAATAAAGTCCTTCGTCTATATCTCATCTGGTTTTGCTGATCCTAATAATAAAGGTGAATATTTAAGGTTTAAGGGCCTAGTTGAAGAGGAGTTGAAAAGATTAAACTTCGATAACCTTGGTATTTTAAGACCATCTTTTTTACTTGGAAAAAGAAAACAGTTTAGACTTGCTGAGAAAATTGGAATACCCATTTTCAAGCTATTAACACCATTATTTTTAGGCCCGCTTAAAAAAATGAGACCAATTCATGCAAAAAAAGTAGCTAATGCAATGTCAAATATTGTAAAGAAGAACTTAGATAATACCACATACGAGTCTGACGAAATAGTTAAGATTAGTCAGCATTAAAGAAAATTCAAATCCATGAAAAAACTAAATGTTGTTTACAATGATAACTATGACATTCCTCTTCCAGGGGGCCATAGATTTGTTGGAACTAAATTTTCTGATTTATATAATTATATCAAAAACTCAATTTTATATACAAATTTAACAATTCATCAAAGTAAGTCAGCACCTATAAATGATGTACAAGTAGTACACAAGAGTGATTATGTTTTGAATGTTAAAGAAGGTAATCTATCAAGAGATCAGGAGAGAAGAATAAATTTACCATGGAGTGCTAGATTAGCTAAAAGATCTTTTTTAGCTATACAAGGCACTTTACAAACATCTCAATTGGCGTTGGATTATGGTATTGCATGTCATTTAGCAGGTGGAACTCACCATGCATTTAAAGATTGTGGATCTGGTTTTTGTGTATTTAACGATTTAGCCTATGCCTCGATAACTTTACTTAATCAAAAAAAAATAAATAAAATTTTAATATTAGATTTAGATGTTCATCAAGGTGATGGAACTGCTTCTATTTGTGAAAATATTGATAATATTTTTACATGTTCAATTCATTGTAAAAATAATTTTCCATTTGACAAAAAAAATAGCAATTTAGATGTACCAATAGATGATGAAGTAGATGATATTAAATATATAAATATCCTCACAAAAACGCTTGATCAAATTGAGTCTCATTTTACACCAGATATTGTTTTTTATGATGCAGGAGTTGATGTTCACTCTAACGATGATCTAGGTAATTTAAACCTTACTGATGATGGCATTAAAAAAAGAGATGAAATTGTATGTGAGTATTTCAAAGAAAAAAAAATACCTCTTTGTACTGTTATAGGTGGAGGATACAGCAAGAATAGACAAGAATTGGCATCACGGCACTTTTCAATATTTGAAACTGTAAGTAAAACTTATTTATGAATTTTTTAGATTAACTCTTTGAATCAACCCAAAAATTATAGCGATAGCCAATACAATCTTTAGGAATTCACTATACAAAAATGGTAATAAACCAAGATTTATAGCTTGTTCAAGACCTACAAAAAACGAAAGGTGACTAATACCACATAAAAATATTACAAATGCACCAGCAAGAATAGTGGCCGATAACTTGATCAAACCTGTGTTTACTTCAGATTTGAGAATATATGCAATAATGAACGCAGAAATTACCATTCCGTATAAAAAACCAAATGTTGGAGAAAAAATGTAGCCAATTCCTCCACCATTAGCGAATAAAGGCAGTCCTAGCACACCTAAAACCACATAAATTAAGGTTGAATAAAACCCAATCATGCCCATTGATGCAGCTATAAAGAAAACCACCAAAGTTTGCAATGTCATTGGAACAGGGTAAAAGGGAATAGAAATTTTAGAAGATACAGTCAGTAAAATCACTCCTAGTATAGTTAAATAGTACTTAGAAAAGAAGTGTGTACCAAAAAGATTTTCTGTAATTGTTCTACTCATCGTGTTATTATCTTACTTTATCTTCGTCCTTATAAAATCTTGGATCAAACTCATCTAATTTTATACCTCTAAATGTCTTATAAAATGAGCCAAATTTATAGCTACCAAGTTGTTCTAATGGTGTATTTGTAAACTTTGCTTTAGCTGCTTCCTCCGACTCAGCCTCTACAGTTACCTGAAAGTCGTACGACATAGTCATATCTATAATGAATTTTCTCATATCTAACCTCCTATTAATAATTAACTAAATATCATAAATATAGTGATTTTGACCAAAAAAATATAAAAATATTTAAAATTATACCCATTGGGAATGATAAAATCTTTGATATAAGTTCAATAAAAATGGACAATAAAATTTTAATTATTAATGGCCCTAATCTAGAAATGTTAGGTAAACGCAAAGAGAGTGTTTATGGAAATTTCACATTAAAAGATTTGGAAAACGAGCTACTTAAGGAGTCTGAAACATTAGGATGTAATCTTGATTTTTTTCAAAGCAATATAGAAGGAGAAATCATCAATAAAATAAATGGCTTAGATGAGTCGTACGCTGGTATCATAATCAATCCTGGTGGTTTGACTCATACCTCGGTTTCATTACACGACTCCCTTGAAATTAAATCAATATTTAAAATAGAAGTTCATTTATCCAATATATACTCTAGAGAGGACTTTCGAAGAAAGTCTCTCATAGCACCAGCTTGTAATTGTTCAATTATAGGTATGGGTAAAGATGGATTTATTTACGCATTAAGATATTTAATAAAAAACATATAAATCAAAGCTTAATTTGAATTTCATAAATATTTAATATTTTTTTATTAAGTTATACACAACCAATCTATTCCTGAGACTATTAAATAGTTATATAATGGCAACAGGAACGTTCTAATAGGAGGACATAATGAAAAAACTAATTAGTATTTTTGTACTTTTAGTTTCTTTTGCATTTACTTCAAACAGTTACAGTAAAACCGAAATTCATTGGTGGTATGGTAACAGTGGTTTTTTAGGTGATGTAATCATAGAAATAGCTAATCGATTTAATGAATCACAAGATGAGTATATGGTTATCCCTACTGGTAAAGGAAGCTATGAGGACAACATGGCAGCTACAATAGCTGCTTTTAGAGCAGGTGATCAACCTCATTATTCACAAGTCTATGATGCAGGTGCGGCTATCATGGTAGCACAAGTTAAAAATGGAGTTGTGATCGGCTTTGAAGAGATGGCTGAAAAATATGGTATTGATGTTGATGCTGATAACTACATTCCTGGTATAAAAAACTTTTATGCTGATGGTGATGGAAAAATGATCGGTGTTCCATTTAATAGTTCTACGTGTCTCATGTATGCCAATATGGATATTTTAAATGAAGTTGGTATTGAGGAGGTTCCAAAAACTTACGAAGAATTTGAAGGTATGGCTCAAAAGATACTCGATGCCGGATATATTCCTCTTCTTCAAAGTCACAGTCCTTGGATTTGGACTGAAAATTTCTTCTCTAGGCATAATTTATTGATGACAGATGGCAACAATGGCTATGATGCTGTTCCGACAAAGACACTTTTTGCGGATACCGAAGCTTTTGTTTATCACTGGACTAAAGTTAAAGAATGGTATGAAAAGGGTTACTATGGCTACAAGGGAAGAGCATGGGGAGATAACCAAGCACCTTTTACTAATGGTGAGGCTGCATTTTGGTTTGGATCTGCTGCATCTTTTGGAGGTATGAAAGGTGTACTTCCAAACTTTACAACCAACCCAATACCATATTGGGATTCAGTAACAGGTGGTAAAGAATATCCAACATTTATTGGTGGTGCTGCTAATTGGATTTTAAACGGTCATACAGAAGAAGAGTATAAAGGACTTGCTAAATTTATTGAATTTATGGGCTCACCAGAAATGGATTTATACTATCATAATATGACAGGTTACGCTGCTGTAACAAAAGGTGGTATAGAGTTAGCTGAAACTATAAATTTTTATAGAGCTTCTCCTTATCATAAAGCTGTTGGTGATCAATTAGGTCTTGAGGGTTCAACTATCCCTGGTGGATATAGAGCAGGTAACTGGCCTCAAATTCGTGAAGTAATATACGAAAATGTTGAGCCAATGCTTAATGGCGATATCACTGTTGAAAAAGCTTTAAGCAATATGGATAAGGGTGCAGCAAAACTATTAAAACAGTTTGCTAAAACTCTATAATTTATATTATTTTAAAAAGGAGGATATTTATAATATCCTCCTTTTAATTTAATGAAAAAAGTTCAATTTAAATCAAATTATTCTCAATATTTTTTCTTAGCTCCTCAGCTTTTAATTTTATTAATTTTTTTATATTGGCCAATTATTCAAACGTTTAAAGATGCATTTACTATGCAAGATGCTTTTGGTTTTGGTTCTCAGTTTGCTGGCTTTGATAATTTTTTATTTATTTTTTCTGATCCCTCCTATTTTACTGCTTTCAAGTTTACAATTATCTATAGTTTCGTAATTACTCTTATCACAGGTTCAATTGGTTTATTGCTTGCCGTGCAAGCTAATAAAGTCATGCATGGAAAAAGTGCATATAAAACACTATTAATTTGGCCTTATGCTATTGCACCGGCTGTCGTTGGTGTTATGGCTAATTATTTTTTTAGTGAAAGATATGGTTTACTTCATCATTTATTTAATAATTTATGGGGTTTTAATTGGTATGAAAATGTATTTGATGCATATATTTATGTAATTATAGCGGGTTCCTGGAAACAAATAAGTGCAAATTTTATATTCTTTTTAGCAGGACTTCAGGCTATTCAAAAAACAGTTATTGAAGCTTCTATTATTGATTGTAAAAGCAACATTCGAAGATTTTGGACAATCACATTTCCTTTATTAATGCCGACTACTTTTTTCTTAATTATTATTAATATAACTTATGCCTTCTTTGATACATTTGGAATTATAGATACAACTACTATTGGAGCTCCTGGTAGCGAAACTAAAACTTTAGTTTATAAAGCCTATATTGATGGCTTCAAAGGTTTAGATCTTGGAAGTGCTGGTGCCCAATCAATTATGATGATGATAATAGTTCTTGTTATCACAATTTTTCAATTCAGATACATAGAGGGAAAAATTCACTACAATTAATGACAAAATATTTATCTTCAACTATTAATCATTTTATTCTTTCAATTGGTTTACTTGTTATGATTGTTCCAATATGGATAATTTTTGCAAGCTCAACACATTCAAGCCTATTTATAAATACTAATGGTTTACAATTTTTTTTAGGAGATAATTTTATTGATAATTACTCTAGGGTTTTATTTAAACAATCTGGTTTTTTTAATGAAATAACAGCTCTTAAAATGTTTTTTAATAGTTTTGTTATGGCAACAGGTATAGCGACTTTATCTGTAATTACATCACTTATGGCCGCATACGGTTTAGTTTATTTTAAAGTCAAATATGCGACTTTTATATTTTGGTTAATTTTTATTACTTTATTAGTTCCTTTGGAGCTTAGAATAATGCCCTCATACATAGTTATGTCAAAATTAAATCTTGTAAATACATTTGCTGGCTTAATTCTACCTATCTCTGCCTCTGCGATAGCAACCTTCTTTTTTAGACAATTTTATAAATCAATTCCTGATGAATTATTAGAAGCGGCTAAATTAGATGGAACTAATAGTTTTAGATTTTTTATAGATTTTTTAATTCCTTTATCTAAAACGATGATTGCTGCTGTTTTTATATTTATGTTCGTATTTGGCTATAATCAATACCTTTGGCCATTAATAATGACTACTAGTGAACAATATTGGACTGTTGTAATGGGTCTTAAGACAATGTACGGATCTATTTCTGACCGCTTTGCTTTTGTAATTATGTCAATGATCCCACCGGTAATTATAATTATTTTTCTACAAAAATTATTTATTCAAGGAATATTTCAAAATAAATGAAATTCAAACCATTAGAAATACTAACACACATTATTCTCATACTTGGCGTTTTATTAATGGTATTACCAATTTGGTTTTCTTTTGCCACTTCAACTCATGATAATGTTTCAATAATGACTGAGGGAATGAAATTTTTTTTAGGTGAGAGTTTTTCTCAAAATTACAATGAAGTTTTGAATGAAAAAGGGGGTTGGTCTGAGGAAGTTACTGCAGCAAGAATGTTTGTAAATAGTTTTATTATGGCTCTTGGTATCGCAACGTTGAAAGTTGTCATCTCAGCTATGTCAGCTTACGCATTAGTTTATTTTAGATTTAAATTAGCTGTTCCAATATTTTGGCTAATTTTTATTACTCTTTTAGTTCCGCTAGAAGTAAGAATTTTTCCAAGTTATAAAATTGTATCAGATCTTGGTCTTACAAATACATATACAGGACTTATACTCCCACTAGTTGCTTCTGCTACTGCAACATTTTTCTTTAGACAATTTTATAAAACAATCCCTGATGAATTGTTAGAGTCTGCAAAATTAGATGGTGCAAATAGTTGGAGATTTTTTATTGACTTCTTATTGCCTCTATCAAAAACAATGTTAGCGGCTATGTTTATTTTTATGTTTGTCTATGGATATAGCCAATATTTATGGCCTTTAATAATGACTACTGACGAAAAATATTGGACAGTAGTGATGGGAATGAAGATAATTTTTACAGAAAATTATGAGGGTGTTGCTTTACCTAGAACAGGTGAAAGATTTGCCTATATTATATTATCAATGCTACCACCTGTGTTAGTTGTTGTAATTCTTCAAAGATGGTTTATCAAAGGATTGATTCAAACAGAAAAATAAAAATGAGTTTTTTAGAATTACAAAATATTACTAAAATATATCCTAATGGCACTAAAGCTGTTAATGAGACTTCTTTAAATATTGAAAATGGAGAATTTGTTGTATTTGTTGGACCTAGTGGATGTGGCAAATCAACATTATTAAGAATGATTGCAGGTCTGGAGGATATTACAAATGGAGAAATATCTCTAGATGGAAATATTATTAATAAAATTGATCCATCTGAAAGAGATGTAGCAATGGTTTTTCAAAATTATGCACTTTATCCTCACATGTCAGTATTTAATAATATGGCTTATGGTCTTAAAAATAGAGGAATATCTAAAGAAGAGATCAATAACAAAGTTAATGATGTAGCTAAACTCTTAGAAATAGATCAATTACTCACAAGAAAACCAAGTATGCTTTCAGGAGGGCAAAGGCAACGAGTTGCAATGGGAAGAGCCATAGTTAGAAATCCAAAAATATTTTTATTTGATGAACCATTATCTAACTTAGATGCAAAATTAAGAAATCAAATGCGTTTGGAAATCAAACGTCTTCAAAGACAAATGGGCGTAACAAGTATTTTTGTTACCCATGATCAAACAGAAGCGATGACACTAGGGGATAGGATAGTAGTAATTAACAATGGTGTTGTTGAACAAGTTGGTACACCTAAAGAGATATATTCTAAACCAAATACTAAATTTGTTGCTGAATTTATAGGATCCCCACAGATGAATTTATTTAATTGCAAAATTGAAAATGGCATAGCTCATATAGCCGATATGAAAATTAACCTTAATAATTCTACAAACATAGATGACGCTACTTTAGGTATAAGGCCAGACGATATCCTAATATCAGATAATGGAAAGCATTCTTGTGTAGCAAATTTAGTTGAGTATCTAGGATCAGATATGATCATTTATTCAAAAATTGGTGATCAAGAGTTTAGTTGTAAATTGTCTTCGAAGATAAATCTAAATGCAGGAGATACATTTAAATTTGAAATATCTGGTACATCAGTGCACCTTTTTGATAACACTACCGGTTCAAGAGTATAAGTTTTACAAAGTTTATTTTGGTAAAATACAAACAGGGATAGGGTTCATTTTATGAACGTTATTTTTTCTAATCTCAAGATACTTTTTTCTATTTGATGATTTCTCATTAATCATTGCCTCTTCAATTTCAGAGTAACTTAAACCAACTTGATCTTCATCAGATCTTCCATCAGTCCATAAACCATCTGTTGGGGCTGCATCTATTATGTCTTGGTTTATATTTAGTTCCTTCCCCATATCCCATACTTCTGTTTTGAGACAATCTGCGATTGGAGAAATATCGACTCCTCCATCACCGTATTTTGTATAAAAACCAATTCCAAAGTCTTCAACCTTATTTCCTGTGCCAACAACAATTCCGTTATTGCTAGCTGCTATTTGATACAAAGTCATCATCCTTAATCGAGCCTGTGAATTTGCATAACCATGTTCAGAGTCATTTTTATCAAGAGCTGATTTAAAACTTTCAAATACAAGAGAGAGATCTATTTTAAAGTCCGTTACATTACTAAAATTCTTTTTTAACCAGTCTATGTGATTTATACCTCTTTCATTAGTTGTTTTGTGATCAAGTATAGGCATGTTCGCAACAAAAGTTTTTAAGCCTGTTTTTGCTGACAACGTACTAGTGACAGCAGAGTCAATACCTCCTGAAATACCAATAACTAACGCATCGACATTGTTTGAATGTGCATAATCTTTTATCCAATTTGATATAAATTCAATTTTTTCTTTGGTATGCATATTTTGTATTACGTTAGCTTAATATTAAAAGTTCAACTATTTAATTGATATTTTAATTCATTTTATCAATCAATATATGATAAAATTTTATAAATTTTGTATATATAGATATTTATAAGAAAATTATGTCTTTTAGGGTACTTAAATTTTTAATTAAACACTTAATCAAAACAAGATCTGTTATTATAAAATTTGATGGAAATGACCATCTTATTGACAACGGCACTGATCCATTAATTTTACAGATCAATAACAAGAAATTTTTAAATAAAATTTTTTATGCACCTTCTCTCGTGCTTACGGAAGGATATATGGATAAAGATTACGAGTTAAGCAATTCGACTTTTTATGAGTTTTCTGAATTACTTATTGAAAATTATAATAAATACCTTGAAAAAATATCAAATACACTAATATTCAGAATTATTTTAATCATTAATCCACTATTTCAGTTAAATTTCGTTAAGAGTTCAAAAAGTAATGTCGCAAGTCACTATGACTTATCTGATAGGTTGTATGATTTATTTTTGGATGAAACTAGGCAATATTCATGCGCATACTTCGAAAATGAAAACGATTCATTAACACAAGCACAAACTAACAAAATGAGCAGATTAGCTGACAAATTATTATTAAATTCCAATGATAGAGTTTTAGACATAGGTTGTGGGTGGGGATCACTTAGTAGACATTTTGCAGACCATCATGACTGTAAAGTAAAGGGTGTTTCATTATCTGAAGAGCAAATTAAATACTGTAATGACCAACTAAAAAAGTCAGATAAAAAAGAAAATTTATCTTATTCTTTACAAGATTATAGAGATGAAGAGAATTCTTATACAAAAATAGTTTCTGTTGGAATGTTTGAGCATGTAGGAAAACCTTTTTACAAAACATATTTTAAAAAAATTTATAATTTATTATCTGATGATGGCATAGCGGTAGTACATACAATCGGCAATATTAGAGTTCCGAAAATGACTCCTGCATTTATTAGAAAATATATTTTTCCTGGTGGCTATATACCATCTTTGTCTGAGGTAATGCCAGCAGTAGAAAAATCTGGACTTATAATCTCAGATATAGAGGTTCTTAGATTACATTATGCTAAAACACTTTCTCATTGGTTTAAAAATTTTAAAAAAGAAGAAAAAGAGGTTCTTAAACTGTATGATGATAGATTTATAAGAATGTGGGAAGCTTATTTAAATTTAAGTGAATTATCTTTTACCAAAGGTGATAATGTGATTTTCCAACTAGTTTTAACAAAAAAAAGAGACTCATTTCCTTTGGTTAGAAAAAAAATTAGTTAAATATCTCTGTTTTTGAATTCATATTCAATTATATTTACTTAATGTCATATGAGCAAAAAATTATTAATTATTTTGAAAAGAATTATAAGAAAATAGGTGATGATTGTGCTTATATAAACTCAACAAAACAATTAATCTCTTCTGATACTTTAGTTGAAAATAAGCATTTTGATCTAAAGTATTTTACTCCTCAAAACATAGCTCACAGACTTTTTCTTTCAAATTATAGTGATATTCAATCCTCAGGTGGCGTACCTAAATATGTTCTACTAAATATTAGTTTCCCAAATAAAAACTATAATTTTGTGCAACAAATAATAACTAATTTTCATAGAATATGCCTAAGAAATAAGATTGAGATAATAGGTGGGGATACTACTTCTTCTGAGAAAATATTTTTATCTTTAACAATTATTAGCGATAAAATTAATAATACTAAAATAACAAAGAGATCTAATGCTAAGGTTGATGATAAAATTTATACATTTTCAGGTATTGGATATTCAAAACTAGGATACCTAAGTTTATATAGTAAGTTTAAATTACCTAATTATTTAAAAAATTTATCAGTAAAACAATTTTTAAAACCTAAAATGTATATTTATCAAGATATATTTAGGCATCTAAATATTACAAGTTGTATGGATTTATCAGATAGTCTTTTATCAACTTTAGAAACTATTTCGTTGAAATCCAAAAAAAAAATTAAATTAAATAATCTCAACTCTGTTAATTCTAAGCTTTGTAAGTTTTTTGAAGAAGAAAAATATATTTCACTTATTTTATCCAGTGGGGAGGAGTATGTTCCAGTTTTTACCTCACCAAAAAACTTATTATATTTAAATAAAAAAAAACTTTTAATTGAAAGGGGTATTAGAATTATATGTATTGGAAGTGTAGAAAAAGGAAAGGGTGTAAATCTAAAAAAATTTAATCTTGCCAAAGTAAAAAAATTTGACCATTTTAAAAATAATTACTCTCTTTAATAACTCTTTTAATATTTATTAAGTTGATTTTATTTAAATATATCTCTTTATAAATATTACTGTCATTTTCAGCTCGAGTCTTTTTATAAGCTCGATCGTAATGATATTCAATTAATGATTTCACAAACTGAAAATACTCCTTTTTTTTTAAATTTACTTCAATAAGTTTAAATTCCTCTTTTGGAATAATTTTCTTTAATACAATAAGCGCATTTTTCATTAAATCTGGTGAATTAGTAAAATATTTGTAATCTTTTAAAATGAATTTCACCCTCTCTGTTACATTACTCTTTATTTTTACATTTTTACCCAAAGGCATATTTTTCCAAATTTTACTTGGAATACTTAACTTACCCACTTTAATACTTTCTGCTTCAACCCATATATTTTTTCTTGAATTGAATGAGTGAAGTTTTTCATAAATTAATGTTTCAAATAATTTTTGTGATGGTTGAACAGTATTTGGTATATTTCCCAAAATAGAGCCTTTATGTTTGGCCAAACCTTCAAAATCGATCACTTGATATTTTTTTGATAATTCTTTAATAAAAAGTGTTTTCCCTACACCCGTTACACCCATAATTTGGTTAAATTTAAATTTATGAGTATTATTTTCAAAAAAATCTACTACATAGCCTCTGTAAGTCTTATATCCACCCTCTAATAATGTTACGTCGTAACCTATTTGTTTAAGAACTAAATATAAACTAAGTGATCTAAGACCACCTCTCCAACAATAAATTAATGTTTTATTTTTTTTATCAAATTTTATTTTATTAATAATTTTGGAAATATTTGCACTAATAATACTAGCTCCTTCTTTTTTAGCTAAAAAAGAATTCTCTTTATATTTTAATCCTATTTCATGACGTTGTTTATTTGTTAATACGGGATAATTTACTGATCTTGGGATATGGTCTTCAACAAACTCTAATGGGGTTCTTACATCAATTATAGTATTATAATCATCGATAGTAGTACTTTTATACGATGTTTTATTGATGCGCATATTTTTCATAATTTTTTTAATAATATATCCATATTATCTGAACTCTAAAGTAATAAATCTAAAATATGAAATTGATTGGAAATCAATTCACCTAGCAGACTTATTCTGGAAAATTAAAATTGAAGATAATTTATATGAAATTGATTTCACAATTAAAAGTTATGGTGTGACTGACAAAATTTATGGGTATGAGTCTATTACAAAAGTTAGTGGGGAAATTAAAGATGATAGCTTCAATCCCATAATTTACAAAAGTAAAACAAAAAGCTCTAAACAGGATAGATTTGAAAATATTATTTTTAACAAGAATGGTACTATATCAAATATTGAAATTTCAAAAGAACTCTCCAGTGATCAAATTAATTTGCAAAATGCTTTAATTAATGATTATAAATTTTTCACTGATCCGATATCACAATTAGTTCAATATTTTATTTTCCAAACAGATTCAAAAAGGTTAATTATTGATGGAATTAACATTTATGAATTATCATCCATTACAAAAAATACTGAAAACTTAAAATCTAATAATCCTTCAATATACAAGGGAAACGCTGAAGTTATAGATTTGGTATTTCCTTTTTTTAAAGGTCTTTATAAAGAGAATAAAAAAAATAATTTAGAAGTTATAACGGTTTATTCATTTGAAAAAGAAATAATTAAAATTCCTGCCAAATTTAGAATTAATTCAAAAAAATTTAAAGCTAATCTTCATTTGAAAGAATATGAAATTCTTCAATAATGAAAGTAACAAAAAATAGATCAATCTTAAAAACTATAAGTTATAGAAAAGTTGGTTTTATAAATACTTTTCTGATAAGTTTTTTTGTTATTTCTTATGGTTCAGAAAACTTTGATGCAACTTCTCCTTTCTATGTAGCTTTAATTGTTTTCATTTTAAAAATGATTACATACTATTTTCATGAAAGAGTATGGAATTTATACAAATATGGCAGATTTAATCAAAAAGTAATTGGGCTCAGATCATTTTTCAAGGCACTCACATGGAGATTAGCCGCATCTACAATAACATTTATTTCTGCTATGTTTATTATATCAAACTTAGATTGGACAAAATCCATTGTCATTTATGAAATAATGAACGGTATATTAATTTATTATATTCATGAGAGAGTCTGGAATAAAATTCAATGGGGAAGAATTAAAATATGAATTTCATATTTAAAATTGAAAATAACCTTATGGAGCTTTTTAAAGGCAATTTACCTTTATACAAAAGTTATTGGATTTATTACGTTCTTGTTAATTTCCTTATTTCGGCACCTCTATTGCTCGTCACAAAAATACATATACAAAATTTTATTTATACATTTTCATTATATCTTGTATTAAATCTAATCTATTACTTTACATCTTGCATTGGTGTTTGGAGAAGTTCTCAAAAATATAAAGGCAATAAAATGCTATCTTTTTTAGCTAGATTAATAGTAGTAATAGGCATATCTACAACTATCTTAGAATTGAAAACTATCCTTACAATCATTTATAGTCTTTGATTGTTTAAAAGCCTTCAAATATGAAAAAAAATCCATATTATCTTTTTTATGGATGATGAAACACAATTAAAAGTCAGAAAATTTCTTAAAAGGTTAGGGATTAGTTCACAACAAGAGCTTAATCAATTTATTGAAAATAACCCTGACGTGAAAGATCTTTCAATTAAAGTATCTTTTGAAATTAATAATAAAAATGTTTTTGAGTTTGAAGATAAAATAAAAAATTAATATAAATGAAAAAAATTCAAAACCATTTTATTAGTGGCATATTAATTGTTGCTCCATTAGCTTTATCTATTTACGTTGCATGGGTAGTAGTTGGTATTGCTGATAAAATATTTAGACCTTTCATACCTCTAAATAAATTTGGTATTCCATCTGAAATACCTGGTGTTGGTTTAATAGTTGCTTTTTTATTTTTTACAATTCTAGGAGCCATAGCTGGAAGTTTTTTTGGAAAACTTTATCATCGAGTAGTTGATGCAGTTTTATCCAAAATACCTGGCTTAAACTCAATCTATAATACAGTAAAACAGATTATTGATACTTTTGCTACGACACAGTCTAATGCTTTTAAAGAGGTTGTTCTTATTGAATATCCTCAAAAAGATATATTTGCTCTTGCATTTTTAACTAGTGAAACCAAAGGGGAAATAGCAAAAAGAAAAAATCAAAAAATGATAAATGTTTTCATGCCATCTACACCTAATCCAACCACAGGTTTTTTAATGTTTGTTCCATTATCAAAATGTACCAAACTTAATATGTCTGTCGATCAAGCAATTAAATATATAATTTCTGCAGGACTAGTTACACCCAAAGCACCAGAAATTAAAAAAGCTCTTCCTAAAAAGAAAAAAATTAAAAAGTTAACTAAATAATAGTTTTATTGCTTCTTGCTGCTTAAAAAACATAAGTAACTTATATATATCTTTCTTAAATTTTTCATTTTCATACTCTTTTTTTTCAATCAATTTTTTTACATATTGAAGTGCATCTATTATTAGTTCTTGATCATGATAAACATTTACAAACTTGAATAATGAGTCACCACTTTGGCGATATCCTAATATGTCACCAGTGCCTCTAATTTCGAGATCTTTTTCGGATAATTTAAAACCATCTAAGTTTTCTTTGAATATTTTTAGTCGATTTATCGTATTGTCAGGTAAATCCTTGCCATATAATGCAAAACAATAGCCTTGATTGTTACCTCTTCCTACTCTTCCTCTTAACTGATGTAATTGAGATAAGCCAAATTTTTCTGCATTTTCAATTACAATATAATCTGCATTTTTATTATCTATACCTACCTCTACTACAGTAGTAGCAACTAATATTTTTATATTTCCTTTTTGAAAATTTTGAATAATTCTTTCTTTTTGATCACTCTTAATTTTACCATGTAACATTTCAACTTCTGAACCAAATATATTCTTCAAAGACTTAAATCGTGTTTCTACATCTTTATACTTTTGTGTCTCTGATGCTTCAACTAAAGGACAAATCCAGTAAACTTGCGATACATTTGAAATTTTTTTCTTTAACAAAATTTCTATATCTTTAATTTTGTCAATGTTCGATACTTTAGTTATTATCGGTTTTTGAAAAGCTGGCTTTTCTTTTAGTATTACCTGTTCTATTTCACCATATTGAGCTAATGCAAGTGTTCTTGGAATAGGTGTTGCAGACATTAATAGAATATTTGTGTTTATTCCTTTTTCAGCTAAATACAGTCTTTGTTGAACACCAAATCGATGTTGTTCATCGATTATTACATATGCCAGGGATGAGAAATTTAAATTTTCTTGAAAAATAGCATGAGTGCCAATAATAAAATTAAAAATACCTTTTTCTATTTTTTCATAAATTTCACTTTTATTTTTACTACTTCCAGTGAGTAATATAGGATTAACTTCTTCACTATCTAAGTGATTTAATACATTACTGTAAATTTGATTAGCTAATATTTCTGTAGGTGCCATATAAGCAACTTGTTTATGTTTTTGAATAAAAGGGATTGCTGTTAATAAGGATACAATAGTTTTACCTGAACCTACATCACCTTGTAATAGTACTGTTTCTCGATATTGAGTATTATTATAATTATTTATATCGTTTATGATTTTATATTGATTTTTTGTCAACTCAAAAGGTAGCTCATTTATCAATTTTTCTTGTAAATTAAATTTAAGATTTAAACTTTCATTTTTTCTTTTTGTTTTTTCTTTTAAGTATCTAATAGCAAAATAATTTGATACTAATTCATCAACTGCCAACCTTTTTCTAAAATTCTCTCTATGTTCAATATCTTCTTTTACAGAGGGAAAATGCATTTTTATTAATGACTCATTGAAATTTGAAAAATTATATTTTTTAACAATATCTTCGTTCAACCATTCATCAAATTTGTTTAAATGATTTTTTGCGTTATTTAAAACTATTCTGATATCTTTTAATGTGATACCCCTTGTTAAAGGATAAATATTTTCAAAAGTTCTTAACTTATCCTCATTTTCTATCTCTTCTATGTAATCAGGGTGTGCTAAACTAAGATTGCTTTTATAAAATGATACTTTTCCACTAATAATTAATTCTTTGTTTTCAGGATATTTTTTTCTAAGAAAATTCCCTCTTATTGAAAAATAAATTATGTTTATAATTAAAGACCCTTTTTCACATTCAATCACGTAGGGTAGTTTAGGATTGAAAGGAAAATGATGTTTTTTTACCTTAACGAGAGTGGTAATAGTTTGTCCTTTTTCAAGATTTTTAAAGTCAATATCCTGAGTACGATCTATTGATCTAGTCGGTAAATTATAAAATATATCAATAACTGTGTTTATATTTAGATTTTTAAAATAGGACGCTTTCTTTGGACCTATTCCTTTAAGTTTTTCTACATTCTGATATAAAAAATCGAAACTATTGTCGTTCATGAATAATTACTACAAAGATAAATTAAAAAAAATAAAATATCGATGTCAAACATTAGGTATAAAAGAATTAGATGTAATTTTTGAGAGAATTTATTCAAAACTTGAAAACACTAATGATGAGGCTCTAATTGATCAATTAGATGATTTATTAAAAAATGAAACACAATACATATTTGACGTATTTTTTAATGAGTCTTTCAAAGAAGATAGAATTAAGTACCTGAAAATAATAAATTTATCAAAATAATATTGGAAAATCCTATTTCTAAATTTGGCAATAAATCAATTTTATTATGTGAAGATGATAAGGTAGCTCTAGACTATGAAAATATTCTAAATATACATTATCCTCATAAGAAAATATGTTATTTTCCAGCACATGACTCTTTACCGTTCAGTTCTGAGAGTTCATCATCTGATATTTTACTTGATAGGTCAGAAAAATTACAGACATTAACTCATAATGATATAATAATAATAACTTGCAATAATCTTTTAAAAAAATTTCAAATAAATAAAGATGCTAGTCATTTTTTTACATTAACTAAAAATCAAACTATTGAAGCTAATACAATTTTAGAAAAATTAGTTGAATTTAATCATTCAAGCCAAGCAAATGCTTATAATAAACTCGAATTTTCACTAAGGGGGGATATTTTAGATATTTATAATAGTAATAAAAATCCTTATAGAATTTCATTATTTGATAATGTGATTGAAACAATAAAAGAATTCAATCCTCAAACACAACTTACTTTTAAAGATGAGAAAGAGAGGATTGATATATTTAACCCTAATATTGAGTTATTAGAGCCAAGTAATAAAGATAGTTATTTTGAGGATATCGTTATGGGATATTCCATTTATACAATTAATAGAAGTGACATAATATTAAAAGAAAAGCTAAATTTTCTTAAAACAATTTTTGATCAAGTCCAACCTGAGATCCCTTTCTCAAATTATTATTTAGAAGATAACAAAATAAAAAATTTTAAATTTACAAATATATTATCTAGCTCACCTAAATCATTAAAAATTACATTAAATACCTCTTTAGATGAATTTTCTAAAATGAGTAATAAAATATATTTTCATAGTGGAAAAAATTCCTCATCAATAGAAATCGAATTTCTTCAAAAGAAAAATATTGAACCAAATTATGGTAATAATTTATATTTCTATAAATCTGTAATCTCAAAAGACTATCTATTTGATGGAATCGTACACCTCAATAAAAACACTCATACTACAAAAAAAACGAATTTAGACACTATAATCAATTTTAATGATCTTTCATTAGGAGATGCAGTTGTTCATCAAAAGCATGGTATTGGTAGATTTATATCCATTGATAATATTGAAATTAATAATCGAATTAGGGAGTTTATTAGATTAATTTACCGCGGTAACGACAAGCTTTTACTACCAATTGAAAATTTAAACTATATTTCAAGATATGGGTTTGATGATAATAATCTACTTCTTGATAAATTAGGCACGAATGATTGGATTTTAAGAAAATCTTCAGTTAAAAAGAAAATTCGTTTTCTAGCTAATAAACTTTTAAAAAATGCAGCAAAGAGATCCACTATAAACATCAAAGAGTTTCAATATAATAACTCTGATCTTGAGAAATTTAATCAACAATTTCCATTTGTTGAAACTGAAGACCAATTAAACTCAATTGAACAATCTTTAAATGATTTAAAACAAGATAAACCATCTAATCGGCTTATATGCGGCGATGTAGGATTTGGTAAAACTGAAGTGGCTTTAAGAATTGCATGTGCAACATATTTATCAGGTTTTCAATTTGTAATAGTCGTTCCCACCACATTACTAGCAATGCAACACACTAATACATTTAGCGAGAGATTTTCAGTTTTTAACATTAAGGTTGCATGTCTATCTAGATTTACTTCTTCAAAAGAAAAAAAAGAAATTTTAATTTCATTAAAGTCTGGTGATATTCAAATTCTTATTGCAACACATAGTCTTTTTAAAAAAGACATAGAATTTAATAATTTAGGTACACTGGTAATTGATGAAGAACAAAAATTTGGTGTCGATCAAAAGGAATATTTGATCAACAAATACCCAACTATTCATTTATTTTCATTGTCTGCCACACCTATCCCTAGAACACTTCAGATGTCTTTATTGGGCTTAAAAGATTTAAGTATTATTGGAACACCTCCATCAAATAGGATTAGTATAAGAACTTATGTTCAAAAATATGAGTCTGTTGCCCTTATTTCAGCAATAAAGAATGAATTAGAGAGGAATGGACAAATTTTTATTGTTGTTCCAAGAATAAGCCATATTCCTTTTGTCGAAAATGAAATTAAAAAATTAAATATAGATCTTTCTTACGGAGTAGGTCACAGTAAAATGAAAGAAAAAGATATTGAGGATGTGTTCATATCTTTTACAAAAGGTGAGATACAGTGCCTTATTTCTACAAATATTATTGAATCTGGAATAGATATTAAAAATGCAAATACACTAATAATATTTAATTCTAATTTATTTGGTTTATCTCAATTATATCAATTGCGAGGTAGGGTAGGTCGTTCAAATAAAAGAGCATATGCCTATTTATTTCATGACAGTGAAAAATTAATCAATAAAACAGCTCTAAAGAAACTTCAAGTTTTAGCTAACTATGAAAATCTAGGATCAAATTTTCAGTTAGCTAATGAGGATTTAGAAATAAGAGGCGCAGGTAATTTACTTGGTGATGAGCAAAGTGGTCATGTGAAAGATATTGGAATAGAGCTTTACCAAAGTATGTTAAAAGATGAGGTGGATAGACAAAAAAATAATAAAGCAGAAATTGAAGATGATTATGACGAATTTGAATTCGATGCATTTTTTGAATATTACATTCCAAAGAATTACATATCTGATGATATTTCCAGGTTGATTATTTATCGTAAATTTACAAATTCAAAGAATATTCAAGAGCTTAAGAGTGTTTTAGATGAGATACATGATCGATATGGTAATTACCCAGTTGAAGTAACTAATTTATTTAATTTACTAACTATTAAAATTAAATCTCTTACCCTTGGTATTTCAAAAATAAATATAAAAAGAAATTTTATTGATATTACTTTTAAAAAAGCAAGTCAAAAAATACTAAATGATTTAATTCAAATGGCACAAGAAAATATTATAAAAATGCAAAGTTCTAGATCTATTCAAATCAAAAATAATGACAGTAAGGACTTATTTTACACTATAAATCTATTCTATAAAAAGTTAGGATTAAAATGATGGAAGATCAACAACTCCCAAAAACTAATGCAGAGTGGGCAAACTATTATGAGTCTATAATAGCCGAACTTACTGAAAATCAAAAAAAAATAGGTGAACCTATTTCAATAGATGAATTTTATGAACTTCCTATAAAAAGGAAACAAAAATATATCAAAAAACTTTATTTTAAAATTGGCGATGCAGAGTAATTATATTCCAAATATAGATTTAGCGGATATTATTAATAAAGATCTTAATAGTGATGCAGCTGTACAAGTATCTAATAATATTAAAAAAGCATCTGAAGAAATTGGTTTTTTTACAGTTACAAATCATGGTATTCCAATTTCAAAAATTGATAATCTTTTAAAGACTTGTAAAAAATTTTTTTACTTAAATGAGGAAGAGAAACTTAAAATAGCTCCAAAAAAATGGAATCCTAATACAAACACAGTTTACAGGGGTTATTTTCCTAGTTCTGTAAATGGTAAGGAGGGTTTAGACATAGGAGATCCACTTTTAAAGCAAAACATGGTTGATTTGTTAAAAAAGGAAAAATTTGAAGTTAATCATGATATGTCTTTTCTAGATCCAGACTGGCAAATTACGATAAATAATTATTTTGATGACCTTCATAATTTAGGAATAACAATATTTAAATCTATTATATCTTCATTTTCCTCAGATATATCATTAGCTGAAAAGGCTTTTCAAAGACCCAAAACATTATCAACTCTAAGATTTAATTACTATCCTAAACAAGATAAACCTGTTGAAGTCTCTTCACAAGACGGTGTTGCTTTAGGTTGTGAAACCCATGTAGATAGTGGAATAATGACTATTTTATATCAAGATAAAAAAGGTGGCTTACAAGTTCAAAATAGACATTCATTGGATTGGTACGATGTTCCTCATGATCCAAATGCTTTTGTTATTAATACAGGTTTAGCTTTAGAGTGTTTAACAAATGGTCAAATGAAAGCAACTAATCACAGAGTTCTTTTTAATCAGGAGGAGCGTATTTCGATACCTTTCTTTTTTGAACCCTCTTATGATTTCATACTAGACCCAAAACATTTGGATATTTATGAAAATATCAATTATAATATTGATAATTATGAAAATTTTCTCACCAATTCGCTTAAAAAATTTGTTGAATATGATAGGCCCACATAAATTATCTTTTTTATTTTTATTTACATTGATAACAGCATGTGGTGGTTTTAATACTGGTGTAAAAAAATCTGACACCCAAAAAGTTAACACAGTTAAATATGGAACTCTCGTTGCAGCTGAGCCTGTCAAAATTACTGGTGAAAGCTCTGGTTTAGGCGCTCTTACAGGAGGTTTAGTAGGTTTTGTCGTAGGATGTGGAGAGGGTATTTTAGATGATGATTGTAGAGATGCTGCTGCTGTGGTTGGAACCATTGGTGGAGCAATAGTAGGTTATGTCGCTGGTTCATCATTAGGAGATCATACAGGATTTCAATATGTTGTAGACGTTGATGACACAGATGATGACATCTCAATAGTTCAATCTGGATCAGAACAAATTCCAATTGGTTCCAGAGTAACTATTGCTATTGGTACAAATACCAGAATTATCATATCTGAATAGACATAAATAAATCATGTTTATTGCAATGAATCGATTTAAAGTCAAATTAGGTGAAGAGACTTATTTTGAAGAAATATGGAAAAATAGAGATACACACTTAAATGAAGTTCCTGGTTTTAAAAAATTTAATTTAATAAAAAGTGAGTCTAATGAAGAATATACACTCTATGCATCTCACAGTGAGTGGGAGTCAAAGCAAGATTTTATTAATTGGACTAAATCAGAAGCTTTTAGGATGGCTCATAAAAATGCGGGTGAACATAAAACAGTATATTTAGATCACCCAAAGTTTGAGGGTTTTGAAGTAGTATTATAATTTTACCTTATCGAAACATATACACTACCACCCATACTTAAAACTTTACCATAATCCTCTAGTATCTTTGCAAAATCTGGGAAATAATCATTTTTACTGGCATTTTCGACATGTCTTTGAACACTCTCCATGGATGCAAATTGTTCATTTATTGTAAATAATGTGTTTCCAGTTTCGCCCTTACTAGGATCAGTAGGGTCTTTAAACTCTGGTGCTTTAGTAAAGTAGGCATTTAATAAATGATCTGTTCCATCAGAATAAAATTCAGTCATCCATTTTCCATGAGTGCTAAAAATATTTTCAACTTCAGCAGCTTTATCATTTGGTACAGCATAGGAAAGATTTATACATACACGATTAGTCATTTTTTTCTCCTTTTAAATAAAAAATAGTAATAATTATACATTTTGGAAATTGAATATAGATCAAATGGCGGAAGGACTGGGATTCGAACCCAGGAAAGAGTTGCCCCTTTGCCGGTTTTCAAGACCGGTGCTTTCAACCGCTCAGCCATCCTTCCGATGTCATAAACGTCTAGAATGTATATATTACGTTATTTTTAAATCAATCGTAATTTTATATTATTAGATGATATATTCTTTGGCCACTCATGTTATGTTTTTAAGTGATTTTAAGTAATCTTCCAACATTAACTTTTTTTTATATTTTATTAGCATATTTTATTGGTGGCATGACCCAAGGTATACTTGGTGTCGGATTAATCACTGTTGTAATTTCTTTACTCTCATTTGTTGTCGACGTTAAAGAAACAATATCTCTTGTGATAATACCAACTATTATTACTAGTTTTTTTCAAATGATAAATGGCAGCAATTTAAAAGCTATAATTAAAGATACTAAATATTTTCTTGTTTTTTCAACACTAATTATAGTACCGGGTGTCTTTTTACTAAAAGTTCTTGAGTCAGATCTAATCTTGATATTTATTGCGATTTTGCTTTTTATGAATTCCTCATTATCTCTATCAAATAGAGTTGTTGCTATACCTAATCACCAAAATTCAATCATACAAGTTTCAGCTGGATCTCTTAATGGATTTATCATAGGCCTAACTAGTATTTACACCATGCCTTTTGTTTTCTTATTACAATCACTTAAATATAATAAAGAAAAAACAGTACAATTTATGGGATTAGCTTTTTTACTTTATAGCAGTATGCAATTTATATCATTTACTTATAGTAAACTGATTAGTATTAATACAATTGTTCCCTCATTAATTGTTACTCTACCAGTAATTATTGGATTCTTTTTAGGTAAAAAAATAAGAAGTTTTATCTCAGAAAAATTATTCAAAAGATTATTTTACTTAATGTTATTACTGATGAGTGGAATTATATTAATTAAAACTTTATTATAAATAATTTGATAGTGAGTTCATCAATTTAATATTTTTTTTATATAATTTATTTTTTAGATCTGAATATAATTTCAGCTAATTCCCAATCATCTTCATAGTCAATATCAATACCGTTTTTATAATTAATTTCATAGCCAATTAGCTTATTTTTTAAATTATTTGTTAAATTATTAGTATGTTTAATATTAAAAATTGTCAAATTGCCTGAGTCGTAATAATAATTTTTATTTTTATTGAATTTTTTAATCAAACTATTTGAAAAAAGTTTTTTTAAAGTATGGTTTCTTTCAATCATTAACCAATCTAAGTTGAGTCTAAATTTTAATACTGACTGAACAATATATTGCCTTTTTTTACTATTATAAATTTTAAATGCTTTATTTATATCTTTAAAATCTAGAAGAGGGGAACATGGTAAAATTAATAGTATATTTTCAATATAAGGAAAATAATTACTTAGTCGTTTAATTTCATAACTTAAAACATCGACAACTGAAGCACTATCATTTGATAACTCTTTTGGCCTTAGTTCATCACAAAAAATACCATTATTTTTACAAATATTTTTTATAAAATTAGAATTCGTAGATACGTAAATATTATTTTTAAATATAGATTTTCTAATTATATCAACTGTATGTAATAAAATTGGTTTGCCAAAAAAAGGTCTTATATTTTTATTAGATATTCGTTTACTTCCAGATCTTGCAGGAATTATTACGATATTTTTTATGTTTTTATTCACAATTGATAATTTTGAATTTAGTTAAGTTTTCATAAACTAAATATCATTTTTTTAAATCAATAGATATTAATAGTTAATCTTTTACTAATTTTAATGATAGTTGAAGACCAAGATAGACCTACTCCAAAACCACAAATTAATATATTGTAATTTTTTTCGATTTTCTTTTCTTTGATTGAATTATAAAGAGCAATGGGTATGGAAGAGGAAGTTGTATTCCCATATTTAAGATAATAAATAAATTTATTTTTATCTAATTTAGACAATTTTGATATTGAATCGATAATATTTTTATTAGCTTGGTGTAAAATAATTTTATTTATTTTTTTTTCTGATAGATTATTAGACTTAATAGTTTCATTTATTACTTTTGGTATCCTGTTAATTGAAAATTGAAACACTTTATATCCATCCATATATAGTTTATTCTTTCTATTGCCTAAAAATTTTTTGTTTTTATTGAGAGCAGAGTTGGGAATGTATAAATCATGATATCCAGAACCGTCTGTTCCTTGAACAAAAGCGCTTTTAAACCCATTTTTTGATGAACTTTCTACTATAGTTGCTGAACTACCATCTCCAAATATAGATAGGCTTTTATAATCTTTATTATCAATAAATTTGCTGTATGTATCTGATGTTACTATTAAAATTTTCTTCGCTATGTTACCTAAAATTAAAGATTGAGCTAAAGAATAACAATATACAAATCCAGAACATCCTAAATTAATATCTAAACATGGTATTTTTTTTTCTTTAAAAATTGAATTTTGTATCTTTGATGAACCTCCAGGAAGAACGTGATCAGGTGATTGACTGCAATAAATTAAATAATCAATGTTATCTAAATGTTTATTTTTTTTAAGTTTTAACACTGCTTTAATAGCAATGTCAGTAGCTAATTCGTTTTCAGTAGTTTTATATTTTTTATTAATTCCAGTTTTTTCAATTATTTTTTTTTTATTTAGAGATTTTACATTACGAATAACAGAATAATCAGCCTTGGGTATGTAATAGGCAATATTTGTAATTTCTACGCCTATCATGATAAAGAGTATCCTCCATCTATAACTATATCTGATCCATGTATCCAACTTGATTTTTTTGATAGCAAGAAAGAGATAAGATGAATTATATTTTCATCCTTACCAAAACCTTTTAAGTGTTTATTTTTTAAATTTGAAAATGTTTTAGGAGAAGTAAAATTTTTAATTTTTTGTAAAGTAGCAGAGTTTATTAAACCTGGTGAGATAAAATTAATTAAGATTTCTTTATTAGAAATTTCATTTACAAGTGTTTTGAAAAATGATTTTTGTGCTAATTTTATTGAAGAATATAATGAGAGACCTGGATCTGATTTTAACGATGAAACTGAAGATATTAAAATAATTGAAGCATTTTTTGAAAATAATTTTTTTTTAATTAAGTTATTAATAAAAATTATTGGTGATACATAGTTAATGTTTATCATTTTATTTATATCATTTATTGTTGAACTTAAAGCTGGTTTTAAAATATGGAGTCCAGCTAAATTAATTAACCCATCAATTTTTTCAAATTTTTTTGATTTTGTTTCAATAAATGATTTTATTTTTTCAGGTTTATTAAAATCTAATTTTAAATATGTATGATTTTTGTTTAAAAAATTTTTTTTTAGTTGTGTTAATTTTTTATTATTATTAAACAAAATTATCAATTCTGCTCCAGAAGAGTCTAAAAATAAACATAGTTTTGATCCTATATCAGATGTTGCACCTGTAATTAAATAGGTCTTACCTTTAAAATTCATTTATCTAATTTTTTTAAAAAACTCAAAAGTTGATTTGGAGTTTTGCATTTTAGTAATTTATCGACGTTTATTTCTTTTTTTAGCTCTTTTTCTACTAGCATTATTAGAGATAAATGAGCTAAGGAGTCCCATTCATCAATAGAACTCAAATTTTTTTCTGATAACAAACTATTCTTCGGAAGATCAAGTTTTTTTTCTAAATATTTTGATAATTTCAAATCATCATTTAAAATTTTTCTAAACATAATCTTTTTTTTATTTTAACTTACTGTAAATATTTTTTAAGAAAAGAGGTATTTCATAACTGTAATTTAAGAAAGATAAAGCTAGGCCGTCTAAACCAGTATGTTGTATTTGTAAAATTTCATTAAGAACCTCATTATAAGATCCCACTAAGGGATAACTACCGATCCCTGCTGCTATTTTTTGTCTTAAAATAGGATCTTTTTTATTAAAAATATTTTTCTTTGTGGGATTTAGCAAATTTATAAAATTTGTAACTGCTTGGTCATCAGCATTTATTATTGAATATTCTTCATATTTCTTTTTTGCAATTCTTGAGTTAGTATCAGCTGTAACATGAGCTAGAGCATATACCTTGATATTTTTATTATATTTATCTTTGGCTATTTTTTTTAGATTTACCACTTGATTTTTTAATGAGCTTATAGATGAAAACATAGTTATTATAGTATCGCAATTTTTTAATGCAAAGTCTCTTCCAGTTGGTGAAAAAGCAGCAGAATAAATATTTAATTTTTTTCTTTTAAATAATAAAGGTGAAGATGTCGGATTTTCACATTTGAAATATTTATTGGAGTAATTTTTATTTTTATTTTGAAAAATATTATTCAAAATTTTTAACCAGGCTTCACCTTGGTTGTATAAGTTGTCTTTTTCAATTTCATTCAAACCAAACATTTTAAATTCCTTCCTATTCCAGCCACAAACAACATTTAAATTAATTCTCCCTTTTGAAAATTGATCAATTGATGCTAGGGCTCTAGCTATATGCGTAGGATGGAATAGAGGAGTGTGAACAGTAGCAACCAACTGTATATTTTTTGTTACTGAAGATAGAGCAGAACAGAAACTCAGTGAGTCATAAGTCATTCCAGCTGGATCTGTTTTACCTCCAAAACCAAGCCACCTTTGAACAGAAAATATAAAATCTAGCCCATGATTATCACAAATTTTTACTGTTTTCAGAACCTCATCCCATTCAGCATTCCATCTATTATCATTAAGTGTCATTGCAATTCCACTTGATGAATTCATACCAAATAAACCTATTTTAAAATTTTTCATAAATAGATTTTGCTAATTTTTCGACATTTTTTGAGCGTTTTTTAATTTTTCGTGCGGGTATACCCATATAAATATACCAAGATGGTAGAGATTTAGTAACCATAGACAAAGCACCAACAGCGGATCCTTTTTTAATTGTTACAAATGGCATAATTACACTGTTTGAGCCTATATTTACAAACTCCTCTAATACGACTTTTCCTTTTTTTGTATTATTAAATTTTTTTGGTACAGTTGGATTTGTTAAATAATCTCCTGAGTAATCATCAGATGAGGTAAATAATTTAACTCCTGCAGAAAGCCCACAAAAATTTGACAAAATAACACTTTCTGAACCATTAATATAGACGTTGCATCCAATATGAACAAAAGAGCCTATATTTATAGAACTAGATGCTATCAAAGTTGTAAAAGCATCTATGCGAACGTTGCTACCAATAGATATTTTTTCAGGATTTACTATTAAGCTATTTCTAGAAATACTTACATTTTTACCACAAGATTTAAAATTGAAAGATTTTAATTCTTTTTCATTATAATAATTTTTTATTTTATTTGTATTTTGCATGTAAATAAGAATTTAAAAACTTCCCATTTATATTAACATGTTTTTTTAATATTCCTTCTAGTTTAAATTTTTTTTTCTCTAAAATTGATATAATTTTTCTTCTATTAGAATATGTTTCAGTAGAAATTTTTAAAAATCCAAAATAATCAAAGGCAAGTTTTAATGATAAGTCAATAAAAATTGAGTAACACTCAAATAGAGTTTTAGAATTGATACTATTATCAATTAATAGTGACAATTCTGTTCGTTTGTCAAACCATGAGATATGGACAAAACCTCCATAGCCAATCATTTTTTTTTCTTGAAATAATCCAAAAAAAATCAAAGACGGATTTTTTTTTTTGGTTTCAGGTAGTACTACTTTATTAAAATATTCATATTGTTCAGATTTAGATATAATTTTTTTTTGTCTAAGAAACTTAATTTGATTATTTCTGATACAACGAATAAATTCGATTTCACTATAGTCAATATTTCGTATGCTAAAATTTTTATTATTTATGTCCTTTGATAAAAACTTATATTTCATATAAAATGTTTAAATAATATCGGAGTTCCAAATTTTATATTTTTAATTGCTTTTTTACCAAGAATTTTAGGCAAATATTTTGGGTTTAGTCCATTAGCGGGTCTAATAACCCTAATATTTTCATTTGAAAATATTTCGCCTTTTCTTATATTTTTTGTGCAATATATAGACCTTCTGTGTATTTTTGCTTTTTCATCACTTCTTTTATCTTTTTTTATATTTATAATTGTGTAAATTTTTTTTACTTCTTTTCTAAAATTAGTTAATTGTTCTCCTTTTAAAGAAAACTCTAAATCAAAACCTTTTTTTTGTCCTTTTAAAGCTATATGTTTTTCAATTACTTTGACCCCGTAAGTAACTGCAATTTTAGCAACATCTATATCGTTTGAATGATCAGAAAGTCCAACTTCGCAACCATATCTTTTTTTTAATTCGAATATTTCACTTAATTGAAAATCAGTAATATTAGAGGGGTAGTTACTCACACAATATAATAACACAATTTCCTTTTGGTTATATTTTTTGATATTGTTAACTGCATTGTCTATTTCTTTGTAATTTGACATACCTGTTGAAATAATTATTGGCTTATTTGTTTTAGCAATTTCTGAGATAAGTTCACAATCAGTCAATTCAAAAGATGCTAACTTATACATTGGACAATTCAAACTTTCTAAAAGCTCAACACCTTTTTTGCTAAATGGAGAACTGAAAAAATTAATATTTTTTTTTTTACAGTGGTTGACTAGTTTTTTATGCCACTTGAATGGTGTTTGAGCCTCAGAATATAAATCCCACAAACTATACCCCTTCCATAGGCCTTTATTAATTATGAATTCTTTTTTTTTTATATCTATTGTCATACACTCAGGTTGATAAGTTTGAAATTTTACAATATCAAACTTATTTTTTTTTGCTAAATCGATTAATTTAAGAGCTCTTTGAATAGAACCCCCATGATTAGCAGATATCTCACCAATTAAAAAAATATTTTTTAAATCTTTAAAAAAATTATTTTTCATTAATTAAGTCTTTCGAAAGAACTAACCCTTATACTTTTACTCAATATTTTATTCATTTTTTTTATTGATGTATTTTTTAACTCATTAAGCGAGTCGTAAAAACAATCCAGATAATTAGATATATCTTTATTTTTATGATAAAAAGATAAAAAAAGAATATTGGAACTCAAATAACCCTTATTTAACATTAAATAAATAAGATAAGACAATTTAACATTATTATTTTCATTGAAGGAAAATGATGGGATTGCATTTAACCCTGAAATAGTCATATCTAAATCTAATGAACTAAAAATTTGACTCCATTGTTTTTTTATATGCTTGCCTTTGAAACTTATATACTCCCAAGTTTTATATTTTTCCATAAGTTCAAGTGTTTTTATAGCTGCAACTGGACCCAACTTTTCAGTCCAAAAAGTACTGCTTATAAAACTATCGATAGATTTCATCATTATACTTTCTTTACCAAGAATAGCTGTAATTGGATAACCATTACCTAACGCTTTCCCAAGCATAGTCATATCTGGATTGATATTATATTTAAGGTGTAATCCTCCATAGTGTTCTCGAAAGCCAGAAGTACACTCATCAAATATTAAAATTATATTATTTTTGGTACATACCTCTCTTACTTCTTTCAAAAAATTTATATTAGGTTCACCTGTCCTAGAAACTTCCATTTTTACAGCTGCTATTTTATTATTTGCTATAATTTTTTTTAAACCCTCAATATCATTATAATAAAAGGTTTTTACAGTATTTTTTAATTCTTTAGGCACACCTTTTGGGTCCAGGCCATTTATGATATGCTCATCCAAGCTATTTCTTTTTAGGTTTGCTGCTAAATACCAATCGTGCCACCCATGATATCCACAGATTGCAATAGTGCTTTTTGAAGTTGCTGCTCTTGCTATTCTAATAGTTATAGCATTCGCTTCTCCTCCAGACCTGGCAAATTTAACTTTATCTGCCCAAGGGTGCATTTCAATTAATTTCTCAGCTAACAATACCTCGTCAAATGAATTTAAGCTTGTCATATTACCTGATTTGATTGCTTTATTTACAGTATTATCTATATCTGTATTAGCGTACCCTAGGATATTTGTTCCAACACCAAAGAAAAAGTCATTATATTTTCTATCATTTACATCCCATACATTAATTTTTTTTGATCTTGAGTAATATGAAGGCCAAAAATTAGGAAGAATAAATTCAGGTCTCTTAGAAATAAGCATATTACCACCTAAAATAGATTTTTTAGCTCTTTCCCAAAATTTATTTTTTTTCAATTTACCCCTCCTTGGATAAATAAGAATATTGTGTATTTAATTAAAATTATTGGCAAAATTAAATTATGTTTAAAATATTCGATAATTTGTTTTATTATAAAAAATAAGTATATAGAAAATTTTTATAATTTTTACTGATTACCATCTATTCTCTTTATACTAAATATTGCTCCTAACATAAAAACAATTACTGACGATGGAAATAAGAAATAACCAATAGTGTATGTATCTGGGAAATATTGCATTCCCATATACAAAACGATAGCGTTCATTAAGCAAAGTAATAAAAAAACAATATTTGTGCCAATTTTAGATAATGAAAAAGCTAATGGCTTTAAAATAACAATAACTACAGCGCACGAAAATATGACAGCAGGGATAATATTCATAAGCAAACCCATTGACTCAGAATAAGTATAATCTTCTAGTGAGTCCCAAGGAAGGACCATTGAAAGTAGCATCATTATAACAGAGGCATATACAAATTTTTTTCCTGTATTTGTTAAAATCATTGAATATTTATAGCAAATATCATCTTTTTTAACAGTAACTAATATAATTTGGTAAATTTTAAGAAATAACTATTACATTATAATGGTTATATAATAGGGCAGGAATCAGAATATGATTAAAATTTTTATCTATATGATCTTTAATTTTTTTTTCATAAATAATCTTATTGCCCATGATCCCAAAAACTGTGATGTGCTTCAAAATTATGATTTTTCAGGATTTAATGATTGGAAAAAAGAAATTGTAAATAGGTCTGATGAATTTGGCCTAGATAAAAGCTTTGTTTCTGAATTAATAGCACCATATGAGGTCAATAAAAGAGTTATTGAAAATGATAAATGCCAGCCTGAATTTACATTGACTTTTTCTGAGTACATTGAAAAAACAATTTCAAATTTAAGGGTAAATAATGGATTAAATAATTACAGTAAATACAATAATTTATTAAAAAAAATAGATAATTATTATAATGTGCAATCTAGATTTATCCTCTCTATTTGGGGTCTTGAAACAGCTTATGGTGAAATTACAGGCAACTATCCTGTGATAGAAAGTCTTTTAACCATGTCCTACGATGAGAGAAGAAGAAGATATTTCACCAAAGAACTTTATAATGCCTTAGAAATACTTAAACAAGGTCACATTAATGTTGCTGATTTCAAAGGTTCATGGGCAGGTGCTATGGGTCAAAATCAATTTATGCCCTCTAGTTTTTTGAATTACGCTCAAGACTTCAATAATGATGGTAAAAAAAATATTTGGACCGACACTGAGGACTCATTAGCCTCAATTGCAAGATACCTTCAAGGTGTAGGATCCAATAAATGGGATCCAAATTATACATGGGGTAGGGAAGTAATACCCCCAGCAAATATAAAATCTATAGAACCGGAATTATTCATTAAAAGAGAAAAAGGTTGTTTAGCAGTAAAAAAATTGTCTAAACAACTACCTTTAAGTAAATTTAGACTTATGAATTTTAAAAAGATGAATGGAAATTCTTTGGATAATTTAAATATTAATAGTTATTTGTTAAGGATGGGTAGGAAAGAGGGTGATTTCAGGTATTTTATCGTCTACGATAATTATTTAAATATTCTTTCTTACAACTGCTCAAACTATTATGGTCTTTCAGTTGGATTATTAAGTGATAAATTTAAATAATTACTATAAAATACTGTTTTTACTGATTTTATCATCGTGTACAGTTACATCTATTGATACTGTAGATAATATAAAAAAAGAAGAAGTCACAACACAAGATTACTTTAAAAAATCAGATGTTTCTATATCTCCTCTTGATGATTATAACATTGAGTTAAGTGTTTTGGAAAAGTTTGTTATAGATCCAAGAATAGAGGGTAATAATATTCATCATTCTAATTTACCTATACCCAGCGTTGTAAGATTGTCAGATCCAAGTAACTTAGATAATAGTATTATTGTCAGAAATATTGAACTAGATACTGAAAATAGGCTTTCATTAAGTCAAGAGATAATTGATAAAATATCAATAAATACAAAAGTATATTTAGAATATCTAAAAGATGAATCAATAATTTTGAGAAATGTTGTCGACTCAAAAGAAGAGAGTAAGATAAAGATGGATGATACAGAAATTTCATTTGAACAGTTAGATCAAGACCAAACTGAAATCAGTGAAAAACTTGATTATGAGAAAATTAAAACTCTAGATATTAAAAATTCTAAAAAACAAAACACTATATTAGTTGAAATTTATAAAGATATAAAGCTAGCAAAGCTTAAAACTAATAAAATCAAGAATTTAGGATTGTTTTATGAAGAAAATGAAGAGGGGGTTAAGGTTTTTGCTGGCCCATTTCTAAAGAGTGATATAAATCTTAAGTTAGATTTTCTTATTAAAAATGGATATTTGAATGCAAAAAAAACCCCTTAATTTACTATTTATAGTAACAATTATTCTATTTCCTAAACAATCTTTTACTATTGAAAGTTTGGCAAAAACGGCGCTTGTAATCGATTTATCAACTAACGAAGTTCTTTTAGAAAAAAACTCCAAAGCCAAAACATATCCATCAAGTATGACCAAGATGATGACCGCTCTTGTAGCCTTTGAAAAAATCAAAAATGGTACTTTATCGTTAGATCAAGAGTTTTTAGTAAGTAAAAAGGCATGGAAAATGGGCGGATCAAAAATGTTTATAGAGGTAGACAAAAGAGTAAAAGTTTATGATTTATTACTAGGAATTATTGTTCAGAGCGGAAATGATGCCTCGATTGCTTTAGCAGAGGGTATATCTGGCTCTGAGGAAATTTTTGCTATTGAAATGAATAATTTAGGTAAAAAAATAGGACTCACAGAGACTAATTTTACAAATAGCAGTGGCTGGCCTGATGACAATCATTACACAACAGCTGAGGATCTTGCTAAAATAGCTCAGTACACAATTGAAAATCATTATGAATTATACCAAATGTACAAATTAAGTGATTTTACATACAGCGGGATCAAACAAGATAACAGAAATCCACTCCTATATACATTTGAGGGGTCTGATGGCTTTAAAACAGGTTATACAGAAGCAGCTGGCTACGGTTTGGTTGGATCTGCCGAAAGAGGGGATAGGCGCCTGATTATTGTTTTAAATGGACTAGACTCTTCCAAATCAAGGGCCCAGGAGTCACTAAGATTAATGGATTGGGGTTTCAACAATTTTCAATTAGTAGATTTTTTTAAAAAAAATGAAATTATTCAAGAAGCTGATACTTGGCTAGGTAAAGACGACAAAGTAGATCTAGTTGCTTTAAACGATATAAGTGTGAGCATTCCAAAAGCACAATTATCTTCTGCTAAAGTTAATGTGATAGTAGAGGAGCCTATTGCAACTCCTATTCAAAAAGGCGACCAAATAGCCAAACTTCAAATATCGTTTGCTGATAAGAATACTGAATTTCCTTTATTTTCAGGTGAGGACATAGAGCAAAAGAATTTCTTTTCAAGAATATTTTCAGCTATTTATTATATCATTCTTGGATCTAACTAAATAATATCATATAGAATGAAAGTAATCAGTTTTGAAGGTTTCGAATATTCTGGAAAATCGACACAGATAAAACTTTTAAAAAAATATTTTGTAAAAAATAATATTAAATCTACTTTTACTAGAGAGCCTGGAGGTAATAAAGATCTAGAAAAGATAAGAAATGTGATTTTCAAATCTAATTTCGATAATTTAAGTTTAATAATGTTTTTCTTTGCATCTAGATTTGCATTATTATCTTCAATTAAAAAGAATGATTTCATTGTGTTTGATAGATTTTTTGACTCTACTTATGCTTATCAAAAATATAATTCTAAAGAAAAAAAACTTATTATTAGTTTAATTAAGTTAATTGATAAGAAATTTATCCCAAAGATAACTTTTTATTTGAAGTTAGATAAAAAAAATTTAATAAGAAGAAAAAATAAAAGATTATATTCAAATAAATTTGATAAAAAATATTTTGGACAATTCTCAAGGATTCAAAAAAATTATGAAGAAATATCTAATATAAAAATAGGTGAACGTAAGTTTGTTGCTATTGATGCATCACTATCTGCTAATGAAGTACATAACAAAATCATATTAAATCTAAAAAAATGCAAATTGATAAAGTAGTAAATACTATAAAATCTGAGAGCAGTGGCTTTTACTTATTAGAGACTACTAATAATGAGAGTATTTCATATTTAGAGAAACAAATTTTAAATAGCTTCTATGAGAAACAATATGAAATAGATACAAGTTTTATTATTCTAGAGCCCGAAGAAAAATCAAAATTTATAACAATTGATCAAATAAGAAAAATGAAAAAAGAGTTTCTACATACAAATGTATTAAACCTTAATAAAGTAATATTTATCAGAGAGGTAAATTATTTAAATATTAATGCTTTAAATGGACTTTTAAAAATCATTGAAGAAATACCATCCAAAACCTACTTTATTTTTTGTTCTTCAAACTTAATAAGTTTACCTGAAACAATAATTTCAAGGGCTAGAGTTATCAGAGATTTGAATTCAAAGATAAATTTTAGTGATTTCAATTCAATGAAAGAAGACATAGTAAGACAAAATCAAAATATTTCAGAGGAATTAATACACTCTCTTATTAAACCCTTCATTGATTTAAAAAGTACTGATTTTTTTGAAAAGATTAAACTATTTAATAAAGATCAAATAAGCGTATGTTCATTAATTTTTTTAAAAATACTCAATTATTATTTAAAAACTAATTTAAATAATAAAAAACTTTACAAGTATCTACTAAAACTTCATTCAGATTATTTAACTGATGTAGATGAAAGTTTAAAATTCAATACATTAACAAATGACCTAATTTCAATCTATTTTACAAGATTAAATTCTAATCTTATTAAGTATGTCTAATAATTATTTTACAACTCCGATTTATTATGTGAATGATAAACCTCATATTGGTCATGCTTACACCTCAATTGCTGTTGATATATTAAAAAGATTTTATGATTGTAGAGGTCTCAATTCTTATTTTCTAACAGGAACAGACGAGCATGGACAAAAGGTTGAAAGAGCTGCTCAAGAAAAAAATATAGATCCTCAAAAATTTACGGATATGGTTTCAGAAAATTTTAAAGATTTAAGTAATTTATTAAATTTATCTAATGATGATTTTATAAGAACAACAGAAGAAAGACATAAAAAGTCTGTTCAAAATCTATGGAGAGTTCTGTTGGAAAAAGATGAAATTTATTTGTCCAAATATAGTGGATGGTATTCTGTAAGAGATGAAGCTTTTGTAGCTGATAATGAAATAGTTGAAAAAAATGGTAAAAAATATAACAGTTTTGGATCTGAATTATCTTGGGTTGAAGAAGAGTCATACTTTTTTAGACTTTCTAAATGGCAAGACAAATTGTTAGATTTTTATAAAAATAATCCAAATTTTATAGTTCCAAAATCTAGATCTAATGAAGTTATTAAATTTGTTGAGTCAGGGTTGAAAGATCTATCCGTTTCTAGAACAACATTTAAATGGGGAATTGATGTCCCTACAGATGAAAGACATATTGTTTATGTTTGGTTAGATGCACTAACTAACTATATTTCAGCTTTAGATTATCCAAATAAAAATTCTGATTTATATAAAAAATATTGGCCTGGGATACATGTAGTAGGGAAGGATATAATCAGATTTCATGCTATTTTCTGGCCTGCTTTTTTAATGGCTGCAGAGTTAGATCCACCAAAGCAGATCGTAGCGCATGGTTGGTGGACAAATGAGGGTCAAAAAATTAGTAAAAGTCTTGGTAATGTAATTGACCCTAAAGAATTGATTGATGAATACGGTCTAGACTCAGTAAGATATTTTCTTTTTAGAGAGGTTCCATTTGGCAATGACGGTGATTTTTCAAAGGTGGCTATCAAAAATAGAATTAATGGTGAATTGGCAAATAACTATGGAAATTTAATACAAAGAATACTTAGTTTTATTTGTAAAAATCTAGAACAAAATATTGATTTAACTAAAGATAATTTCAATTTTGAAATTTTAAAACAAATTAACGACTCTGAAAAAGAGTTGTTTGAGTATATGGAAAATTACAAATATGACGAATACCTTAAAAAATTATTCTTATTTATGAATGATTTAAATAATTATGTCGATAAATCTGCTCCTTGGATATTAAAAAAAACAGATCCTGAACAAATGAAGAGAGTATTGGCTAATATTTGCCTATGTATTATCAGGGTTAGTCAATATTTAGTTCCATTTATGCCTTCAAAAACCTCAGAAGTATTCAATTTATTCGAAAATACGAATAGTATTAAATTAGATATTTTTGATAATTTTAAAGAGGTAATTAACTTAAAATTTCTAAAAATACGACAACCTGAACCTTTATTTAATAAAATTGAGTAATTTAATAGACAGTCATGTGAATTTTGGTCATGAATTACTTAAAAATTCAGTATCAGATGTCTGTAAAGATGCTAAAGAAAATAACATAGAGCGAATTTTAAGTATAAATTCTAACATATACGAGTTTCAGAGAGATTTTAATTTAATTAAAGGTTTTAAATTTGTCGATATCACTTTAGGTCATCACCCAAATAATACTCTTGATATCAAACCTGAGGAAATAAAGACTCTTTTAAATGAAAATATTAAAAAATTTAAAGATAGAATTGTTGGAATAGGGGAAACAGGCTTGGATTATCATTATGATATTCCTAAAAATAAGCAAATAGAAAGCTTAGAGATGCATTTAGATGCAGCTAGTTTTTATAATTTACCGTGTATAATTCATATGAGAGATGCCGAAGAGGATATGATTAAAATTTTAACTAAATACTCAAAAAAAATAGGTGATATTCTTATACATTGTTTCACTGGAAGTGAAGAATTTGCAAAAAAATGTATTGATTTAGGTTGTTTTTTTTCTTTGTCAGGCATTATTACGTTCAAAAATGCCAATAAATTAAGAGATACAATTAAAATACTACCAATTAAAAAAATAATTTTTGAAACTGATAGTCCTTATCTTACGCCTGATCCTTTAAGAGGTAAAATTAATAAACCAAGCTATTTAAAAATTATAGTTGAGAAATATTGTGAAATTACTGGAAACGACTACATTAATACATGTGAAATTAGTACTTATAATTACAAAAAGCTTTTTAAAATAAATGACTGAAAAAACTGAAATAAATATATTAGGATGTGGGTCAAGTTTTGGAGTCCCTTTATCTCACGACATTTGGGGTAATTGTGATAAATCAAATCCTAAAAACCAAAGAACACGACCTTCAATACTTTTAAAAAAAGCAGGAAAAACAATACTAATTGATACTAGCCCTGATTTAAGGAAACAGTTAATCGACAATAAAATTAATAATGTTGACTCAGTTATTTATACACATTCCCATGCTGATCACATACATGGAATTAATGATTTAAGAACTATTTCAATGATAAATAGAAAAAAAATACCAATTTATGCTGATAAAATAACTTTAGAGACTCTTCAAACTAGCTTTTCTTATTTATTTACAAAGTCATCTACTCATGGATATGAACCAATTTTGAACGGTAACATTCTTGATGGGAATAATGTTGAAATAGAGGGTTTTAAAATAGAGGTTATCAGACAAAATCATGGAAATATTGACTCCTATGGCTTCATTTTTGATAATAAAATAGCCTATAATTTAGATATAAAGTTTTTTTATGATGAGAACTATCTGGATAAAATAAAAGGCATTGAGTGCTGGTTTGTTGGTTGTTTAAGATATGACGAGCATCCTTCGCATGCCTCGTATAAAAAGGTTATTGATTGGGCCCAAAAAGTCAATGCAAATAAAACGTTTTTAAGCCATATGACGGCTCATATTGATTACGATACAGAGTACAAAAAGCTATCAGGAAGTAATATATTTCCTGCATATGATGGTCTTAAACTGGAAATATACTAAAATTTATCTTTTAATCGTGGTCGTGATTAGAAATTTTTTCTTTTTAAGCTAAGCAAACATCCTCCGAAGAAGCCATTAAAACAATGTCACTTATTTCACATGGAGTGCTATAAGACATCTTACTTGAGGTTTTATCTTCGTCATTTGAAGAATGAGCTGTACACATACTTGCATATGAGTTGATTGACGCAAAAGATAAGATAGTAATCAATAATATTCTTATTTTTTTCATATATGATATTTTATAATTCTTATTGAGATTTAGATTAACATTTTACTTAAATTCTTATTCTAGATTCTTATAATATATATTATGCAACAAATAAATGTGTAAATGTCAATAAAATCAGTCAAAGAACATCTTAGTATTATAGCCCCTGACCTAGAGATATTAGAATTTAAAGAGTCTACAGCAACTGTTGAACAAGCTGCAAATGCTCATAATGTTGAGAAAGGACAAATAGTCAAAACAATTGCTTTAATTGTAGAAAAACCAATTTTGTTAATGACTTCTGGAAATGTAAAAATCGATAATAAAAAATATAAGAATTTCTTCAAAAAAAAGGCAAAAATGTTGACTGCTGATGAGACATTGCAAATCACCTCTCACCCTATTGGAGGGGTTTGTCCCTTTGGATTACCAAATAAATTAGATACATATTACGATAAGTCCTTAAATAACTTTGAAATCGTTATACCAGCAGCAGGATCTACAAATAGTTCTGTAAAAGTTCAAACAAAAAGGCTTATAGAATTAACTAGTGCTTTTGAAGTTGATGTAAGTAAAAAATAAGTAAAAACAGTATATTATTTACTGTTATTATACTTAGATTTTACAATTTTTGGAGCAGTTGCAAAAGTAGCTGCTGTCATAAAAGTTCCAAAAATAAGTAGAAAATGAGCGCTAGCTGTGATGCCAAAAATCAAAAAAGAGCCAAAATATAGTGAAAAAATGATACACCACATCCATGCTAAAAGTTGCATAATGAGGTGTCTCAGGGCAACACTAGGTATTTTTCTTAGAGGATTCCAATCAGCGTCCATGACTCCACTGTAAATTTGCATAAACATGTTTTTCATGGCCTATTATACATGCGACAGATGTGACCAGATCACTTATTTTTAATAATAATTTCAATTATTTCAGTTAAGGTAGAACCTATGAGAAAAATAGAATTCTGGTACTCAATTGGAAGTACATATACTTACCTCTCTACTCAAAGATTAGCGCAGATAGAGACTGAAAATGAAGTTATATTTGAATGGTCTCCTTTCAGTGTAAGATCAAGAATGATTGAAATGGAGAATGTCCCTTTTATGGCTGAAAAAAAAAGAGATAAGATTGATTACATGTGGCGGGATGTTCAAAGAAGAGCTAACTTCTATGGATTTAATGCAAAAGTTCCTGCTCCCTACCCACTTAAAGAGTTTGATTTAGCTAACAAAGTTGCAATTTTGGGAAAAGATCAAGGGTGGATCAAAGAATATACTATTTTAACATATAAAAAGTGGTTTTTAGAGCATTTGGAGCCTGGATCAGAACCAAATCTGAGTTCTACTCTCAAAGAAATTGGACTTGACTCAGATAATGTAATAAAACAAGCTCAAACAGACGAAATTGAACAAAAATATTTAAAAAACACAGAAATGGCTAAAAATAAAGGTATTTTTGGAAGTCCCACATTTATCGTTGAAAATGAGGTTTTTTGGGGTGATGACAGATGTGAAGATGCCATAAAATGGCTTTCAAAATAATGTCTATTTTCAATTTTTTTGCGTTTTTAGGTATATTGAAATTTTACAAAGTATAAATCCTTAGGTGATTTTATGAATTTGACTATTGATTTACTAAAAAAAATATTGATAATATTTCAACTCAAAATCCAAATATTTCCTAAATTTTGCTAGTGTCGCAATTTACATAAGGTTTTTAAGCTAAAAATGTCCAATTTTAATGTTTTTTAATAGTTTTTTTGAAATCATAGATTTGAATAACTGTCTTGATAGTTTTATTAGCAAGTAATGATAACTATCATTTAATTTAGTGCTCTAATTTCTATTTAATCAGATAAAAATGTGTGAATACTAGTTTAATTCCTCCAAAATTTAATTAATTCTAAATATTTATGCTTAATATCTGATTTTATGTTTATTTTATTTTTGATTTAGTCAGATTATTTGTTTTTTTCTTTATAAATAGAATAAAGAATAAATTAAAATATAGATAGTAAATACAATATTTTATTATAAATATTTAATGTAAATTATAATACAGTTTATAAATTTCCAACTTTAGAAAATTTTTTTCTCTCGTTTGGATCAAGATACCTTTTTCTTAATCTTAAATTTTTAGGAGTAACCTCCAATAATTCATCAGAATTGATATAAGTCATCATTTCCTCAAGTGACATCATCCTAGGAGCGGTTAAATTTACGGCCTCATCAGACCCAGATGCTCTGACGTTTGTTAATTGTTTACCTTTTAGAACATTTATTTCTAAATCGTTATCTCTGGTATGCTCACCGACTACCATACCTTGATAAACAGGTGTTTGGTGTTTAACAAACATTACACCTCTATCTTGAAGCTTCCAAATGGCATAAGCTATTGCTTTACCGTTTCCTGTTGAAATTAACGCTCCTGCCCTTCTTTCTGTAATCTCCCCTTTAAATGGTTTATACGAGTGAAACACTCTGTTTAATACACCAGTTCCTCTTGTGTCCGTTAAAAACTTGCTTTGATAACCAATTAGTCCCCTAGAAGGCGCAATAAATAATAGCCTAGTTTTATCAATTCCAGATTTTCTCATGTCTAACATATCAGCTTTTCTTTGATTCATGTTATCAATAACAATACTAGAAAACTCTTCATCTACATCTATTGTTACTTCTTCATAGGGTTCACATTTTGTCCCCTCTATATCTTTGTAAACTACTTTAGGTCTAGAAAGAGATAATTCAAAACCCTCTCGTCTCATCGTTTCTATTAAAACACCTAATTGCAATTCACCTCTCCCTCCAATTTCAAATGAATCTTTATTCTGATTTTCTGAGAAGGTAATAGCAACGTTTGTCTCAGCCTCAGCTATTAATCTATTTCTTATTAAAGTTGATGTTACTTTTTTCCCTTCAGTCCCAGCTAATGGAGAGTCATTAACCATAATGTTTATTGACATAGTAGGAGGATCTATTGGTGTTGATTTTATTGGTGTTTCTATATCAGTTGAACAAATGGTGTCTGATACTGATGTGATTGACAAACCTGCTATGCAAACTATATCTCCAGTGTTAACTGAGTTAACGGTTATTTTTTTAGTTCCCTCAAATTTTAAAAGTTTAGTAAGTCTTCCAGTTTCAATGATTTTACCTGATAAGTTTAAAGCATGAACGCTGTCGTTTATTTTTGCAGATCCCTGCTCTACTCTTCCAATTAGACATCTTCCTAAGTATGGATCATAGTCTAAAAGTGTTGATAACATTGCAAAAGGTCTAGTATTATCAACATCTGGTGATGGTACATGACTAATAATTTTATTTAACAAAGGTGTTAGGCTGGATCTATCATCTGACAAATCATTAACACACCATCCACTTCTACCTGATGCGTATAAAACTGGAAAGTCTAATTGTTGAGTATTTGCATCAAGAGAGACAAATAAATCAAAAACTTCGTTTAACACATCGTCTGGTCTTGAGTCAGATTTATCGATTTTGTTGATTACCACTATAGGCTTAAGTCCTTGTTTTAAAGCCTTTCCTAAAACAAATTTAGTCTGAGGCATCGGACCTTCTGAAGAGTCAATAAGTAAGATAACACCATCAACCATTGATAAGACACGTTCTACTTCTCCACCAAAATCTGCATGTCCAGGTGTATCGATTATATTTATTCGAGTATCTTGAAAAATTATAGAAGTAGGCTTTGCTAAAATAGTTATGCCTCTCTCTTTTTCTAAATCATTAGAGTCCATAATTCTTTCTGATATTTCTTGATTATCTCTAAAAATTCCACATTGCTTCAATAAATTGTCAATAAGAGTGGTTTTCCCATGATCCACATGAGCAATAATTGCAAGATTCTTAATATCGTTCATTGAGATAGGTGTCTTATAGATTAAAATTAACTATTTAAAAGCTTATTTTTTGCTTCAGTTATTAAATTAGATAAATAGTTATTACCATCTTTATCAGGATGGAACTTCTTCATTAAGTCATAATATGATTTTTTAATATCATCATCAGAAGCACCTTTTTTAAGACCTAAAACTGATAGTGCTTCCTCCTCTGTCATTTGTGACTTGTCTGAGGAAGATGTAGATTGTTTATTTTGACTAATAATTACATTTAAAATATTAAATCCACGAGGATCATTTATTTTTAGTTCCTCTAAGAGCTTCGATACCTCATTTTGAGAAAGGGAGGAAAAAGAACGGCCTTTAAAGACTCCCTCTTTAATATTAATTGTAGCTTGACGTGATTGTAAAACAATTTCAATTTGTAAATACTTCGTATTAATTTTTGGTTTGAACTTACTGCCAAAAGAAGATCGCGAAAACAAGTTTAATATAGTTAATAATGATGAGATCCTTCGAAAAAAAAGCAAAGCAGGAGCTAAGGCAACAGGTAGAAAATTTAATTTTCCTGAAAAAATTAAAAAACATCCTAGAATTATTATTAATGAAATAATTAAATATTTTTTATAACGAGATGGTAATTGATTACCAAAGAAAACAAAGATACATATAGCTACAATTGAAAATAATAATAAGAGTTTAATCATCCCAAATTAATTTTTAATTGTTTAATCCTCTGCTCTCTTCCGCAATTGTACTTGTAATATGTATATCTTATTGGATTTTTTTTGTAATAATCCTGATGATACTCTTCTGCAACATAAAAATTTTTAAAAGGTAAGATCATTGTTTCAACCTTCTGTTTGTGATTTTCCTGAATTTTATCTATGTAAAAGTTAAATCTATCTATAACAATTTGGTCATTGCTGAAAAGAGCACTTTTATATGAATAACCTTTATCACAAAATTGACCAACACTATCAAAAGGATCAATATTGACAAAAAAAACCCTAATGATCTTATCTAAACTAACAATATCTGAGTCAAAAATAATTTCAGCCACTTCTATATGGCCTGTATCACCCTTGACAACTTCTTGATAAGTTGGATTTTCAACATGACCTCCTGAATAGCCAGATCGAACATCAATTACACCCTTTAATTTTTCATAAACCTCTTCAACACACCAGAAACACCCACCAGCTAAGTAAATTGTATTAATTTTTGCGTAAGCTGTTATAGGTAACAAAAATAAGAAAAGAAAAAGTCTAAAGATCATATTGCGTTGATAAATAAATTACGAAACTTCAATGTATTTAGACCGGGCTTACCGTTTGAAATAGTAAATTTATCAACTTTAACTATGGGCATTACAAAATTAGTAGCACTTGTCATGAATGCTTCATCTGCATCAAGAAGAGATTTAATAGAAAATTTTTTTTCCTCAAATTTAAATTTATTTTTTTTTAAAATTGATATTAATTTATGCCTTGTGCATCCCTTTAGAATTCTAAAGTTAAGTGGGTGCGTAATACATTTATTTTTTTTTATAATCCAAATACTTGAGGAATTACCCTCAGTTATCATATTTCTATTATCAAATAATACAGCTTCATGTGATTTATTCTCTTTTGCATGATTTGCAGCTAGAACATTACCTAGTAAAGAAATACTTTTAATATCAGACCTATGCCACCTTATATCTGGATAAAGAGATGTTTTTACACCTTTTAGTGCTAACTTATTTAAATATTCAAAGTTTTTATTAATTGAGTATATAATAATATTAGGCTTAAGTTTATCAGGGTATTTATGTTCCCTTGGGTTTTGATCCCCTCTTGTAATTTGAATATAAATTATACCCATTTTTAAATTATTTAATTTTTTGATTTTATTGGTGATACTAATTATTTGATTTTTATTGAATTTAATTTTCATGTTCATTTTTTTTAATGAAACAAACAATCTGTTCAAATGAAGATTTAAATCTACTAATTCACCTTTGAATACAGCAATGACCTCATAAACCCCATCAGAGAATTGAAAACCTCTATCTGTTACACTGACATACGATTGATTTAGAGGTTTATATTTTCCATTAATATAACAGGTTGTCATAAGAATATCTTTTTGATTATATTAATACCATGAATCTTAAAAGACGAGATTTTATTAAAAAATTATCATGTGCGTGTTGTGCGCCCTTATTTTTACCTTCTTGTACTGAGGTAGCTATTACAAATCGTAAACAACTATCTATTATTTCAGATGAAAGTATCAACAAACAAGCTCTTCAAGCCTACGAACAAGTCAAAAAACAAGAAAATTTAATAGAGTCTGGGCAAAATTTTAGAGCAGTAAGAGAGGTAGGTCTCAGAGTTACAGAGTCAGTAGAAGAGTATTTTTTAAAAATGGGTCAATCAGAGTCTATAAAAAATTATAATTGGGAATTTATCTTAATTGATGACAAGGACACACTTAATGCTTGGTGTATGCCTGGTGGTAAAATAGCTTTTTACACAGGGATCTTAGATGTTGCTGCAAATAATGATGGTTTGGCCTCAATAATGGGACATGAAATTGCTCATGCGGTTGCTCGCCATAGTGTTGAAAGGGCCAGTCAAGCATTAGCAATAAATGTTGGCACTACTATCTTGGATATTGCCTTAGAGGGTGCCCTTTCGAGTACCTCAGCTGATGATTATTTAGTAAATTTAGGTCTATCTTTACCATTTAACAGATTACAAGAATCGGAGGCTGATTATTTAGGCTTGGCCTTTATGACTATGGCAAAATACGACAATCATGAGTCATATAAAGTCTGGCAGCGAATGGCTGAGGCTCAAAAAGGAAACGCACCACCAGAGTTTCTATCTACGCACCCTTCCCCCAAAAATCGTATTGAAAAGCTTAAAAACTGGATACCTGAAGTTGATTTAAGATTTACCTAAAGCGTTGTTTTGTCATACTTCAAACAAATCAGAAATTTAATATATTTTGAATATGAACAAAGTTATTAAGTTAAAAAAGCAGTCTAAATCAAGCGACTCCGATAGCATAAAACAGCTAAACAGTAAGCTAAACAAACTTGATAAGAAAATCGATAACCTCTATGAAAGACTAGACGGTCATATCAACAAAATAGATAAAGTTTATTCTAGACTAGAGGAACATTTTTCTGGTATCGAAAAGCTTTTATCCTTCTTTAAATTTAGAAAATAACTATTTCGATAACTCATAATTGATGACATCTGAAGATCTTAGTAGTTCTTCATAACCATCCGAAAACCATTTTCTTACATTATTTTTATTAATAATGACTGGATTTCTATTGTGAATAAATTCTATATTTTCTAAAGAGGATTTAGTTAAAATTGAATAATAAACAGTATCTTCTATTAATTTATATACACCTGCAAAAAAACTGACAGGAGTTTTGGTAAATAGTTTATATTTTTCTTTCAATTCTTGGGTTTTCAACCATTCAAAATAACTACTAAAAGGTACCAAACAGCGATTATTTGCAATGAGGCTATTACTAAAAGATTTCTCGTGTACTGTCTCTGATCGAATATTGAAAAGTGTTTTTCCTTTCGGAAGCCAATCAAATGACAAACCCCAACTTGATTGTTTAAATACAAATTTAGAGTTTAGATTAAAGACAATAGGTGCTTTATTGGTAGGGCAAATATCTTCATTTTTATAATCAAATATTGATTTGAAGTTATTTATAGTTTCCTTCTTAAAAGAGGAGTGATTATCTTTAAGATTTAGCGAATATCTTCCGCACACTATTAAATTTTTCTAAAATTCAAGTAGTTAGAAATATCAAAGTCCTTATATGAAGTTCTTAAACCTAAAAATTGAAAATAATCATCTCTAATTTTTTTCCCAAGAGAGGTATCAGTATAATTATCTAAAACACTATTGATATTTTTTTTGGCTTCAATGACAATATCGTTAGGTAGTTGCCTGAATTCTACACCAAGTGACCTCAATTTTTCTATAGCCACAACCTCTTTATACATAAAATCAGACAACATTTCTTGATTTTCTGACTGACAAGCATACTCGATGATGCTCTTAGCTTCATTATCAAATGAGTTCCATTTATCTAAATTCATTCCCAATGAAATAGAAACTGTAGGTTTTTTAAAATCTGGATAATAACAGTAGTTTGTTACTTTATAAAAACCAAAAGCTAAATCCATAACTGGATTGGACCAATCTGCAGCGTCTATTGCACCACTTGCTAAAGACTGAAGAATTTCACCTCCTGGTATATTTATAGAAGTTGCCCCCATAGTCTTTAATAGATCTCCCCCCATACCAGGACTTCTTATTTTAAGTTTTGAAACATCCTCGAGACTATTTAATTCGTTTTTGAACCAACCAAATAATGTAGATCCAGTATTGCCGACTAAAAAATGTTTAATATTAAAATTAGAACCTAATTCATCCCATAATAATTGACCATTACCAGAATATATCCATGAATTAAATTCCTCGGCAGTCATTCCAAAAGGAACCGCAGCAAAAAAAGGATATGCTTTGTTCTTCCCTCCCCAATAAAACTCTGCTGAGTGATATAAATCAGCTGTTCCAGATGAAACGGCATCAAACACTCCAAACGGTGGAACTAGTTCACCAGCTGAGTAAACATTAACCTTTATTCTTTTATTAGATAAGTTCTCAATTCGCTGAGCCAACCTGTTTGCACCTAAACCTATACCAGGAAAATTCTCTGGCCACGATGTGACCATATTCAACTCTGTTATGGTACTTGCGTGTACATTAAAACTAGAGAGTGCAGCTGCACCCAGTACAGGAATTGAGGCTTTTTTAATAAAATTTCTTCTGTTAATTTTTTTTTTCATATTTTTATATAAATAAGATAACACTTTATAAATAAAAATGAAATTAGAAGCAAAAAGTTTATTAGCCGCACTTAATGAACAAAAAGTTGATTATAAACTTTTTGAACACGAGGCTTTTTTTACCGTAGAGGAGTCTAGCAAATTAAAATCAGATTTAAATATGCAAGGTGCGCATACAAAAAATCTTTTTTTAAGGGACAAAAAGAGAAATTTTTACTTACTCTCATGCTTAGATAGCACTGAAGTAGACCTAAAAATTATTAAAAACACTATACAGTGCCAAGGAAATCTCTCTTTTGGAAGTGCAGAATATTTATATGATAAACTTGGAGTCAAACCAGGCTCTGTTAGTCCCTACTCTTTAATCAATAATGTAGATAAGGATGTAAGTTTTTACTTAGATAAAAAAATCAATGACTATGAATTATGCAATTTTCACCCATTAGAAAACACTAAAACTATTCAAGTAAAAACAGAGGATTGTATTAAATTTCT
>CACDXE010000002.1:0-179335 GCA_902556735.1 uncultured Alphaproteobacteria bacterium | reverse complement strand
GGATGAATTTTTAACTGAAGAAGATAAAAATTTTGCTTCTTATGTTATTCAATTTGATAATGGCAAGCTAAATATTTTTTGGCAAAGTTTAATGAAAGGTTATGATGAAATTAAAATCTCACCTCAACCTCATTCAACACTAGAAATGGTAATGCTTAGGTGTGCTTTCTTGTTAAATGATAATCAATCAACAGAATTAGCAGAAAAAAAAAAGTCTGAAATAAATCAGAATACAATTCAACCCTCTCCTAATATTGACCAAGTAATTCAAAACAAAGTTGAACAAGTATCACCAATTTCTCTAAAAGAAAAAATTGATATTCATCAGAAATTTTTTCAATTTTATGGAAAAAATTTCTCACCTCTTATGGCAGGAATTATTATTGAAAATGTTGAAATTATTGATTTTTCAGAAAAAAATAAAATATTACGATTAAATGTGTCTGATAAGAATTTCAACGGAAGCGAAGAATTATTCAAAAATTTGGAAAATGATTACAAAATCGAAATGAAACTTAAAACAGAAATAACAACTTTAGAGACTATTAAGTCTCTCTATAAAAAAGAATTAATTGACCAGGAGATGAAGACTGATGAATTTAAAAAAGTTCTTGCTAAATTTCCTAATGCAAAGATTATAGATATTGAAGAATTAGAAAGAGGTGATGGAAATGATGGGTAATATGGGCGGTATGATGAAAAAAGTCCAAGAAATGCAAGCCAAAATGCAAGAAATGCAAAAGGAGCTTGAGAATAAAACCGTTGAGGCTGAGTCAGGAGGAGGAATGGTTAAAGTTATAATGAATGGTAAACAAATTGTTCAAGCAATTGATATAGATCCATCACTATTGTCTTCTGATGAAAAAGAGGTATTGGAGGATTTAATCAAAGCAGCACTCAATCAAGCAAAAGAAAAAGTCGAGGAAATGTCAGCTGAAGAAATGAAAAAAATAACTGGTGGGCTACCATTGCCTCCAGGAATGAAGATGCCTTTTTAAATTGTCACAAGACGAACTTCAAAAATTTATTAATTTAATTTCTAGGCTACCTGGAATTGGCCAACGTTCTGCACAAAGAATAGCCTTATATTTGATAAAAAATAAACAAGAATTAATGTTACCTTTAGGAGATAGTATAAAGGAAACGGCTTCTGTGGTAAAAAAATGTACTAATTGTGGAATATTAGATGTTATTGTTCCATGTAAAATTTGTTCTTCAGAAAATAGATCAAAAACTACAATATGCATCGTTGAAGATATGGCTGATGTATGGGCATTTGAAAGATCTGGATATCATAAAGGTCTTTATCATGTTATTGGTGGGCTTTTATCAGCCTCAAAAAATTTTACAGAACAAGATTTAAATTTAAATAAACTCAAAGAAAGAATTATAAACAATCAAGTACAAGAAATTATTTTAGCATTGAGCGCAACTATTGAGGGACAAACTACAGCCTTAGTAATAAAGGATAAACTAGAAAATCAGAATATTAAAATTACACAACTCGCATACGGTGTTCCTGTAGGAAGCGAAATTCATTATCTAGACGATAATACCTTAGGGGCGGCTTTAGAGTCGCGTAAAAACTTAAGCTAATTAAATCAGAAGTAACATCTAAAAGTTTGATTTATTGTCTCTGATAACTGTATAAACTATATTAAAATCCATGTTGAAGCTTATTTATGCTCCCGATCCCATATTAAAAAAAGAGAGTGTATCTATACCTCAGGTAGACGATCATCATAGAGAACTTATAAAACAAATGTATGAGATTATGTATTCTGCGAATGGAGTTGGTTTAGCTGCCCCACAGATAGGTTTGAATATTCGTATATTTGTTCTTGATGCAGGCACTAGAGATGAAGAAAAAAAACCTATCACAATGATAAATCCTAAAATTATATCATTACATGAAAATAAAGTTCCATACGAAGAGGGCTGTTTATCTTTCCCAGAGCATTTTGCTGAAATAGACCGTCCTGAAAAAATTAAAATAGAGTATCTTGATGAAGACAACTTAAAAAAAATTTCTACATTTAAAGGTTTTGAGTCTAGGATAATACAACATGAATTGGATCACTTAAACGGTATTTTATTCGTTGACCATTTAAGTCGTTTAAAAAGAGACGTGATTATCAGAAAGATGAGAAAGTATAAAAAAGAAAAAGAAATAATTTAAATGAAAAAAAAACGTGTAGTTTATTTTGGCTCACCAGAATTTTCTCTTCCTCCTCTTAAGACCCTCTATCTTGGAGGATATGATATAGTGGGGGTTTACACACAAGAGTCAAAAAAAAAATTTAGAGGACAAAAAAAATATAACACACCAGTTCAACAATGGGCAGAAAGTCAACTTCTACCTGTTTTTACTCCCAAAATACTTGATGATACATCTTTGAAAGAATTTCAATCATTAAAGCCTGATGTTGCAATCCTTTTTGCTTATGGGAAAATAGTTCCACTGAATTGGTTAAACACTCCTTTAAATGGTTTTATAAATATACATGCCTCGCTTCTACCAAGATGGAGAGGAGCTGCACCTGTTCAAAGAGCCATTGAAAATAATGATAAAGAGACGGGTATTACTATTATAAAAATGAACGATAAAATTGATGAAGGTCCTATTTTAGTCCAGCAGAACATAGAAATTAATGATTTAACTGATGGTAAACAATTAATTGATCAAATCAGTCATGACTCTTGCTCATTGTTATATAATACGTTAAAAAAATATTTTTTAGGTCAAATCCAATTAAAAGAGCAAGATCATTCACAATCTACATATGCAAAAAAAATAGACAAATTTGAAACACAAGTAGATTGGGGATTATCTGCAAGTATTATTGAAAAAAAAATAAGAGCTTTTTACCCATCTCCAGCAATGTGGTTTAAATATAAGGGTAAGAGATTTAAAATTTTAAAAGCTAAAATATCTAACTTACAAGATGAAAAGGGCAAGATTATAAATTTACCTCTCACTATAGCATGTAAAAATAACAGTTTAGATATTTTAGAAATTCAAGCTGAAGGAAAGAAACCATTAAGCATTAAAGAATTTATTCTAGGGAATAATCAATTTCAATTAAATGCAATAATCGATAATGACTAATATAAAACTTACAATTGAATACCATGGTTTACCTTATTGTGGTTGGCAATATCAAAAAAATGAAAAAACTGTGCAAGGTGAAATAGAAAAAGCAATATTTAAATTCTCCGGTGAAAAAAAAACTATTCAAGGTGCTGGAAGAACAGATGCTGGTGTTCACGCTATTGGACAATGTGCCAATTTTGAGTTAGAAAAAAAATTCGATGACTACCAAATTCTAAGTGGAATTAATTTTCACCTTGGTACTGAAAGAATAAGAATTACTAAAGTTGAAAGTGTTGATGATGAATTTAATGCTCGTTTTACTGCTAAAAATAAAATTTATAATTATCAAGTTTTTAATAGTCTAGCCCCGTCAGTTATTGAGGATGATTTTAGTATACACATCCGTCAACCTTTAGATTTAGAGGCAATGCAAGATGCAATTAAACTGTTTATTGGTAAACATGATTTTTCTTCGTTTAGAGCACATGGTTGTCAGGCCAACAAACCGCTTAGAACTATTGATGAAGCATCAATTGATATTAAAGGTAATAAAATTATCTTTGTATTCAAGGCACAGTCCTTCCTTTATCAACAGATTAGAATTATGGTTGGATCTTTATTAGAAGTTGGATTAAAAAATAAAAATACTAATTGGATAAGTGAATTAATTGTAGCTAAGGATAGAAGCTTAGCAGGACCAACGGTCCCTTCAAAAGGCTTGATTTTAAAGGAGATATCTTATTAATATTCTTATTTACACACAATGTTTTGCTCCAAAAGTAGGCGGTATTGAGTCTGTAATGACAAATATAGCTCAACATGCATTTAACACGCAAAATAAAGTAACAGTTCTCTCTGATGGGTCTAAACTTTCTTCTTCAGATTTTGATAGTAAATGTAAGTTTGATATCCACAGATTTGATCAAATCAAGTTTCTTAGAAAAAGAATTAAATCAAGTTTTGCTAAGAATTTTTTAAACAAAAATAAAATTGATATAATTTTTTTTGATAGTTGGAAATCACTAGAGCTATTTAATAGTATTATAGATATTAAAAAAATTTGTTTAGCTCATGGAAATGAAATACTAAAATTAAGTGATAAAAATAGAATTTTAAATTCTTTAAATAAAGCGGATTTAGTAATCTATAATTCTCAATTTACAAAAAATAAAACATTTAAAAATTTTAAAAATTTAAAAAAATTAAATCATAAAATAATATATCCAGCTTTTATAAAGAAAATTTCTAAAAATAAAAATAATAAAAAAAAATATGATTTATGTACTGTAGCCAGACTAGAATACAGAAAGGGGCACCATTTAATATTTGAAGCAATGTCTATACTAAGAAATGAATATAAAATTATACTTAAATATGCAATTCTTGGAGATGGACCAGAATTATCAAGATTAAAGGATTTAGTTTTGAAATTCTCACTACAAAAGCAGGTAGATTTCATACAACACGATGTCTCAAGTGAAAAAATTTTTAAGAATTCTTCTGTTCATATAATGCCAACTATAACCACGCCCGAAAGTATTGAGGGTTTTGGAATATCTAATGTTGAAGCAGCTTCTTATGGATTACCTTGCATAGTCAGTAATAGTGGAGGAACTCCAGAGTCAATAGGTAAAAATGGTATAATTGTAAAAGAAAATAACCCCAAACAACTTGTCAAAGCAATTATCGATATTTTTAAAAAGTATAAAAGTTATAGTAGGAAAAGCTATTTATTTGCTAATAATTTTGAGTCAAATAAAAAAATAAAAGAGTATTTAAATGCTATCTAAAATAGCCTCATAGCTTGTATCTTTTAAATCGCCTGGATTATCACAAATTAATTTTTCAACTTTAAGATTATTTATTATGATAATTGACCGAATAAGTCTTTGACCCATAAAGCTTTTTTCATGATTTCTTATTAATTGAGAAGATAATAAAAATTCATTATTTCCATCTGATAAAAATAAAATTTCTGATTTACCTAAATCTTTTCTCCACAAATCAAGCACATAAGGATCATTAGTAGTCATACAACAAATTTGATCAATTTGCTTTTCAGACATTAATTTTTTTGCACCTTTAATAAAAGGAGGGAGGTGTTGAATGTGACATGTCGAAGTAAATGCTCCTGGTACACAGATTATCATTATCCTTTTTAATTTGAAGTTGTCATGTAATCCAAAATTCTTAGTACCGTCTGCTGAAACAGATCTTAAAGTAATATCAGGAATTAAATCTCCCTCTTTCAATTATCAAAAAAGTTTTCTAAAGTTTTGAAATAAATTTGTTCAGTAGTTTTGAGATCCTCTATAGAAACACACTCATTAACTTTGTGCAGAGTTTTATTAATCGTTCCAAATTCGAAGACAGGACAGACCTCTTGCATAAATCTAGCATCTGATGTTCCGCCTCCAGTATCTTGGCTAGCTTCCAATCCCGTTACATCTTTTATTGCTTTAATACAATGCTTTGTAAATGGATTGTCAAAAGATTGGAAAGGCATACCTCTAAAAGTTAATTTTAATTTATAAGAACAATTATTTTCAGAGCAAATCTTCGTCAAGTGTTCATCAAAATAGTTCTGTATTTTTTCTTTATCCCAGTTGTCATTAAAGCGCATGTCACCAACGGTAATTAATTTTTCAGGTATTACATTCTTTGCCTTATTATTTAAGTTTATCTGAGTAAATTGAAGAGTAGATGGTTCAAAATATTCTGCACCATCATCAAGTTTTTGATCATCAAAAAAAGATATAACCTTGGACAAACAGTGCAGGGGGTTTTGAGCTAGCTGAGGATAAGCTGCATGACCTTGCTTACCCGTGATCTCAACTTGAACATCCACAGCTCCTTTTCTTCCAACTTTAATCTGATCACCGATTATTTTCTCAGAAGATGACTCAGTGGCTATAGAGCCATCTATTCTGATATTATTCTCTTTCAACCATTTTACGACCTTCTTAACACCATTCACAGAGTCTGCTTCTTCATCCCCAGTTATAATAAAACTTATTGTGCCGTTAAAATCTTTATTCTCCTCGATAAATTTAAATACGCTTACCATACTAGCTGCCGTACACCCCTTCATATCTTCTGATCCACGACCATAAAGATATCCGTCTTTTATTGTTGGTTCAAAAGGTGGTGTTTCCCAATCCTCTAAGTTACCAGGAGGCACTACATCAACATGACATAAAAAATTAAAATGTTTTCCATTTGTATTAATTGGACCATATGTAGCCATTATATTAATTACTTCATAGCTTCCATCTCCATCAAAGTTTAATTGCTTTGTTGTAAAACCTTTTTCTTTAAAAATTTCAATTAAGAAATCAAAAATATCTTGTTTTGCAGGGGTAACGGAGTCGAAGGATATTAATTTTTTTGATAGCTCTATTGTGTCTAACATTTTAATCTCTAAGTAACTCATTAACAGAAGTTTTTGAACGAGTTTTTTCATCAACCGTTTTCACAATCACAACACAGTACAAGGATGCACCTCCTTTAGAGCTTGGAAGACTTCCCGGAACAACAACAGAATATGGAGGAACTTTTCCAATATAAATTTCTTCGGTTTCACGGTTATAAATTTTTGTTGAAGCTCCAATAAATACTCCCATCGATAATACTGATCCTTCTCCTACTATTACACCTTCTGCAACTTCTGACCTTGCACCAATAAAGCAGTTGTCCTCTATTATGACTGGGTTTGCCTGTAATGGCTCTAATACACCCCCTATGCCTGCGCCCCCTGAGATATGACAGTTCTTTCCGACTTGAGCACAAGAACCAACCGTAGCCCAAGTATCAACCATAGTTCCTTCATCTACATATGCACCCAAATTAACAAAGCAGGGCATAAGAACTGCACTTTTTGCAATAAATGCTGACCTTCTTACAACACAGTTAGGTACAGCTCTAAAACCAGCTGATTGAAAATTTTCTGATTTCCAATCTTGGAATTTTGATGGAACTTTATCCCACCATGAAGTAGACCCGCCTTTTACACTTGGACCGCCAGTTATAATTTCCATATCTTGAATTCTAAAACTTAAAAGAATTGCTTTTTTAAGCCATTGATTTACATACCATTCATTTTCTTTTTTTTCGCATACTCGAAGCTTTCCCTCATCCAATAAATTAAGGACACTCTCTACATTTTTTTTTGCTTCATTATCCTCAATAAAATTTATCTGATCTCTTTGATCCCATAACTTTTCAATTATTTCTTGATGACTCATAATACTTTTATATCACGTTTTTTAAGAAATTTTCCAAATCATCAGTAACGTGAGATATGTAGCCTTTTTCATCAATAATTTTTTGAATATCTTCTTGCTGATTGACATCTTTATTTAGGTTGTATTCAAGGTTATTCGTTACCCAAACTGTTTGCCAACCCATTTTATGTGGCTCTCTTAAATTGATATGAAGATCCTCAAACATAGCAGTTGAACTATTGTCTAAATTGAATTTATTTTGGAATGAGTCGTAAACTTCTTTGTAAGGTTTTGGCATATAGTCACTTTCAGAAATGTCAAAACATCCGTCAAAAATATTAGTCATATTTAGTTTTTCTAAAACTTTTTCCACATGTTCAAAGTTAGCATTTGTAAAAATATACTTTTTTCCATTTAAGCTTTTTAATATTTCCGCAAGAGATGTATTTGGTTGAACTACTTCATAGTTAATTTGATGAACGTAGTCCAAATATTCATTAGGGTTTACTTGATGTTCAATCATAAGACCCCTAAGTGTTGTTCCATATTGATGATAATATTTAGACCTTAGTGCTTGCGCATCCCCAGAATTCAATTTTAACTTTTCTTCAATAAACTTACCCATAAGTATGTGTACTTTATCAAACAAACCACACTCTGCTTTATAAAGTGTATTGTCTAAATCAAAAACCCAATTTGAAATATTATTCATAAGCGTGTTAAATTAATGTTATTTATATAAAAGCCAAGAAGATTTACAAAAATTCAAAAATTTTTTTTTGAATTTCAAATATGTTTTCATTCGTTTTTGAACTTACAATGTAGTTTTCAAATTCAGTATTTAAATTATCTAAAAAAGCTGACTTTTCTTTTATTTTTTTGTCACTTTTCGTATAGCAAATAATAATTTTTTGTTTTATTTGTTTCATTGAGTCAATCATCTCTATGTCTATTTTTTTTGGCCCCAATGAATTATCAATTAATACAAATATTTTCTTTAAATTTTCACGAGATGATAGATATTGAGAGACAAGATCTGATATTTGAAACGCCTCCTTTTGAGATATTTTCGCAAATCCATAGCCAGGAAGATCAACAACTATCATTGAGTCCCCATGATTAAAAAAATTAATTTGTCTCGTTTTACCGGGGGTATTGGAAATATGTGCCAGCTTTTTCATAAAAACAGCATTGATTAAACTAGATTTTCCAACATTAGACCTACCTATGAAAGCTATTTCAGGAAAACTTACATTAGGATATTGACGAGGTTGTGTAGCGCTTATTAAAAACTTAGTTTGTTTTTTGAAATAATTTGAGACAAGGCTCATTAACTCTTCATAATTTTTCTTTGTATTATGTATTGTTGAGCCATTGATAAAACATTGTTAGTTGTCCAATAAATAACTAGTCCTGCTGCGAAGCCACCTAAAATGAAAGTAAATACTATTGGCAATAAACCAAAAATTTTTGCCTGCATCTTATCAACTGGGGCTGGGTTCAGTTTAAATTGAATATACATCGAAATACCCATTAAGATTGGCCAAATACCAACATTTAGAATTTGCAAAATACCTGGAACATTCCATTCCACAAATCCAAAAAGAGTTAGAGCCCCTAAGGGATCAGGTGCTGAGAGATCGTGCACCCATCCTATAAAAGGCGCATGTCTCATTTCAATAGTTACAAATAAAACTTTATACAAGGCAAAAAATACTGGTATCTGTAAAAGTATTGGCAAACAACCAGCTATAGGATTTGCCTTTTCTCTTTTATATAAAGCCATCATCTCTTTTTGCATTCCAGCTCTATCATCGCCGTATTGTTCTTTAAGTCTCTGCATCTCAGGAGCGAGTTTTTTCATTTTTGCCATTGATTTAAAAGATTGTTGAGCAAGTGGAAAAAAACAAATCCTCATTAAAACTGTAAATAGAATTATTGACCAACCAAAGTTTCCTACGTAACCGTAAATAAATTCTAAAACATTAAAAATAGGTTTTGTTAAAAAATAAAACCAACCAAAGTCTACGGATCGATCAAACCCGTCAAACCCGTATTCTTCCATGTATTTGTCAATAATATTTACAATTTTTGGCCCTGCAAAAATCTTAAAATTATGTGAGATACTTGCATTATTTGAAACAGCTATTCTTTCCCCAACAATATCAGTTTGAAAATTATCTATACTGTCAACAAAGCTGTAACTGTATGTTTGCTGAACAGGTTCGTTTTGGTTGGGGATTATCGCAGTCTGCCAATACTTATCTGTCATTCCAATCCACCCTCCAACAGAAGAATGTTTAATTTTTTTATCATCTTTTAAATCGTCATAATCATATTCTTCCAATACCCCATCAGTGATTGACAGGGGCCCCTCATGAAGGATGAAGAAATTTTGCATTTCTGGAATTCCTTGTCTTTTGGATAATCCGTAGGGATAAAGGTCAAAAGAAAGACCTGAATTGTTTATAACTCTTTGATCAACGCTAAATAAATAGTTTTCATCAAGAGTAATAATTTTTTCAAAAGTAATATTCTGATCACTAGTCCAAGTCAGTTTTACAGGTTCATTAACACCAATAGTGTTTTTATCAGCAATCCAAATACTAGAGCTATTAGGCAACTCAATTGTACTATCAGAGCTTACCCAACCTGTATCTAAATAATAGGCATTATCAGATCCTAAAGGATTCAAAAATTCAATTAAGTCAGATGTTGGATCTAACGTCTCCCTGAACTCTTCTAAGATTAAATCATCAATCAACCCACCATTTAGATTAATAGAGCCTTTAATTTTAGAGTTATCAAAGTTCACTCTTCCTGTCTGATTTATCACATCACCTCTATCAGCTAAAACAGTTGACGAGGAGTTTTGAATGCTGAGATCAACAAGACTCTCATCATTTATTTGTTCTTCAGTCATTGGTGTTCTCTCTGGTTGAGGTACTAGTAACTGAAAACCAAAAATGATAGCCATTGAAATAATAATAGCTAGGAATAAGTTCTTTTGATTTTCCATATTATTTTTTTAAAGGATCGTAACCAGATGATCCTAACGGATTACATTTAAGAATTCTAACCATTCCCATTGTTATTCCTTTCAAAACACCAAATTCTTGAATAGCCTCAATTGTATATTCAGAGCATGTTGGAATATGTCTACAAGTTTTTGGTAACATAGGTGATATGAATAATTGGTAGAATTTAATGGGTGCAATAAAAGTTATTTTCCAAAATTTTTTGATATTATTTTTCATGAGATAAGAACTTTTCAATATCTTGTTTTAAATCAATAAAAGGCACTTTCAAAACTGTTTTTTTAAGTATTAATACAAATTTGACGTGATTTAATGTATCTATAAGGCTGCATGTGCGAATTGCCTCTCTAACTCTTCTTTTAGCCCTATTTCTTTCAACGGCATTACCAAGCTTTTTACTGGCTATAATGCCAACTAGAAAAGTTTCTAAGTCTGCGTCATGAAGAATATAGCCATTAAAACTTAAACTTTTGAAGTAGTTCCCTTTGTTTCTGATTTGAGAAAATTGGGAGGATTTTTTTAGTGTAGGAAGTCTCAATAATTAAGCGGACAGTCTAGATCGACCTTTAGCTCTTCTTGCATTAATAACTTTACGACCGCCAACAGTTGACATTCTAGAACGAAATCCGTGCCTTCTTTTTCTGACTAATTGACTTGGTTGGTATGTTCTTTTCATTGCTAATACACCTAAAAAATTGGTTCCTACATTTAACAATTATTGATATGAAGTCAATAAATAAAAACAAATTATGTTGATAATTAAAGACATTTCTAATTTACAGTCATATTTGACAGCTTATCAAAATCGAAAATACTCAATTGGTTTTGTTCCTACTATGGGCGCCCTTCATAAGGGACACGGTGAACTAATCAAAAGATCAAAAAATGATAATCATAAAACTATTGTCAGTATTTTTGTTAATGAAAAACAATTTAACAGTAAAGAAGATTATAATTCTTATCCTAGGAATAAGGGTAATGACTATGATTTTTGCTCTGACAACAATGTAGATCTATTATTTGAACCATCAGCAGAGGAAATTTATAAAAAAGATGAACCTGTTATAAAAAACAATAATTTTAATAATATTCTTTGTGATCAATACAGAAAAGGACACTTTGATGGTGTGGTAACTGTACTTAATAAATTTTTCAAAATTATAAAAAGCAATAAAGTTTATTTTGGTGAAAAAGATTTCCAGCAACTAAAGATAATTGAAAAATTTATTCAAGAAAAATATAAATCTTTGGAATTGGTATCTGTTCCAACAAAAAGAAATGAAGAAGGCATTGCCTATTCGTCGAGAAATGAAAAATTAAGTAAAAAACAATTACAAGATTTTGTAAGTTTCCATCAGAAAGTAGGAAATTTTTTAAAATCTTTAGAAAAATCATTTGACATTGAAACAGCAAACCAAAAAGCTAAAGAATTCATTGTTGAACAAAATATTGAAGAATTAGATTACTTCGAATTTAGAAGTAACGATGACCTTAGTTTCAATGGCAAAATTTCTGAGTCGAGACTTTTTTATGCAATCTATAAAGGCGAAACTAGACTTATAGATAATTTAAAAGTTTAAACTGGCGGTTCTGCAAGGATTCGAACCCTGAATTCTTGATCCGTAGTCAAGTGTGATATCCGTTTCACCACAGAACCATTAACTTGATTTATATACTCTTTTTTTAAATAATAAACTTATATGGATTATTCATTACGGGCTCATTACGGGTTATGAAAAAATTAATATATTTTATTATTATTCTGGCTATTTCTATTCAAGTCAATGCTTCGGAAAAAGATGCCAGAAAGTCATACGTTTTAGCAAAGCAAGATTATCAAAAACAAGGATGTGAGTTCATAGAAATTTCTGAACTTTCAGATTTAAGAGATGATATACGCCAAATTTATTTGATTATTAATGGCCTTGATTTAGAGAATGAAGACATTCATGAAAATAATTTAATAGCAGCAAAAAACATTCAAAATAAGATTAAATGTTTAAAATATTACGAAGAATTTACTTCAAAAAGTCTTGAAAAAATTATTGAAAACTACCCCTCATCTGAGGTTGCATACGATTTAGTAAAAAGTAATGAAATTAATAATCACCTTAAGTTAATTGACTTTGTCGAGCAATCCTCAGACAGAACAATAAAAGATTTAAAAACTGAATTAGATATTTGGGTTAATGATTTTGAAATTAGCTTAGAAAATTTTATAAATGAAAAAAAAGAGGAATTAAAAAAAATTGAAGAAGAAAAAAAAGAAACTGAAAAGAGATTAGCTTCATATACTAATGAGCCTCTTACAAAGACAGAAATGCAAGACTTTCAAAAACAATTATTAGAGTGCTTTACAATTCCTGCTGGCGTAAAGCATGAATTTCTTGATAAAGAATTTGAAATTATAATTACTGTAAATGAAAATAGGTCTATTAATACGGTTGATGCTGTTGGATTAAAAGAACTCGATATGAGCATAGAACAAGACTCTAATAATTTTGCAATTAATCAGCTATTGATAAGCTCAATGAAAAAAGCATTTTCAAAGGAAGGGTGTAAAATTTTAAAATTACCTCAAAAAAAATATCATACTTGGAAGAAAATTAATTTCTCAATAAAATTAGAAGATTTCCTCTAAAGCCATTACGGGCTCATTACGGGCAACATAGATAAAATATTGATTTAACTCTAAGAGCAGTATTGATAATAAATGAATTAAAGAAACATAGGATATCCGTAGTCAAGTGTGATATCCGTTTCACCACAGAACCTTAATAGTTGATTTATATACTCTTTTTAGAAATAATAAAATCATACTGATAATTCTATACGGGATGTATACGGGGAAACTATGAAAAAACTTTTTATTGTTAATCCCCTTCTCATTTTCTTTCTAAATATTCTTTTTCCATAATGTGTTGATATAAATTTAAATATATTTATAAATATTAAAAGCACTGATTTACTTACACAATATTGCGGGTGCTATATAAATGCAGCTAAAACGGTGAGTCTTAATTCCCACATTAGTTGCCTTGTTTAAACCAAAGGAGGTTAACAATGCCAATGAAAAGATTAACGCTAAAAGAAATAAGAGAACTAGGAATACCTATTCATCGCTCTGTTATTCAATTTCATCAAAAACCAACACCTAATAAAAAACTTAAAAAGTTTTTAAATGCCACCAATAAACCAAAGGCTGGAAAAAATGGTTAAAGTTATTAAGTCTATAATTGCTAGAAAGCCTGAGGATTTAGTCAAACTAAAGTATAAAACAGGAATAATTTTCGGAAGAAATATCATACCAATTAAAAAAGAAAAAGTACCTAAAATTGATAAATTTAAAGTGATTTAGTTATTTAGATGAATTAGATGTCAATGAAGACATGCAAATATACGAAATATTTTATAAAACTAAATTTAGAAAAGACCTAATGTTGATTATCTCTTAATAAATTTTTTTTGAAAGTATTATCCGAATAATTCTCTTTTTTCCAAAATTCGTATAAAGTTTCTTTGAAATTTATTCTTCTATTTATGTACCAAGTTTCATAAATTTTATTTTTTTTCGATCTTGAGTATACATCTTTGACGGCAACCTTATATCCAAAATTAATAAGAAAATCATTTGATAATATTTCAAATTTATCTCCAGAATTATACTTGTCATGTTCAAAACTAATAAAATCAAATTCTAAACCAAGTTTGATAAGCTTTTTAAGAATCTCAAAAGTATTTTCAGGAGGTTCTATATCACACGATAAATAATTAATATTTTTTGAGATATTCCTTTTTTTAAGCTCATATTCGTATTCTACATTAAAAGCGTTATCCCATATAACATGATTAGTTCTCTCAGTGCATTCTTCCCAAGATCTTTGAAACGATTTATCAAATTCAACGGATAATCCCCCCCAACCGCATTCTACCTCTAACTTGTATGTATTACTGTTTATAACGGGATGATGTGCACCAATTTCTAAATAAAAACCCTCAGTCCCAGAAATATTGTATGCAAATTGATCTTGACCGGATTGCGAAAAATTATCATTTTTCTTTTTCTTAAATATATTTAAAAATGACATTTATACATCAGCAAAAATTATTTTATAAAAAAACTTAATTAATATTTTTTAATAAGTATATTTATAAAATTATTAAATTAAATGAACAATTCAATTAAAGAAACTGACAAGCAGAAATTGGCTAGGCTTCAAAAAAAAGTAAAGAAATTAGAGAATGAATTATTTAAATTAAAAGTATCAAAAAAAAGAAAAGATCTTACAATTCTTAATGATCAATTCTCTGATGAAATAAATTTAGAAAAACTTAAAAAGAATCATTGATGTCAGCAGAAATCATAATGCCCATTATTTATTTTGTATGTTTGCTTATTTTGGTAGGCCCTCGTTTTTTGGATACAAACTCTTCCTTTAAACAGTTTTTGAGCAATTTAAGTATATGGGCATTAATAGTAATTGTAATTACTCTCTCTTACCAAGCATATAATTATTTTACTTAAATTTTTCTTGTTTGACCGTGTGTCATGTAAAAAAACTCATCTTTGCTTATCTTTAACTGCTTAGTTAGTTCTCGGAGTAGTTTTATAGGTTCATCCATCGGTTCATCTGTTAATTGAAATGTTCCCCAATGCATAGCTATAGATTTTTTAGATTTAACATCTTTGTGAATTTGAATTGCCTCTTCAACATTACAATGCGAGTCTTTCATAAACCACCTTGGGGCATATGCTCCTATGGGTATTGTTGATAAGTCAAACGATCCAAACTTTTTTTGAATATTCTTAAAATCTTTTGAATATCCAGTATCGCCTACAAAAAAATACTTAAAATTATTTGATTTAACAACCCAACCACACCAAAGTGTTTTATTGGTATCGTTAAATGTTCTCTTACTCCAATGTTGTACTGGGACGGAATGAATTTCTAAGTTTTTGAACTGAGTCATTTGCCACCATTCATGCTCCAAAACATTTTTTGCACCTAATTTTGATAAAATTTCTCTTAATTTTAGTGGTACAAAAAATGTTGGTTGATTTACATTTTGTTTTTTTAACAATAGTTGAATAGTCTTCGAGTCAAGATGATCATAGTGATTATGAGAAATTAAAACAAAGTCAATAAATGGCAGTTCCTCTATTTTTAATCCAGGAGGTGTCGTCCTAGAAGGTCCCATAAAACTCAGAGGAGAAGCTCTTTTTGTGAAATGGGGGTCAGTTAATATATTTATACCATCAATCTGTATTAAGAAAGTTGAATGACCAATCCATGTGATTGTTTTTTCAGATTTATTAGATTTTAAATATTCAGGGTCATTTTCAACCATAGGAAATGTGATAGGTTCGGGCTTACTTGACTCCCTTCTCCATTTCCAAAAATCTTTGAAACTACTTTTGTGTGATACGTAGTTATTGACAAAGACCCCATCTACTAGATTGAAAGGTTTAAATAGAGAGTTTGCCATAATTTTTGTTTTTAGAATTACAAGGGATATTGAGAAAAATATAACCTTTTTTATAAAATCCCTTCTGTGCATCTAAATTAAGTAAATAAAAAACTAATTATTAATTATTTTTACGAAGTTTTTATACATTTGGTTGCACTGCATCATCATAGTATCAATTTCTTTAGCTACCATATCCTTCATTTGAGGTAAGGCATCGGCTCCAAGAGATTTTTCGAGAGCATTTTTATATTCAGGAACTTGAGCCCAATCATCAACAGTAGTTTTTCGAATTTCTAAATGAAATTGAATTCCATAGGCGTACTTATCATAACCAAATATTTGATATTTTGTTGAGGGTGAAGTGCCTATAACTCTCACTTTAGAGTTAGTCTCCAAACCTACCACCTCATAAGAATGCCATTGTAACGCTTTTATTTTATTTGGAAGAAAATCAAAAATATGATCTTCTTTTGCACCTTCTTCAATGTTAATATCCAATACACCAATTTCAGGCGGTGTTGACTCTACTACCTTCCCTCCCAATACCTCACCTAAAAGCTGACATCCTAAGCAAAACCCTAAAAAAGGTTTCTTAAGGTTTAAAACATATTCACCTATTGCTTTTTTTTCAGTTACTAACCATGGGTATTGATCCTCCATAAATGTATCCATAGGCCCACCCATACAAAGCATAGCGTCAAATTCATCTAAATTATTTGGAATACTATCGCCCTCATCCAATTGGATAGTTGTAATACTATGACCATCTTGTATAAGAAAATCTTTAAACGTCCCCGGATCCTCAATTGAAATATGTTGCAGAGATATAAATTTCATTAAGTTAAATTAATTTAAATTAACTAAAAGACACGCCTTATAAAGCGCTAAATTTAATCGTTGTCGCCGCCGGTTACTGTATCTTTAACTTTGTTGTAACCTTTAGATACGGCACCAGCTACAGTATCGTAAGCGTCATTAGCTTTTTCGCTTACAGTCGCGCAACTAGTGATTAAAAAAAATGAGGAAAGTATAATTAATATTAGTTTTTTTGACATTATTGGATTATCAGAAATCTAACAAAAATGTCAATTTATTTAAATGATAATCTAAAATATATTTCATAAAGGATGATAAAATTTTTGTAATGATAGAAATTTCTTTAAATGAGGATCAAAAAAAAGATTTTCAAAAAAATGGTTTTTTGATTATTGAGAGTTTTCTCGATACCACTCATTTTGAACGATTGTATGAGAGGTTTCAGAGTTTATTTAATGGAAACTTTGAAACAGGTATTGAGCCTGACGAGTGGAATTGGAAGTTTGAAAGTGGACCGAAAGATGTTACTAGACAAATTTGTAATGCTTGGAAATCAGATAATTCTATAAAGGAAATAGTTTGCAATGAATTTTTAGGAAAAGCTTGTGCTGAACTAATGGGCTGGAGTGGATCAAGACTTTTACAAGACAATGTTCTATGGAAACCACCTGGAGGTAAAACTCTAGCTTACCACCAAGATGCTGCGTACGATGATTGGATTGTACCGCAAACTATGATGACATGTTGGATACCCATCGATAATGTCGATAAAGAAAAAGGGACACTAGAATATGTAAAAGGATCACACCTTTGGGGATTAAGCCCTCCTAAAGGACAGTTTCATTCTCCTAGAGATTATAAAAAAGAGTTAAATGAATATGCTTCAAAATTAAATAAAGAAATTCAAATTCAATATGTTGAAGTTCCAGCAGGTGGAGTAGCATTTCATCATGGATACACTTGGCATGGATCAGGTACTAATAATACAAACAGTAATAGAAGAGCAATAGTTGCTCATTGCGTTCCTTCTGACTCAAAGTTTCATCCTACAAACACAGGAGGTACAGCAAGAATTTACAAAAAATATAAAAAATTAGAAACAGATGAGTTAGATGAAAGTTTTTTTCCAATTATTTGGACAAAGGAAGGATATAGAACAAATGTTTGATGAAGAAGAGCCAAAAAAAATAAAACCAATTGATTTAGATGATTTGAGTGTTGAAGAAATTGAGGAGATGATTGGCAATCATAAATTAGAAATCAAAAACCTTGAGACTTTATTGAAAAAGAAAAAAGACAAACTCAAATTAGCCGATCAATTTTTTAAAAAGAATTAATATCCCTCTATCAATATAAGGTCACTTTTTGTACTATCTTGCCTAATTTTCATAGCCTTTGAGTATTCAACAGACTCATAACATTTTTTAGCACTTTCAAAGCTTTCAAACTCCACTACGGTAGTTCTGTCTACAGGCCATTCCCCTTCTAAAACATGAGTTTTCCCACCTCTAATTATGTACTTACCACCATACTTATTCATCACTTCTGTTGATAAGGGAGGATATTGTTGAAATAGATTAGAGTCGAGAATAGAAACCCTTACAATAATGTATCCTTTTTTCATAATCCCAAAGAAGTTAATATTTTTAAACAGAGTTATCCACATATATTTAGAATGCACCTAGATTATTAATTAAATCATGATAAATTTGGACGCTTTTTTCTTAAAAAAAACTATATTTATCAGGTTTTTTTTTTAGTTTGTTCTTTTTCAGTTGATTTAATCAAATTGTTTATACAATTTTTGAGAAAAAACATTAATCTTTCAAAAGTTATGCACAGGCAAAAAGTTAATTTTTCAAAGGTCATTTATCTTGTTGCTTTTCAAGCTTTTTTTTTAATAAGTTACTCACATTCTGATCACCTTACAGCTAAAGTAACAGGATTTGTTGACGCTACTAGTCCAATTCACATCTTAGGGTATGACAGGAAATATTATTTTGAGGAAAATTCCGCACCCCTATTTATCGTTGTAGAAAAGGATATTAACAAATTTAATAAGATTAATTTAAAAGCATTCCCACATATCAATATTGGCTTATTTGCTTTTCAAGATACTGATGGAAATGGAGAATTTTCAAGAGATTTTAAAGGTCAACCTCTAGAACCATTCGGGTTTTCATTAAACCCTAATTTAAATTTTGGAGATGTTGTTTTTGAAAACATAGTTTTTGATATGACTAAATTTCAACAATTGGAAATTCGACTTAAGTAATAATATTCAATATTTTTTTTACAGCCTTACTTAAAGAAACTTTAGAGGTATCAATTTCCAGTTCAGGATTTATAGGTTTTTCATAGATACTGTCTATGCCTGTGAAGTTTGGTATTTTACCCTGTCTTGCCTTCTTATATAAACCTTTTGGATCTCTTTTTTCAGCTACTTTTAAAGGAGTTGAAATATAAATTTCTTTAAAATCATTCTTTTCAAAAAGTGATCGAGCCATTTCTCTTTCATATCTAAATGGTGATATAAAAGCAGTAATCACAATTAGTCCAGCGTCACACATAAGTTTTGCCACCTCTGCAACTCGCCTTATATTTTCAACTCTATCTTTATCTGTAAAACCTAAATCTTTATTTAATCCGTGTCTGATATTGTCTCCATCAAGAATGTATGTTTTTTTACCTTGAGAATATAATATTTTTTCTAGTTCATTAGCGATAGTGGATTTTCCAGATCCCGAGAGGCCAGTCATCCATAGCACTTGACCTTTATGACCATTAATTTTTTCTCTTAAACTTTTATTAATAGTTAAGTTTTGAAGTTGAATATTTTGTGATCTACGTAGTGAGAAGTTTATCATTCCCATTCCAATAGTTTGATTATTAATTGGATCAATAATAATTAAAGATCCCAAAATTTTATTTTCTTTAAAAGTCGAAAAAGGAACAGCTTTATTAAATGAGATAGAAATTTCTGCAACATCATTGAGTTTAAGTTCATTTCCAGCAGCGAACTCTAGTGTATTTACATCATATATTTTTTTTATGTTCATAATTTTAATACTGGTTAAGATATTATGAATTTTTGCTAAATAAGTTCTTCCAGTAAAACCTTTATCCTCTGACATCCAAATAACATTCATGTTAAATTGATCAGCCATATCAACTGAGGAGTTTTTTGAGCAGAGTACATCGCCCCTGGAGGTATCTATCTCTTTGTCTATGGTAAGTGTAATACTTTGTTTAAAACTTGCTGTTTTAAGAGATCTTTCGCCTACAAAAATTTCTTTTACTTTTACTTTTTGATTTGACGGAAGAGAAATTAACTCATCACCCTTTCTAATTTTTCCCTCAGCGATGGTTCCTGAATATCCTCTGAAATTTAAATTAGGTCTATTGACACTTTGAACAGGAAGTACAAAACTGTCTGAGCTTTGTACTTTAGTTTTAGTAGTTTCTAGATAGTCAAATAGGTTTTTATTATTGTACCATTTCATATATTTAGATTTTTTGTGAATATTATCTCCCTTAAGTGCCGATATAGGAATACTTTGAATATTTTTAAAATTTAATTTTTTTGAGAATAATTTGTATTCAGAGCTTATTTTTTCGTAAATATTTTTATCATAGTTAACTAAATCCATCTTATTAATTGCCAAGATAATATTTTTAATTCCAAGAAGAGATACAATAAAAGAATGTCTCTTAGTTTGTGTAAGTATGCCAGTACGGGCATCAACAAGTAAGATAGCTAACTCAGCTGTTGAGGCCCCAGTCGCCATGTTTCTAGTATATTGCTCGTGACCTGGTGTATCTGCTACAATAAACTTTCTTTTGCTACTTGAAAAAAATCGATATGCAACGTCTATTGTAATACCTTGTTCTCTTTCAGCTGATAAACCATCGACCAGTAATGCAAAATCTATATTCTCACCTTGTGTTCCATATTTTTTTGAGTCTTTTTTTAAGGAAGTAACTTGATCATCAAATATCATTTGAGATTCATAAAGCATCCTCCCAATTAATGTACTTTTACCATCATCAACAGATCCACAAGTGATAAACCTTAATAGATTAAGGGAAGCTTGACTCTTTAAGTATCTGCTAATTGTACCGGCTTTATACATTTAAAAATAACCATCAATTTTTTTGATTTCCATAGAGCTACTTGAGTCTGTATCGATAGCTCTTCCTTGTCTTTCGGATGTTTTGGATTGAAGAAGCTCAAGAACAATGTCTTCAAGTGAATTTGCATTTGATTCAATAGCACCAGTTAAGGGATAACAACCAAGTGTTCTGAACCTAATTCTTTTTAATTCAATTTTTTCGTTAGATTGAAGATTAAATCGATCATCATCTACCATAATAATCATTCCATCTCTCACGACTACAGGTCTAACTTTTGCATAATATAAGGGAACTATTGGTATTTGTTCTTGGTATATATATTGCCAAATATCTAATTCTGTCCAATTAGATAAGGGGAAAACCCTTGTGCTTTCACCCTTATTGATTTTAGAGTTATATAAAGACCAAAGCTCTGGACGCTGATTTTTGGGATCCCATTGATGAGATGGGTTACGGAATGAAATAACCCTTTCTTTGGCTCTTGATTTCTCCTCATCTCTTCTTGCTCCACCAAAAGCAGCATCGTATTTATACTTTTCCAAGGCTTGTTTTAGACTCTGAGTTTTCATTATATCAGTGTGGAGAGCAGAGCCATGATCAAAGGGATTAATATTTGATTTAATACCATAAGGATTAATATGTGTTATTAGCTTCATACCACTATTTTTTTCTACCCAATTTCTAAATAAATACATTTCTCGGAACTTCCATCGAGTATCAACATGTAGTAGAGGAAATGGGGGAATACTAGGGTAAAAAGCCTTTTGAGCAAGCCTTAACATCACTGAACTATCTTTTCCTATTGAGTAAAGCATTACAGGATTTTTTGTTTCACTTACTACTTCTCTAATAATATGAATACTTTCCGCTTCTAGATCTGACAGATAACTATTTGGAGGTAAATTGAATTTATTAAGTAGTTTCGTATCATTAATTTTGAGGTTATTTATATAAAATAAATATTCAGGAAAATGAATTGAGAATTTTAATTTATTGTTAATTTGATTTTCATCAATTTTTTGATCGAGAAAAATTTTAAGAAGATAAGTATCTGGAAAAATAATAATATTTTTTTTTCTTAATTTTGAGAGATATTTTAAACTCTCAGAAATATCTTTTATTTTATTTGATTTAACTTTGACCCATAGTCTTCCATTACGTCTATCATTTACAAATAAAAATTTATTATTATTTAACTCAACATATTGGATAAACAAAATAAGTGATCTTTGTCTTTCAAATTTTTTTATGGAATCTTCATAAATTAATTTGTTTATATGCCCTGTATATATGTTTAAAAAGCTTTCTATATTTAAATTCTCTGGAAAAATTGATATTTTTTCCAACCACCTTTCATAAGATCTTTTTGTTTTAAATAATTTTTTATGCAAAAGGAATTTATAATGACTATCGCTATCCCAAGCAGGAAATTTTATTGATGGGTTAATTTTAAAAAATAAAGTATGATTCATTATAATTGATCATTTGTCGTATTATTAGAAAATTACAAAAAATAATCTAAATGTATATAAAAAAAAGCCAAAATTTAAAAAAATGACAAATAATCACATAATACGACAATTTGAGCTTTTCAATGAAATTAATGAAAATCTTGAGTTATGTTCTCAAAAAATTCTTAATATTTATGAGAACTATGATCAAAGTATTAAATATAAAGACGATAAAAGTCCATTAACAGAAGCAGATTTAGCATCACATGAGCACATCTCTGATTTATTATCATCTATTTCAGCTTACCCCATAATTTCAGAGGAGGGTGAGCAAAAGTACACTGATGAGCCAAAATACTGGTTAGTTGATCCTTTGGATGGAACTAAAGAATTTATCAATAAGAATGGTGAATTTACAATTAATATTGCTTTGATTAATAACAATTATCCTACCCAAGGGTTTGTTTACATTCCAAAAGATAAGACATTATTTTTTGGGGGCCTTAACAAAGGTTCATACAAGTTATTAAATGACAACATCAAATCTATTTCTGTGCAATCACCATCCGATAAATTAAAGATTGTTACGAGCAGAAGTCATTTAAATAATGAGACAAAAACTTATATATCTCAGTTTAATAATTTTGATACTCTACAAGCTGGTAGTTCTTTAAAGTTTTGTATGATAGCAGAGGGTTTAGCTGATTTATATCCTAGACTGGGACCTACTTCTGAATGGGATACTGCAGCAGCGCAAGCGGTTGTAGAGGGAGCAGGTGGTACTGTAAAAGACCTAAAAGGTAATAGATTGAAATATTCAAAGAAAGATATAACCAATCCTCATTTTATAGTTAGAGGTAAAATCTAAATTTACTTACTGGGGTTTTTTTCTTTATAAGTTTTTTCTAAACTTATGTCATCAACTTCAGTGTATATTTGAGTTGTAGATAACGAACTATGTCCTAATAATTCTTGAATTATTCTTAAATCCCCACCATTTTTTAATAGGTGAGTTGCAAAACTATGTCTTAATGAGTGAGGTGTTGTTGTTTTTGGTAGCCCCAAATTAACTCTGGCATTCTTCAAATCTCTTTGGAAAGCCGAGGCTTTAAGGGGATTACCCCTATCTCCCACAAATATCGAAACATCGCTTGGCAAATCATATGGTATTTCTTTTAGATAATTTTCTAATGAGTTAGCTACAATATCAAGAACTGGCACTAATCTCTCTTTATTGCCTTTGCCCAAGATAGTAATAGAATTTTTATCAATTAAATGGCTTTTAGTAATAGATAGGGCCTCATTTATTCGTAACCCACATCCGTACAAAAGATAAAGCAAAGCTATATTTCTTTTTTGAACCCAGCTTTTTTTTGTTATTTTTTTTAACTCTTCAATTAAAAGCTCAATATCTCCCTCTGCTATGGGTTTAGGAAGAGATCTTGGAATTTTTGGATTTTTTAATAATTGAACCTCGCTATAAGCAACTTTATATAAGTCATTATTTAAAGATGAATACTTAAAAAAATTTTTAATAGAACTAATCGCTCTTCTCCTTGATCTTGCTGACAATGGTTTTTTATAAATATTTTTATATTTTCTATTCTCACTGAGATCTGCCAACCAAGCCCTAAATGTTTGCAAATTTAAATCTTTTAAATTTGATAAAGATACGGAATTTCCATTATAGAATTTAAAGAAAATTAAAAAATCACATACATCAAAGCAGTACGATCTATATGTATTTTCCGAGTGACCTTTTATGTCTTTTAAATAACTAGCCCATTTATCAAAGTCTTTTATTGAGGATTTATCTATTTTTAACTGTTCTAACAGTTCAATAAAATTCATTACATTATATTATAAATTAGAATCAAAATTTAAAATGGATTATTACTACCAAGTTATGCCGATAGGGCAAATAAATGAGAGCCTGACTTATAAATACTCACATTCTATTGAGGTAGGCTCTATTGTTGAAATTCCTTTAAGAAAAAGAAAATCAGCAGGAGTCATTATATCTCAAACAAACATTGAAGATTTAAAATTCGATCTCAAAAAAGTACTTTCAATAAGTAATTATTATCAATTTGCTGTTTGCACAGAAAATATTGATTTTTACAAGTATGTGTCAATACATTGTTTCATAGATTTAGGTATGGTTTTGAAAATGGCAATACAACAATTTCCTAATACACAATTAAAGAATTATTATCTTTTTAAAAATAAAATATATATAAATCAAAAAAATCTTATTGATAAATACAACCTATCAAAAAAAGATTGGCAGAAATTATTAGAAGAAAAAAAAATATCCCAAAGTACAGATAGTTTTATTTTTGATGGCATGGCGCAAAATATTTCTTTAAACCCTGATCAAGAAAATATTTTTAAATCACTTCAAGCAAATACAAATAATGATTTTAAAGTTCACCTTATAGATGGTGTTACAGGTTCGGGTAAAACAGAATTGTATTTAAAAGCAGTTGAGTCAAATTTAATAAGGGGAAATCAATCTTTAATACTTTTACCAGAGATAGCTTTAACTGAAGAATGGTCTAAAAGATTTTTTAAATATTTTGGTTGTAAACCCTTTATTTGGCACTCTAAACAATCAAAAATTCAAAAAGCTAGAATAATCAGATCTCTTCTATCGGGTGAACCATGCGTTTTAGTTGGAGCAAGGTCATCGGTTTTACTTCCTTTCAAGAATTTAAAATTAATTATATGCGATGAAGAGCACGACTCATCTTATAAACAAGAAGACGGCCCAAAATATCAAGCAAGAGATATGGCCATATATAAAGCAAAATGTTCAAAGGCTTTATGTCTTTTAATAAGTGCGTCTCCATCATTAGAGAGTCTTCATAATTCTAATCAGCGAAAATTTCATATTCATCATCTTTCCAATCAATTTCATAAAACTCAATTACCATCAATTGAAATTGTTGACATGAATCAATCAAAACCTAGCTCTAGGGCCTGGATATCAAAACAAGTATTTGATGAAACAAATAAGGTCCTAAAACAAAAAGGACAAGTTTTATTTTTTCTCAATAGACGTGGCTATGCTCCATCCAAAATATGTGCAAGTTGTCATACACCAATACAGTGTCAAAATTGTGCAGCAAATTTAGTTTATCACAAAAGAATTGATAGACTCATTTGTCATCATTGTTCAAATTATTTTGAGCCTAACCAAAGATGTAAGATGTGTTCATCTGAAAAATTTATATCGATTGGTATAGGATTAGAAAGACTTCAAGAGGAAGTTACACGCCTTTTTCCAGGATACTCAAATCAATTATTTTCGAGTGACACATTAAAATCAAAAAAAAATAAAAAAGAAATCATTGAAAATATATTTAATTTAAATACAAGTCTATTAATTGGCTCACAAATAATTGGCAAGTCTTTTCATTTTCCAAATTTAAAATTAGTTAATATTATTGACGCAGACTCAAGTCTATATAGTCCTGATTTCAGAGCTATGGAAAAAACATACCAGCTTTTGCAACAAGTAGCAGGGAGATCTGGAAGAGAGGGTAACAGGGGTAAAGTATTAATTCAAACCTACAATCCTAAGCATTCGATTTACAATTCTCTTAAGAACCAAAGTAGAGATCAATTTATAAAATTAGAACTTCAAAGAAGAGAAGATAACAATTTACCTCCATTTTACAAAATTGTTCAAATTCAACTAATTCACCCTAATGTCTCAGCAATAAAAGAGGCTTGCCAAGAAATTCTTGATATATCCAAAGAGAGTAGACTAGATATATTAGGACCTGTTCCTTCGTTGATTCCTTATAAAATGAAGCACTTTCATGAGAATTTTTATTTTAAAGAGAGAACATATAAGGTTTTGAGAAAAAAAATAGGCATCTTAATGTCAAAAATAGCCCCTAAATACAGGCGTTTTATAAATATTGATATTGATCCACTATCAATTGCTTGATGCGTCATTTGTATGATGCCGGTTAGCCTAGTGATGTGATAAAAAATTGTGGTTAACTATACAAAATGACCAATAAAATCGCATCTAAAAGGTATTCCACTGCCTTGTTTGACTCAGTCAAAAACGAAGAATTAGATGCCTTGCTAAAAGATGCTCAAAGTTTATCTGAGACTATGGCCGATAGCCAAGAGTTATCCTCACTTTTAAAATCACCTCTGACCAAAAATGAATTAAAATCAAGTATTCTTTTAAAAATAATCCAAGGATTGCCATCTGAAAAAATTTTATCTGGCCTTGTCAACACACTTAAAAAAAATAAAAGACTTAATCTATTTGAAAATGTTTTGTCTGATTTTCAGGATGTTCTTTTTGAAAAAAGGGGATATCAAAAAGCTAAAGTAACAACATCTCATGCTATTAATGATGAAATAAAAAATAGTATTCAGGATTTGTTACACAACCAATATGGTTCCAAAATTAATTTAGAGTTCCACGTAAACAATTCTTTACTGGGAGGAATGACTGTAGTGATTGGATCAAAGATGATCGACCTAAGTATTCTTAATCAAGTTTCTAAATTTACCAACAATGTGAAAGGAGACATTTAATGTCAATAAAAGCATCGGAGATCTCTTCTATCATCAGAGATCAGATTAATAACTTTGAAAGCCAAGCAGATATTTCAGAAGTAGGAACTGTCCTAAAAGTTGGTGACGGAGTTGCTCAAGTTTATGGTTTGGACAATGTCCAAGCAGGTGAAATGGTAGAATTTACAGGTGGTGTCCAAGGAATGGCACTTAATCTTGAAGAGGACAATGTTGGTATTGTTATTTTTGGTGATGATAGAGGTATTAAAGAAGGCGATACAGTTAAAAGAACACAAAAGATTGTTGAGGTACCTGTTGGTAAAGGCTTGTTAGGAAGAGTTGTCGATGCTCTCGGAAATCCTATTGATGGTAAAGGCCCTATCCAAAGTAGTGAGTCTAGTAGAATAGAAGTTAAAGCACCTGGTATTATTCCTAGACAAAGTGTAAGCGAACCAATGCAGACAGGACTTAAAGCCCTTGACTCACTAGTCCCTGTTGGTCGAGGACAGCGTGAATTGATTATTGGTGATAGACAAACTGGCAAAACAGCTGTTGCTATTGACACCATAATTAACCAAAAGGAAATTAACCAGTCTGATGATGAATCAAAAAAATTATATTGTATCTATGTAGCTATTGGGCAAAAGAGATCAACAGTTGCTCAAGTTGTTAAAACCTTAGAGGAAAATGGAGCTATGGAATACACCATCGTGGTTGCAGCTTCAGCTTCTGATCCAGCACCACTCCAATTTTTAGCTCCTTATGCAGGTTGCTCTATGGGTGAGTTTTTCCGTGATAATGGAATGCACGGTCTAATCGTTTATGATGACTTATCAAAACAAGCTGTTGCGTATAGACAAATGTCTTTATTGCTTAGAAGACCGCCAGGGCGTGAAGCGTTTCCCGGTGATGTTTTTTATCTTCACTCTCGTCTTCTAGAAAGAGCAGCTAAAATGAACGATGAGAATGGTGGAGGTAGCTTAACCGCACTTCCCGTAATTGAAACTCAAGCTGGTGATGTATCTGCTTTTATCCCAACTAATGTGATTTCAATTACAGATGGTCAAATTTTCTTAGAGACAGAATTGTTTTTCTCAGGTATCAGACCTGCAATTAATGTTGGTTTATCAGTGAGTCGTGTGGGTTCCGCAGCTCAAACTAAAGCTATGAAAAAGGTTGCTGGTAAAATCAAATTAGAGTTAGCCCAATATCGTGAGATGGCCGCTTTCTCTCAATTTGCATCAGACCTTGATGCCTCTACCAAACAGTTACTTGCAAGAGGTGAGAGGTTAACAGAACTATTAAAACAAGATCAATACGTTCCGATGTCTGTGGCTGATCAAGTTTTAAGTTTGTACTCAGGTGTTAGGGGTTTCTTGGATAAAATTGAAATATCCAAAATCACAGATTTTCAAGTTAAGTTTCTTGAGGGACTTCGTGCCGATCATTCAGATATTTTTGACGAAATTAATAATACAGGTAATTTCAGCGATGAGTCTGATAAAAAAATCGAGGATTATTTAGAAAAATTCACAGCTAATTATAGTTAATGCCAAATTTAAAAGAATTAAAGAATAGAATTTCTAGTGTTAAATCCACTCGAAAAATTACATCTGCGATGAAGATGGTAGCTGCGAGTAAGTTACGCCGAGCTCAAGAATTAGCTGAGTCATCGAGGGTCTACGCAGATAGCTTAAGTTTTATTCTTTCATCTTTAGCTGGAAATACTAAAAATAGCGCTGACTTACCACAAATATTAACTGGTAGAGAAAATTCAAAAATTAGTCTTTTAATAATTAACTCTTCTGACCGTGGTCTATGTGGAGGTTTCAACTCAAATCTTTTTAGAAACGCAAAAAAATGGATTAGTGATCAACAAGGACAAGGTAAGACTGCCAAAATAATGACTGTTGGCAAAAAAGCATCCAGTTTTTATAAAAAAACAGACTTAGATATTGTGGCTAGTTTTGAAGATTTAAATTCTAACGATAGACAACTTCAGGTTTCAGAGGAAATAAAAAATAAAATTATGGAACTATTCGAAAATAATGAAATAGATGAAGTTTCTATTCTATTTAATAAGTTTGTTTCTGCGATTTCACAAGAGCCTACATATCAATCGTTGATACCTTTAACTAATGAGGAAACTAATGAAGATGAGAGTGAAGCCAATAATGCTATTTTTGAATTTGAACCTGATAAAAATGAACTTTTAGAGTATCTGGTTCCAAGAAATTTTTTAACACAAATTTATAGAAGTGTTCTTGAAAGCTCTGCGTCTGAGCATGCAGCAAGAATGACTTCCATGGACAACGCAACAAGAAATGCGGGAGACATGATTGATCGATTGACGCTAACATATAACCGAACAAGACAAGCATTCATTACAAAAGAGCTTATCGAAATTATTTCTGGAGCAGAAGCTGTTTAGGAAAGGAGCAACAAATGGCAAGTAATAAGGCAGGAAAAGTCACACAGGTATTAGGGGCTGTAGTAGACGTCGCCTTTGAAGGAGAATTACCCCCAATTTTAAATGCATTATCTACAAAAGTAGGTGATCAAGATTTAATTTTAGAAGTAGCGCAGCACCTCGGTGAAAATACTGTTCGAACTATTGCTATGGACGCAACGGAGGGTCTTCAAAGAGGCCAAGAAGTTCAAGACAATGGTGATCCTATTTCTGTGCCAGTCGGACCAGAAACGTTAGGTCGAATTATGAACATCATCGGTGAACCTATTGACGAGCGAGGTCCAATTGAATCAAAAAAATCTCTTCCTATTCACAGAGCAGCTCCTGATTTTGTTGATCAATCAACCGAAACCGAAGTTCTTGTTACGGGTATTAAAGTTATCGATCTTTTAGCACCTTACTCTAAGGGTGGAAAAATTGGTCTTTTTGGGGGTGCTGGTGTTGGAAAAACTGTTTTAATCATGGAATTAATTAACAACGTAGCTAAAGCCCATGGTGGATACTCTGTTTTTGCTGGAGTGGGAGAAAGAACTCGTGAAGGGAACGATCTTTACCATGAAATGATTGAGTCAGGTGTTATCAATCTTGAGGGCGATACTTCAAAAGTGTCTCTAGTTTACGGTCAAATGAATGAACCTCCAGGAGCTAGAGCAAGAGTTGCTTTATCAGGTTTAACACAAGCTGAATATTTTAGAGATGAAGAAAATCAAGACGTCTTATTCTTTGTTGACAACATCTTCCGGTTTACACAAGCTGGATCAGAGGTTTCGGCTTTACTAGGACGTATTCCATCAGCTGTGGGATATCAACCTACCTTGGCTACAGATATGGGCGCACTTCAGGAAAGAATTACGACTACCAACAAAGGATCAATTACTTCTGTGCAAGCAATTTATGTTCCTGCTGACGATTTAACTGACCCTGCACCTGCAACATCATTTTCTCACTTAGATGCTACAACTGTGTTAAATAGATCAATTGCAGAACTTGGTATTTATCCTGCAGTGGATCCTTTAGACTCCACTTCTAGAATCTTAGAGCCAAGAACTCTGGGTGAGAAGCATTATCAAGTTGCAAGAGATGTTCAAAAAACTCTTCAAACCTACAAAAGTTTACAAGACATTATTGCAATCCTAGGTATGGATGAATTATCTGAAGAAGATAAGCTGGTTGTATCAAGAGCAAGAAAAATTCAACGTTTCTTAAGTCAACCTTTCCATGTTGCAGAGGTGTTTACTGGCTCACCAGGTAAGTTTGTTTCTTTAGAGGATACCATCAAAGGTTTTGATGGATTGGTCAAAGGTGACTACGATCATATTCCTGAAGCAGCTTTCTATTTGGTTGGAACGATTGAAGAAGCATTAGAAAAAGCTAAAAAAATGGCTGAGGAAGCAACGAAGTAGTTATGATTAATTTAAAGGTCGTATCTCCTCAAAAAGTGATTTTTGAAAAAGAAGTTGAAATGGCAGTTTTGCCAGGAGCAGAGGGTGATTTCGCTGCAATGCCTAATCATTCTCCGTTCATCAGTTCTTTGCGACCTGGTCAAATGGCAATTATGTCTTCAAACAAAGTCGATGAGAGTTTCTTTGTGTCAGGTGGTTTGGTTATGCTTAAAGAAAAGGTTTGTGAGGTCTTAGTAGATCAAATAGAGCCATTGTCTGATGTTAATAGCTCTAACTACCAACAATCTAAAATCTATCAAGAACTAGAGGGTAATGAAACTGCTCTGGGTACGTTTGAACAAGTGGTAAATAATCCTCCTTATAAATAGTCTTTAAATTCTTTTAATAATTTTTCGTAAATTGCTTTTTTAAAAGGCACTATGTTGGGAACCAAAAAATCTGGTTTAACCCATTTATAATCAGAAAATTCAGGGTGAGATGTTTCAATATTTATATCTTTCTCACTGCCTTTAAATTCATACAAGAACCATTTTTGACGCTGACCTTTGTATTTACCTTTCCAAAGTGTTTTTGATAAGTCTTTAGGTAAAGAATAGTAATACCAGTCTTTGCTCTGTGAGATTAATTTAACTTTATTTTTTTTAATACCAACCTCTTCTTCCATTTCTCTAAGAGCTGCCACTTCAGATTTTTCTTTAGGATCAATCCCACCTTGTGGCATTTGCCAAAATTCTGAAGGGTGGTCTATTCTTTTTCCAACAAATATTTCTTTATTTTGATTAATAATCATCATACCAACGTTTGGTCGATAATCTTTGGGGTTTATTTCCATTAATTTAATACAGCTATGGTTTTGACTGCATCAATGGCACGAGATAGCTGATAATCTCTTTCAAGAATATCATCAGTGGACTCTTCCTCCTCACTTTCTTCATTTGTCTCGTTATCTAAAGCTTCTCGATAATCTGACTCTCTAAACGTAAAGTTATTATCAATCACATTTAATTCAGCTCTAGGCACTACAACATCTGGCTCAATACCAACTGCTTGTATTGAGTCCCCACTTGGTGTGTAATACTTTGCAATGGTGAGTCTGATTGCACCGCTGTCAATAGGTATAATGGTTTGCACAGAACCTTTTCCAAATGACTTTATACCCATAATTACTGCCCTATCATGATCTTGTAATGCACCAGCAACAATTTCAGACGCCGAAGCAGAACCCTCATTGATTAATATAATCAATGGTTTTCCATTAATTAGATCCCCTTTTTTAGCAGAGTAAACTTGAACATCTTTCTTTTCTCTTCCTCTGATTGAAACTATTTCTCCTTTATCAAGGAACATATCTGTAACTGACACAGACTCATTTAATAATCCTCCTGGATTATTTCTTAAATCCAAGACATAACCAATTGGAGGATCAGTACCGTCTTCAAGTTCTTTTATACTTTTTTTTAATCCTGTTGTCGTTTGCTCATTAAATTGAATTATTCTTATATATCCCACATCGTTAATTAGACGATGTTTAACAGATGCAACTTTAATTATATCTCTTTTAATATCGACATCGAATGGTTCTTCGGAAGATCTAAAAATTGTTAAGGTTATAGTGGTCCCTGGTTCACCTTTCATAATATCAATTGCTTCCTTTAAAGTCATATCAACTACTGATGTGCCATCTAAATGCGTTATGTAATCTCCAGCTAAAATTCCAGCTTTATAGGCAGGGGTATCGTCAATTGGAGAGACTACTTTTATGAACCCTTTATCTGTTGTGATTTCGATGCCTAATCCACCAAAAGAACCTGACGTGTCCATCTGCATTTCTTTATAAATTTCTTCACTCATAAAACTTGAATGAGGATCAAGAGCCTGTAGCATTCCATTCAAAGCTTTTTCTATTAACTCTTTATCAGTTACCTCTTCAACATATTGATTTTTTACTCGGTTATATACTTCGTTGAAAATACTTAATTGTTTATAGGTTTCCTTAGTATCAGAAAAACTGATATTCACATTAAAGATTAAAATTAAAATTAAAAATATTTTGAGCATATTTGACTTTTTAAGAGGCAGTATTGATAGTGTTGAAGTCTTCAGACCATAGTTTTTCCAAATCGTATATTTCTCTAACTTCATTTCTAAAAATATGCACTAAAACATGTCCAGCATCAATGACCGTCCAGTCGCAAAGGGGCTTTCCTTCTGGTTTATTGCAATAAAGTTTATTTTTCTTAAGGTATCGGTAAACCTTATCTGAAACTGAGTCCACATGCTTATTTGATCGCCCGGATGCAACGATCATAAACTCAGCAAATTCTGCCTTTCCTTTTAGAGAAATAACTGAGATATTTTCAGCCTTATTGTCCTCAAGACTATCGACTATAGCCTTAACAGAAGGGTCTTTGTCGTGATTAAGAATTTCGTAACTCACTAGATGACATCTCTACACCCACATTATCAAGAATATGGAAACAAGGAGTAGTGCAGTTAATAAAACTATTTAAATTAGGCATAAATAAATGGGAGAATTGTTTTTGGACTGTTGAATTTTCAATGAATTCATCATATCTCGGTCTATAAATAACGCAAATACTAATATTTTTTAGAATCCACTCATATTCTTTCCATTTGTGAAAATGACCAAGCTGATCAAGACCTATAATTAAATAAAAAGAGCTAAGGTCACATTTAGTCTTAATTTTTTGTAACACATCATAGGTACATTTCATTTTATAACGATGTTCAAAGTCAGAAACTTTTACTAACGGCTCTTTAATTTTTGATCGGATATTTGATAATTGAGAATTTATTGAGTTTAAATTTTGATTAGCCTTAAGAGGATTTTGATAAGTGGGAAGGACAAATAGTTTTTTCAGATTTAAACTTTTTATTGAACTTTCTATTACATGAACGTGTCCCTCGTGTAAGGGATTAAAAAATCCACCATACAGTCCAATCTTTCTATTCATCTATTTTCCTCAAAAATTTTTTAGAAACACCATTTTCCTCGAGGAATTTGTTTAGAATATCTATAAATTGTAATTGTAATTTTGAACTTGTATGAAATAAAATCGGCACTCTTTGTTTAAAAAAATAAAATAAAGATATAATAAATTGCAAATCATTTTCTTCCTCTATGAAAACTACACCTTTGTTTATCAAACGCTCTTTGTTATATTTAAAGAAAAGGTTATTAAAGGACTCACTTATAAGAGTCACTTTATTAATTTCATTTAATTCTTCTTCATTGAAAACTTTTAAACTTTCTAACTCATAAATTGAAGATTTGATTATATGAGTAACGTCCTCTTTGTTCAAAGAGATAAGATATTCGATCTGAGATTTTAATTCTTGAAAATTATTACGGAATTCCATTAAGGCCTAGTGGTGTGATTGCCTATTACTTGATATTTGAATGTTGTTAGGTGTTTTGCTCCTACTGGCCCTCTCACATGAAGTTTGTCAGTAGAAATACCTATTTCTGCTCCAAATCCGAATTCTCCACCATCAGCAAATTGAGTGGAAGCATTATTCATTAAAATGGCACTCTTACAGTTTTGAAAAAAATACTTTATAGATTGTTGATTGTTACTTAAACAACTCTCGGTATGTCCACTAGAGTATTTGTTTATATGCTCTACACATTCTTCAATATTATCAACTAGTTTTACAGTAATTTTCTTATCTAGATATTCAGTTGACCAATCTTCTTCTGCTGCATCTCGATCGATTGAATAAATGTCTTTGAGGCGACTACATCCAATAATTTCACATCCTTGTGATTTTAAATTATCTAAAACAGATGAAATATCTCCTGCTGAATTATTAGAGTGTATAAGTAAAGTCTCTGTTGCACCACAAATCTCTGGTCTTCTCAGCTTGGCATTTGCGATGACCTCAGCGGCTTTATCTTTATCATATCCTTCATCCCAAAAAGTATGACACAAACCTTCCAAATGTTTAATTGTAGGAACTTTTGAATTTTTAGAAATTGTTTCAATTAACGATTTTCCCCCACGAGGAATAATCACATCTACATCTCCTTCAGCTTTTAACAACTCTTCAACAAAACTGCGATCAGTATTTTGAATAAAACAGACAAGATGAGTATCAAAATTTAAATCTTTTAAAGCATCTTGAATGCACTCATAAAGTTTTTTATTAGTTTCGATACACTCAGAGCCTCCTCTAAGAATAGAAATATTTCCAGATCTAAGGCAAAGACATGCAGCATCTATTGTGACATTAGGTCGAGACTCATAAATAATACCAATCACACCAATAGGCACTGAAACTTTTGTAAATTGCAACCCATTAGTGGCATTGGTCCAACTTTCTAAAGTTTGATCAAGGGGATCTTGCATTTGGGCTATTTTCTCAACGTCACGAGAAAGTTGATCTATTTTCTCTGAAGTCAAAACTAATCTATTAATCATAGGTGCAGAAATATTATTTGATTTAGCTCTTTCTACATCTACTTGATTAGCTTTTAAAATTTCATTTTTATTAGATAATAAAAAACCACTAATATTCATTAAAATTCTACTTCTATCCTCTGCAGATAGTTTGGACATGGCACTCGATGCCCTCTTCGAATGGTTTAAAATTTCTTGAAAATAGTCACTCATCTCGATCTCACCAAGTTATCTTTATGAACTATCTCATCCTCTCGGACAAAACCAAGAATTTCACTGAATTCTGATGATTTTTTACCTTTTATTTTATCCATTTCCTGAAAATCATAATTAATCATACCTCTAGCTAACTCTTTTTTATTGTAATGGATCGAAACAGTATCACCACGATAAAACTTTCCATCAATTGACTTTACACCGATTGCCAACAGACTTGAATTTTTCTTGAGTGCTTTTGAGGCCCCTTCATCAATATGGACAATTGCTTTTTGTATTGGTCTATTCCAAATCCATTGCTGGCGACTTGTCAGAATATTTTTGGAAGGATGAAACCATGTTGAAGATTGAGGATCAATCTTGCTCAAAGGATTATTCACCAAACCATTTGATATGATCATGGTGGATCCGGATTGAATACAGAGTTTTGCAGCATTGATTTTTGCCAACATCCCACCAGAACCAAACTCACTTAAATCTTTATCAATATATTTCTCTATTTGTTGATCAACCTCTTCAACAGATGTAATCAGTTTAGCTTGTAATGACTTTTTAGGATTTGCAGTATACAGACCATTCACATCAGACAATAAAATTAATAACTCAGCTGAGAGGGCATTTGCGATCATAGCAGAAAGTTTATCATTATCTCCAAAACGAATTTCTTCTGTCGAGGTAGTATCATTTTCATTAATTATTGGAACAACATTTAAATCCATGAGAGAGTAAATTGTATTTCTGATGTTCAAATATTTTCTTCTTTCGTTTAAATCTTCAGCTGTTATTAAAATCTGAGAACTTTGAATATTTAATTTTGCAAAAGCTTTTTGCCATTGTTGAGAGAGTTGTATTTGACCTATTGATGCAGCAGCCTGCTTTTCATGCAAATTAGTCAACTTTTTTTTTGAGAGTATATTCCTACCTAAAGCGATTGCACCAGATGAGACAATGATTATCTTAGACCCTCTCTTTTGGAGTTCTTTAACATCTTCAATGAGGGAGTTTAGCCATTTTCTCCTCAGCACATGCTTTTCGTTAACCAAAATATTTGAGCCAACTTTAATGACAATAACTTTTGATTTTTTTGCTAACTCTAAAAATTTTTTATTCATCTTGTAAATATTCTAAACATAAATTTGTTAATTGATCTAATTGATGTCCTGTTGCAGCTGAAATCAATTTAACCTCTTGATTTAAAGAAGTCTCAAATTCTTTTTTAATTTCCTCAACCCTTTTCTGATCAGTAATTTCAATCTTATTTAGTGCAATAATTTCTTTTTTTTGTTCTATTTTGCCTCCATAATTTAAAAGTTCTTGTCGAATAACTTTATAATTTTCAAAAGGTTTTTCTTCAGTGATATCTACGACGTGAATTAAAATTTTACACCTTTCAACATGGGATAAGAAATCATGACCCAGTCCTTTCCCATCACTCGCATGTTCTATGAGTCCAGGTATATCTGCTAATACAAATTCAAGATCTTCCTTTTGAACCATTCCGATGTGTGGATGTAGTGTTGTAAACGCATAATCAGCAACTTTTGACTTTGCATTTGTTACAAAATTTAATATTGAAGATTTACCTGCATTTGGCATTCCCACCAAACCAACATCAGCTAATATTTTTAGCTTTAATCTGACAGTTGATTCTTGTCCTTTTTCTCCTTGTTGGAACTTACGAGGTGCTCTATTAGTAGAACTTTTAAAGTGCGCATTGCCTTTGCCTCCCTGACCTCCTCTTAAAAAATGATAAGTTTCATCATCTTTTAAAATTTCATGAATTTTAATACTCATGTCTTCGGTGTATATCTCAGTTCCACAAGGGACGTCTAAAATAAGATCTTTGCCACTTGCACCAGTTTTTAATTGACCAGCACCACCCATACCATTTTGCGCATTATGATGTTGGTTAAAACGATATCTTTGAAGAGTGTTGATACCTTTATTCCCTCGAAAAATAACATCACCACCTTTTCCACCATTTCCACCATTAGGGCCTCCGTACTCTACAAATTTTTCTCTTCGAAAACTAAGAGCACCGTGTCCACCATTTCCTGATTTAATATATATTTTTGCTTTATCTATAAATGCCATAACAGTTTAATTTGAAGTTTTTTTTAAGTGGGTTTAGTTAACGCAAACAAACTGTCTGTTTCGAGATTTTTTAAACAGAACTTTGCCTTCAACTAAGGAGAAAAGAGTATGATCTTTTCCAATCCCAACATTTTCGCCCGGGTAAAATTTTGTACCACGCTGACGAACAATAATATTTCCAGGAACTACGTGTTCGCCACCAAACTTTTTAACTCCAAGCCTTCTACCAGCCGAGTCTCTTCCGTTTTTGGAACTTCCACCTGCTTTTTTCGTTGCCATATTTCTACTTTTTTACCTCAGTTGTTTGTTTTTTCACAGTCTTTTTTTCTTTAGCCTCGACATTTTTAGGTTTTTCAGCTTTAGTTTCAACTTTTTTTGTTTCTGTTGCTTTTACTTCAGTTCTTTTTGGAGTTTTAGCCTTTTTTTCAACTTTTTTTGGAGTTTCTGCTTTTGGCGCAGCTTTTTTAACTGGCTCTTTAAAGCTTTCTTCTCCAATGGCGGACTTGATTGCCATGACCTTTAATATAGAGATATATTGACGATGACCTTTAGTTCTTTGAAAATGTTTTCTTCTATTTTTTCTAAAAACTCTAATCTTATCGTCCCTTGTCTGGTAAAGTAATTTTGCAGATACTTCTGCACCTTTTACTGCTGGAGAACCAAGTTCAAACTTATCGCCATTTCCAACTGCAACGATATCTTTAAAAGATATGGTATCACCAACTTTACCCTCTATTTTATCAATCTTTAAAACATCTCCTGGAGACACTTTAAATTGCTTACCAACTGATTTAAGAACTGCGTACATAATAAGTCGGTCAATATATATAGGTCTTTATTTATGTCAATAGTCAAAAATGTAATAAAATAAGGGTTTATAAGACTATATGTTTGTTATTAATTTATTTTGCAGGTCTTGCAAACAACGTAAAACTCCAAGTTGTAGCGAGTAATATTTAATTTATTTTCTCTTACTAATTCGTTTACGCCTTCGGTTAGGTTATTATTTTTAATTTCTTTTACTTTTCCACATCTTTCACAGATGGTAAATGCAGTATTGCTGGCGCAGTTTGAATTATTACAAATTATAAAGGAATTCAAACTTTCTACTTTGTGAATTTTGCCTAATTCAACAAGCTTATCTAAAGCTCTATATACTTGGAGAGGTGAGTTTAAGCCCTCTTTTTTTAAACTATTTAAAATAAAATATGCCTTCAAAGGCTCTCCGCTGTCTTGCAACAGATTAAGAACAATTCTCTGATTTTTTGTTAAAGTTTGATTTTTTTTATTATGTGTATGGTTTGAACTCATCTTGTATTATGATTTTATTTTATTTTTTGAAATTAGCAATTTTTTCAGTGGAAGCATTGTTGCTATAAAAACTCCTAAAGTTATTGTTAAGATTGTTGGACCAGTTGGTGTATTCCATATCATAGATGTTTGAATACCTAGAACAACGGACGCGACACCTATAATAGATGAGAGAATTGCCATCTGAGTAGGAGAGGAAGATAAGTTTCTAGAGGCTGCTGCTGGTATTATTAAAAGCCCTGTTATTAACAAAATACCTACAATTTTTATTGAAATTGCAATTACACTCGCAATTAGCAATGTAAAGATTGCATTAGCTAAATCTGGATTTAGACCCTCTGCTTTAGCTAATTCTAAATTAACTGTTCCTGCAAATAAAGGTCTCCAAATTAATATTAAAACTATTAAAACAATTCCCCCTCCAATCCAAACAAACAAAAGATCTGTGAAATTTACAGAGAGAATATCTCCAAAAAGTAAACCCATGAGATCAATCCTAATAAAAGATAATATCCCTAATAGAACCAGACCTATTGCTAAAACAGAGTGAGCTAAGAGTCCTAATAATGCATCATCTGGAAGATTAGTTCTTCTCTGTAAAAAAAGTAAAGATAAAGCTAGAACACAAGAGACAACAAATACTGCTATGATTAAATTAAAATCTAACGCATAGGCAATCACAACTCCTAATAACGCTGAGTGTGCGATAGTATCACCAAAATATGATAATCTTCTCCAAACAATAAAACATCCTAATGGACCTGTAATTAATGCAAGACCAATACCAGCAGCAAATGCCCTAACAATAAAGTCATCAAACATAATTAAACTCTCTTTGACTCGTCAATGCTTCCATCAGGCAAGTGCTCATGATCATGATTGTGTTCATAAAATGCTAAAGTTGGATCAATGCTATCACCAAATAGTTTTATATATTCTTGATCTTTAATAACTGTTTTTGGAGTTCCAGCACAACAAACGTGACCGTTAAGACAAATCACGTAATCAGTTTGTGACATTACTACATGCAAATTATGGGAAATTAATAAGATTCCACAATTTATTTTCTTTACAAATTTTTGAATTGTTTTGTAAAGAGCTATTTCACCTGGGTAGTCCACTCCTTGAACAGGTTCATCTAAAACCAGAAAATGAGGTTCTTTTGCTATAGCACGTGCCATTAGTAATCTTTGGAACTCTCCTCCTGATAAATTTCTTACATCTTCATAAATAAGATGTTTGATTCCAGTCATATTGAGAGCATCGCTAATCTCGCTATTTTTGTGTTTAATTACTAGATTAACAAAGTCTATGACTCTTAATGGTAAAGACCAATCGATTGAAATTTTTTGAGGTACATATGAGATTCTTATGTCATCTTTAATTGTGTTAAAACCCTCATCTGGTTTTAATATGTTCAAACACATTTTTGCAGTTGTAGATTTACCAGATCCATTGGGCCCAATAAGAGTAACAATTTTTCCTTGTGATACTTTTAATGAAACACCTCTTACAAGCCATTTTTGATTTCTAACAACCCCACAGTTGTTTAATTCAATTAAATTATTTTCCATTTTTTAATTTGACATATTTATATTGTTATAATATTACGTATGTAATAATATAACGTTTAGGGGAGTAATTAATATGAATTTCATTAAAAAATCAATTTTTATAATTTTGGTACCATTATTTTTTAGTTTTACTGCAAGAGCAGAAGTCAATGTTGTTACTACTATTAAACCTCTCCACTCATTGATATCAAGCGTTATGGAAGGGGTTGGGAAGCCTTCTCTTATTATTGAGGGTACAAATAACCCTCATACTTTTGTTTTTAAACCCTCTCATGCTGAAATGATTGAGAATGCAGATATTGTATTTTGGATCGGTGAGGATTTAGAGGCATTCATGGAGAAACCTTTAGAGTCACTTGCTAAAAATGCAAAAACAATATCGTTTATGGATTTGGCATCAATTGAAAAGTTAAAATTTAGAGAACAAAATATTTTTGATGATCACGACGATCATGGACACGATGATCATGACGACCACGGTCACAAAGACGATGACCATGATGACCATGATGATCACGATGGCCATGATGACGAACATGACGGACACGATGATCATGACGACCACGGTCACAAAGACGATGACCATGATGACCATGATGATCACGATGGCCATGATGACGAACATGACGGACACGATGATCATGACGATCATGCAGGACATCACGATGGCCATAACCATGGTGAGTTTGACGCTCATATATGGTTAGACCCAGCAAATGCAAAAGAAATGGTTTTAGAAATTTCTCATGAACTATCTGAAATTGATCCAAGCAATAAATCTAAATACGAAGACAATGCTAGTAAGACAATAGTTGCTCTAGATAAGCTTATTGAAGAAGTAGATAAAAGTTTATCAAAAGACATTAGCTATATAGTATTCCATGATGCTTACCAATACTTTGAGAAAAGATTTGGAGTAATTCCTGCTGGAGCATTGACTTTAAATCCAGATGTTTTACCTGGTGCTAAACAAATAGCAGATATACAAGATGTTATAAATGACAAAGGCATTAAATGTATTTTCTCAGAGCCCCAATATAATCCAAAAATAATTGAGACACTTGGAAATGATATGAATATCTCTACAGGTGTAATGGATCCTTTAGGAGCTTATATAGATGCTGGACCATCAATGTATAGTGACTTAATCAATCAAATTGCAAATTCAATTAAAGATTGTCACTAATAAAATTTGAAATAAGTTTCAGAAAATTTAAATAGTCATAGAAACTTAAAGGTAAAAAAAAAACTTATTTACATATCTTTCTTATAGGCATTTTATATGCCTATGAGAAAAATTAAAAATAAAGTTTGTAATTTTAAAATTAAAAGAATCGTCGAGGAAAAATATTATCCAATATCATTTATTGATAGAGTAAATGTTATGTATCAATTGAACTCTCAAAAAAAAAATAAAGTGAATGTCACTAACATGAGTAAGCCTTGATACAGCTAACTAAACAAAGTTATTTAAAACCCATTTCAATCTAATAGTGCTATTTTGTCTTTAATTTTTATCCTGAAAGTATTGATAAATAATGAAATTTAACATAGTTTAACTCTGATGAACTTATCAAACGCTTGTAAAAAAGATATTGATGTGGTCTTAGAAAATTGTGGCTGGAGACAGACCAAACAGAGAGTGGTGCTTTTAAAGTCAATTTTTGATGGCAATCATAAACATTTTTCTATTAATCAAATTAATGAAATTCTAAAAGACAATAGAAGTTATTTTTCTCTGACTACTCTTTATGAAAATCTAAATACCCTTGTTGATAAAGGATATTTAAAACAAATCGTTGTTGATAAACAATCATTTTACGACACTAATACTACCGATCATATACATGTTTATAATCAAGAAGAAAACCGAATCTATGATTATGACGATTGCAAAGAGCTTCACAAAGATCTTCCAATACCAGCTTGCTTATCACTTCTTGAAGAATACTCACTAGTTATAAATTTAAAAAAAAAGTAAATTTTTAATCTGTAGTTCATTTCAGAAATAGTTTTTTTTTATTCATTTGTAACATTCATTTTTTTTGTATTTAGATTTTTTCAATTTGAGATTAGTAATATGATATGAAAAATTTAATTTCTTTTTTAGTAAAGATTTTAGTAATTAATTTCTTTATTGGTTTTAGTGGTGCAAATGCGGATGATGTATTAAAAATTTACTCAGAAAGACAACCAATGTTAATTGAACCTCTTTTAAATGAATTTGAGAGTCAAACTGGTATTGATGTTGAATGGATATATTCCAAAAAAGGCTTAGTTCAAAAAATTATTTTAGAAAAAGATAAACCTGTAGCTGACGTATTCTTAGCATCAGATATATCAAGATTAATTGATGTAGCTGAAGCAGGAGCCTCTATTAAAATTAATAATTCTTCTGCTGTGCCCTCTCATCTCCAAAGTGATAATTGGATAGGCCTTACTCAAAGAGCAAGGATTATATACGTAAATAAAGATTTAGGTCTTAATGATATTACTTATGAGGATTTAGTATCTGAAAAATATAAAGAAAGAATATGTACAAGATCAGGTTTTCACCCATATAATGTTTCATTGTTTGCATCTTTGATGGCTCATCATGGTGAGGAGTGGTTAGAGAATTATTTGATTAATTTAAAGGCAAATTTAGCTAGAAAACCTCAGGGTAACGACAGAGACCAAGTCAAAGCAATATATGCAGGGGTTTGTGATCTAAGTATCGGCAACCATTATTATTATTTCAAGATGCTCAATAATGAAGAACAAAAAATATGGCTCGAGAAAGCAACAATTGTTTTTCCTAACCAAAAGGATAGAGGAACTCATGTTAATATTTCTGGTATAGCTTTACTTAAAGAAAGTTCTAGAGAAAAATCTGAAAAACTTTTGGATTTCTTAGTTAGTCAAAAAGCTCAGGGCATATACGCAAATGACAATAATGAATTTCCTGTTTCACCCGAAGTACCATTATCAGATGGTGTTAATGAATTAGCAGGAGGTGCTGAGTTTGACAATATTGATTTATTAAAAATAGCTGAAAATCGAAAAGCTGTTGTTAATATTTTAAATAAAATAAATTACGACGAGTAGAAGATTTTTTATATTTTAAAGGTTGGTCGCTTCAAATAGGCCCGATGCACCCCATTGGTTAGGGTGCATTTTTCATAAATGAATGTGAAATTGTAGCAATCGCTTCAGTTGAATAAATAATCTTTATAACTAAAATTTGCTTATGAATAATTCTGAAATACTCAGTGTTTTATTAAATTCTGATAAAGAATTAATAATTTATAGAAACTCAGATAAAAATAATTTCGAAATATATACGGATTTTGCTGAAAAAGTTAATTTAAATATAGGTAATTTAGATAAGTTTTTAAATAAATTAGAGCGATTTAAATCAAATAAACCCTATGATTGTTATATTGGCTTCTTCGGTTATGAATTACTTTGTAAGAATATTAATTTAAAAGTAAACAAAGATAATTCATCTTTTCCTGAGGGAGTTTTTTTTCGACCACAAACTAAAATAATCTTAGATAAACAAGTTAAAATTGTAACCAAATCTAAATCAAAATTACTAAAAGACCTTAAAGCTTTAAATAAAACTACTTTTTCAAATAGCAATAAAATATCTGTAAGTCCAAACGTCCAAGTATATGAAAAAATCTTTAATAAATTTAAAAAAAATATAAGGGCTGGTGAAACCTATCAAATAAAAATTGCTCAAAAATATTCGAACAAAAAAGATTTAGATGTAGTGAATTTATTTTTCAATTTGATGAAGAAAAATCTTAGTCCAGAGTCTTTTTGTATTAGAACAAATGATTTTAATATAATTAGTTGCTCTCCTGAAAACCTTTTTAAGGTAAAAGGAAAAAAAATCATCACCTCCCCAATAGCAGGAACAGTAAGTAGAGATAAGGTAAAATCAACAAAAGAGGCTAGAAAGTTTTTTGAAAATAATCAAAAAGAGGACAAAGAACATAATATGATTGTTGACTTAGAAAGAAATGATTTAAGTCGTATAACTAAGGCAAACACTGTCAAAATTCAAAATTTAAAATTTGTTCAAAAATACCAATATATTTTCCACAATGTCTCTGAAATTTCAGGAACACTTCTTGATAATGTAAGGTTATCTGCAGTGATTAAGGCGATGATGCCCGGTGGCTCAGTTATAGGTTGTCCAAAAATTAATACTTTAAAATTACTCAATAAAGAGGAGAAAGAACCAAGAAGAATTTATACTGGTTCTTTTGGTTACTATCGCTCTAAACAGGATATGAGTTTTAACATAATAATTAGATCTATTTTAAATTTTCAAAAAAATAATGAGGTATTTGCTGCTAGTGGCGTGATTTTAGATAGCACTGCAAAAAATGAATACCATGAAAATTACTTAAAAGCTAAATCGTTATTGGATTTATTAAAATGAATTTACTTTTAATTGACCACGAAGACTCCTTTACTTATAACCTCGCACATTTGTTGTCAGGATTTGGTAATTTAGAAGTAAAAAATTTTTATGACATTAAAGAAAAATCCATAAAAAAATCTGACATCATTATTTTTTCTCCAGGACCAGGGAAGCCCTCAGATTACCCAGTATCACTTGATATTTATAATAATTATAAATCAAAGAAAAAAATAATTGGTATTTGTCTTGGTTTTCAACTTATTGCTAATGGAGAGGGTGGAACTATTTCTAAGCAAGAAAAAATATTTCATGGTTATCAGACTTATATTAGAACGAATTCAAAAAGTTTAAGATTTCCTAATAATGCTTTATATCAAGTAGGTAGATACCATTCTTTAAAACTAAAAGAGCCATTTAATTCCTCTTCAATGCATATTACAATGAGATGTGAAGAAACTAATGTTGCAATGTGTTTGGAAAGTCATAAATATGATATTTGTGGTTTACAATTTCACCCAGACTCGTTTTTGACTCCAAATGGCAAACAATTTATTCGAAAAATCATTCAATATAAAAAATAATTCATATTACACCTCACAATTTAAGCCACTGTGGGGTCAAAAAGGTGTTTTTACATCCATACCTATGATTGGAAAAACACCTAGGTTAATAGGTTTAAATAAATATTTGAGGACTTTTAACACAACATGTCGGGATTATAAATTTGCTACCAAAATAGATTTAAACATTATCAGAAGTTTAGTGGGAGAGGATTTAAAGAAAATCAAAAATTTCAATCACTTGTTGAGAATAGCAACTAATGGAACAACATTATCAATTTCTTTTAGAAAGAGAACAACAACTAAAGATAGTGTAATTGGATTTATAAAAAAATACAAAAGAAGAGACTTTAAAAATAAAAACTTATTTTACAAAAAATTATTAAAGTTCATGAGTGAAATAAATTACTCTGAAAATGAAATTATATTACTAAGAGACAATGAAATTACAGAAGGAGCAGTCACAAATTTAGTTTTCGTAAAAGGAGATAAAATTTATATTCCCAAAACTGGCTATTATCATGGAAATACTTTGAAGCTTATCGAAGAGATATCAAAATTGAAATTTATTAAAAGAAAAATTTTATTAGAGGATCTAAAAGAATACAGTGAGATATTATCGATTGGCTCTGGTAGAGGTATTACCTCAATAAAAAAAATTCAAAGTATTTTGTGGAAGAGAGCGTCTACAAAATATTTTCAAAAATTAAAAAAAGATTATGAAACTATGATAAAAAGAAATTATCATGAAATTTAATCAACATTCCTTTGCTTTGAAAAAGCCTTTATTAGTGGGTATATGTAATTTTACACCTGACTCATTTAGTGATGGAGGAAAAACATTTTCACGATCTACTGCATTGAAACATATAAATGCAATGGTTAAAGATGGTGCACAAATTATTGATATTGGTGCTGAAAGCACTAGACCAAATAGCGAGCCAATTACATATATTGAAGAAATAAATCGTTTATCCAAAATCTTACCATATTTAAACTATAAGAAATACCTTGTCTCTGTGGACTCGTATAAAATTGAGTCCCAAGAGTATGCACTGAAAAAAGGTGCCCATATCATTAATGATATTAATGGAGGATCAGAAGAGCTATTTAAACTTATAAAGAAATATAACGCAGGACTTATCTTAATGCACAAAAGAGGAACACCAAAGGAAATGCAAAAAAATCTTAATTCCAGAGTAAATATGGTAAGAGAATTTGATTATTTTATTAAAAAAAGATTGAAAATACTTAATAAAATGAAGATTAATCTCAAAAAGGTATGGTTTGATCCTGGTATAGGATTTGGCAAAACACTAAATCAAAATTTACAATTAATGAAATCTTTGAAGAAATTCAGTAGTGCAAATATCCAAGTATTATTGGGATCCTCACGTAAAAGTTGGATAAACTATATTGACCCATCAAATGCCGATGAAAGGATTGGAGGCTCTTTAGCTTCTGTAGCGCATGCTCTCGAACAAAATATTCATACATATAGAATTCATGATGTCAAAGAGACAAATCAAATGATAAAAGTTTTGAAAGCATTAAATAAATGAAATTTTTTATCGAAATAGAAGAGCTAAAAGTCGACACAATTATTGGAGTGTTCGAAGAAGAAAGGTTAAAACCCCAAACTATATTAATAAGTATAAAATGTCAGTTAGAAATTGATCATAATCAAGATCTTGACAATATTGAAAATGTTACAAGTTATTCAGATATCAAAAATGAAATAATTAAATTTGTTTCAGCCTCTCAATATAAAACATTGGAAAAATTAATTACAGATCTTAAAAAACAACTAGATGATAAGTTTCCAATCCAAATAGAAAAATTAGAAATAAATAAAATTGAGATTGCTAAAAAATATAATGCAAAAAAAGTTAGCGTATCGATATAAATCATATATTGCTATCGGATCAAATGTAGGCAATTGGAGAAGTAATTTTAACAATGCATTAAACTTAATGAATAAATTTGGTCATGTTAAAAAGGTCAGTAGGGTTTATTTTACCAAGCCCTTTGGTTTAACCACCCAAAAATATTTTCATAATGCTGCTTTTTTATTCCTTACAAATTTATTTTTTAATGAGCTATTTATAAAAATGAGCGCTGTAGAAAAGCTGATTAAAAAAAATAAAATTTTAGAGAATGGGCCAAGAAGAATTGATTTAGATCTTATTCAATTCGAAAACTTGAAAGTTAAAAATCATTTAATATCAATTCCTCACTCTTCCTCACATTTAAGAGATTTTGTTATACAGCCAGTATTAGACCTCAATCCTAATTTTATTGATTTAAAAACTCAATATACTTACAAAAGACTCATAAATAATTTAGATGAACGATTTATTATTAAGAAATCTCGTCAAACCCAAGATTATCAAGGATTTTTTTAAGCTTTTCTTCATCCACACTATTAGATTTTTTTAAGCCTGTCGAAATGTCAATTCCATGAGGAGATATTGTTTTAATTGCCTCTTTTATGTTATCTATATTTATTCCCCCACCTAGGTAGAGAGGTTTCGCAAAGCTCTTTAATTGATTAATTTGTTTTTCACATTCTACAAGAGATTTTTTCTCAATAGTATCTTTTCTGTAAATATTTAAATCATAATAAAAACTACTTATATTATTTAAAATCTCTTCAAAGAAATTATAGTCAAAATTCTCATAATTTACCGAAATTGAAATTTTTGCATCTGTTTTATTATTCAGCAATTCAATTTCTTCATTTTTATATTGATTAGATATACAAACCTCTTTTATTGCTACATCATTTACGATACTAATTACTTCTTGTATCTGTACATTTCCAATCAATAAAATTGGATTTAATTTTAAATTATAGGATGCAATAGTCAGTTCTTGAATTTCTTTAGTACTAAGTGTATTTGGGCCATATAAGTAATCACTTACAAGGCCCACCCTACTTACAGAGTACTTTTGAATTACTTCTAAAGATTTTTGATCTGTAATACCACAAACTTTAAGTTGGATATTACCATAATTGAACATTAATTAATTATTGTTCAATTCAAATCTATCGGCATTCATTACTTTGTTCCAAGCTTTAACAAAATCAACTACAAACTTTTCCTTGTTATCATCTTGTGCATATACTTCAGCATAAGATCTAAGTATAGAGTTCGATCCAAATACAAGGTCCGTTGAGGTTGCCGTCCATTTAACATTATTTGTTTTTCGATCAATAATCTCATAATGTCCATTAGACGCTTTCCATTTATTACTCATATCAAGCAAGTTAACAAAAAAGTCAGTTGTAAGAGCGCCTACCTGGTCAGTAAAAACACCATGCTTATTCTCACCATAGTTAGCACCCAGTGCCCTCATACCTCCAACAAGTACTGTCATTTCAACTGCAGTAAGACCAAGTAAATGAGCTCTATCAAGCAACAACTCTTCTCCTCTTACTTCATAATTATCTTTTTGCCAATTTCTAAAACCGTCATGTATGGGTTCTAATTGAGAAAATGACTCAGAGTCAGTCATATCCTCAGAGGCATCTCCTCTTCCTGGGTTGAAAGGAACAGAAACGTTAAAACCCGCAGCTTCAATAGCTTTTTCTAGACCAACATTTCCAGCTAAGACAATTGTGTCTGCAATGCTAGCGCCTGCTTCTTTTGCAAGAGGTTCTAATATATCTAGCACTTTTGATAACCTTTGAGGCTCATTGCCTTTCCAATTTTTTTGTGGTGAAAATCTAATTCTCGCTCCATTAGCTCCCCCTCTTAAATCCGACCCTCTAAATGTCCTTGCGCTATCCCATGCAGTTGAGACTAGTTCTTGAACAGTTAATTCAGAGTTTCTGATTTTTTCTTTGAGTTGTTCCACATCAAAACTAGGTGTTCCAGCGGGAACTGGATCTTGCCAGATCAAATCCTCGTTTGGAAGGTCGTGTCCTATGTATCTAGATCTTGGACCCATATCTCTATGGGTAAGTTTGAACCAAGCTCTTGCAAAAGCATCACAAAAATACTCATGATCATTATGAAACTTTTTGGATATTTCTAAATAAATTGGATCTTTGATCATTGCCATATCAGCATCTGTCATGATTGGGTTATATCTAATTGATGGATCTTCTACGTCTACAGGCTTATCTTCTTCTTTAATATTGATAGGTTCATATTGCCAAGCTCCTGCAGGACTTTTTTTAAGTTCCCACTCATATTTAAAGAGCATGTCAAAATATCCATTATCAAATTTTGTTGGCTCAGTAGTCCATGCACCTTCAATTCCAGATGTCACCGTATCTCTTCCAACTCCTCTGGAAGTATTATTCATCCAACCAAGGCCTTGTTCGTTAATTGCTGCCCCTTCAGGTTCTGCCTCAAGATTATCAGCATTACCATTACCATGCGTTTTACCAATAGTATGACCTCCTGCAGTAAGAGCAACAGTCTCTTCATCGTTCATAGCCATTCTTGCAAATGTCTCTCTAATATGCTGAGCTGTTTTTAATGGGTCAGGGTTACCTTCAAATCCCTCTGGGTTCACATAGATTAAGGCCATGTGATTTGCAGCAAGTGGACTTTCTAACGAAGAGGCATCTTCTTTATCTGAGTGTCTATCAGATGCTAATGCTTCTGTTTCTGGTCCCCAGTATATATCCTTGTTTGGGTGCCAAATATCCTCACGCCCATATGAAAAACCAAATGTTTTAAATCCTGTTGATTCATAGCCAATGTTTCCAGCTAAGATCATAAGATCAGCCCAGCTAATCTTGTTTCCATATTTTTTCTTAATCGGCCATAAAAGTCTTCTAGCTTTATCTAAGTTAGTATTATCAGGCCAAGAATTTAAAGGAGCAAATCGATGATCACCGGTTCCACCGCCACCTCTTCCATCAGCAGTTCTATAAGTACCAGCAGAGTGCCAAGCAAGCCTTACCATTAATCCTGCGTATGTCCCCCAATCAGCTGGCCACCAATCCTGACTTTCTTTCATCAATTTATGCATATCGGCTTCTAATGCTTTGAAATCTAATTTTTTTACTTCTTCTCTATAATTATACGTACCATTAAATGGTTTTGTTTTTTGATCATGTTGATGAAGAATATCTAGATTTAAATTTTTAGGCCACCAATCAGTTGATGACTTCTCCATATTTGAATTAGCTCCGTGAGCAACGGGACATTTGGCTTCGCTCATTTTTCTCTCCTACTTAATTAATATTGAACTCATTAAAATTTAACCTGTAAGTAAGTCAACAATACGAATTGTCTCTGTTAATAATTTACAAAAATCCTTGAAATTATTTGCTTTTAAAGAACTGATTATACAAAATGTAGGCAGCAAACATTCCAATAACTTGACAACTAATAAAAAATATTACGGTGGAGGGATTAATACCCGTAAATGACTCAGTAAACATTCTAGCAATTGTTACAGCCGGATTTGCAAAACTTGTAGATGATGTAAATATAAGAGCCGCTGTAATATAAATACCAACATTAAATGAAACTACATTTTTACCATCTGCTCTCGATAAGAGTATGACCAGTAACAATCCAGTTGCAGCGAAAATTTCGGAAATATATATATTTGCTCCACTTCTTATATTTGAAGAGATCTCAATTACATTTAATCCAAATATATAATTTGCAAAAAGTGTGCCTAGTATAGCTGCAATAATTTGTATTAGTATATAAAGAAATAAATCCCTAGAGCTCAATTCTTTTTGTAAGAAAAATATAATTGAAACAATAGGATTAAAATGAGCTCCAGAAAAATTTGCAAATATTCTTATTATAAAAATTAGTGTGAAACCTATGACAACAGCATGACTAAACAAAATTACCATTTGATCATTCGTATATTGCTTTCCTGCTATGCCAGAACCAACAATAGATACTAGTAAAATAAATGTGCCTATAAATTCAGATATGTATTTTTGCATTTTTAAAGTCTTAATGTATCATTGCTAAGTTTTAAAGAAATGTATTATGAATTTTTAGTTACATACCTTGATGCACCATTTCTATTGTTATCTGCTGTAACCACTGGTTTGATAATTCGTATTTTTTATAAACAGTATATGAATACAAAGCTACCAATGAGGGTAGTTATTTCTATAGCCCTTTTTCTTATTAATGCGATTATTTTAGTTCCTGGAATTGTCTTTTTATATAGATGGGTAATGTTATGTGGTTTTTACCAACCAAGCGGCGTTTTTGAAACAGGGTATGGTTGTAGTGGGGACGTTTTTAGTCTACTTGTTCCAGGGCTTTTTTTACTTTCGTAAACATTTCATCGACCTGATTTTCTTTAATTATTAAAGGTGGTGAAAAAGCAAGCGTATCTCCGTTAGCTCTTACCATTAAGCCAAGATCCCATGCTTTTTTCATAGCTTCGAACCCTCTTGCACCAACAGCGTTACCTTTAGGCTCTAATTCGAGTGCAGCAATCACTCCTAAATTTCTAATATCGATTATATGTTTTGTGCCCTTTAGGCTATGAGCGGCTTCCTCAATAATAGGCGCCATATGAGAGGCATTATCAAATAATCCCTCTTCTTGATAAATATCTAGTGTTGCCAAGGCTGCAGCGCAAGCAACAGGATGACCAGAGTAAGTATATCCATGAAATAATTCTATTGGAGCATCCGCATTTTCCATCATTGACTCATAAATAAAGTCTTGAACTATGGTTGCACCCATAGGGATGGTGGCATTTGTAATGCCTTTTGCACATGAAATAATATCTGGTGTTACACCAAAAAACTCAGATCCAGTTGCTTTTCCCATACGGCCAAAAGCAGTTACGACTTCATCAAAAATTAATAAAATGTCATGTTTTGTGCAGAGCTCTCTTAATCTTTTTAAGTATCCTTTAGGCGGAGGCAGCGCACCAGTTGATCCAGCAATAGGCTCAACAATTACAGCTGCAATAGTTGATGCATCATGCAATTGAACAAGACGCTCTAAATCATCTGCAAGTTCTGCTCCATGTTCAGGTTCACCTTTTGAAAAAGCATTTAATTTTAAATTGTGGGTATGGCGTAAATGGTCAACACCATTTAGCATTGATCCGAAGTACATTCTATTTTTTACCATACCACCTACGCTTATTCCTCCAAAGCCCACACCATGATAACCTCTTTCGCGACCTATTAATCTAGTTTTAGATGAATGTCCGCGTGCACGTTGATAAGCTAGCGCAATTTTCAATGCACTATCTACTGCTTCAGATCCTGAATTAGAAAAGAAAACATGATTCATTCCTTCAGGAAAAATCTCTGCTAAACGATTAGCTAGTTCAAATTGTTTTGGATGTCCAAATTGAAAAGGTGGAGAGTAATCAAGATTTTCAATTTGTTTATTTACAGCTTCTTGAATTTTTTTTCTACCATGACCAGCGTTTACACACCATAGCCCTGCAGTGCCATCTAAAATTTCTCGATTATCGTCACTAATAAAATGCATATCTTTAGCACCGACTATAATTCTTGGATCTTTCTTAAATACTTTATTAGGAGTGAAAGGCATCCACAGTGGTTCTAAATTATTTGGCTTATTCATTTTCTCTCCTGATTTTAAAAAGGATACATTATTCCCTCATAATTGCTTCAGCAAGGGTAATAATGTCATCTTTTAGGGTAGGGAGAGGGCAGCGTGGGCTGCCCTCATCACAAAATCACATTTTTGATCCGATGAAACCTGCTATGAACCAAATAATCATAACTATAAAGGGGTAGTGTCCTGTAAACATATCTGCCATTTAAACCTCCATGATTCCTTAAATAAGGTTATAGGATTTCATAGTAATATGCAATATTTGCATATGTATAGACAAATTTTGTTAATTTATCCACATTTATTGTGAATTATGGGGATTAATTATGCATTTTTTTTATACCAATAAGCACCATTGTTATTTCTTCGTCCTTATAATAAGTATAACTAGCTTATGAGTGTCGTTTCGAAAACAATCAAATATTTACTCGATAAAAATATTTCAGTTTCAACAGCAGAATCTTGTACTGGTGGTTTGCTTGCAGCAGAATTTACAGCTGTGTCTGGTATATCTAAAATTTATAAAACTGGTTTGATAACATATTCAAATGACTCAAAAATTAAAAATCTTAAAGTCAAACAAAGTACTATTAAAAGGTATGGTGCAGTCAGCCGTCAAGTATGTGCTCAAATGTGTTTACATTTACACAAGATTTCCAAAAGTCAGCTAACATTTTCAACAACAGGTGTGGCTGGTCCAAACGGTGGTACTAAATTAAAACCTGTAGGTTTAGTTTTTATCGGATTATATTTTAAAAAAAATATTTATATCGAACGATTAAATTTCAATCCAAAACTTTCTAGAATTCAAATTCAAAAAGGCACAGTGAAAGAATGCTTTCACATGTTAAATAATATTATAGATGAGCTATAAGCGAAATTATAATAGTTTACTACCTGACGATTTCAAACTCAGTAAAGAATTTGAAAATATCATTGAGCAATTAGAAAGCACAAAAGATCATTTTTATATTACTGGTAAAGCAGGTAGTGGTAAGTCTACACTATTGGCCTACTTTCGATCTATAACAAAGAAGAATACAGTTGTTCTTGCTCCAACAGGAGTTGCTGCAATTCGAGTTAAAGGACAAACTATTCACTCATTTTTTGGTTTTCCACCAAAGGTTATTCAAACACGACATATAAAAAAAGTAAGACAAATCGAAATTCTTCAAAATTTGGAAACATTAATTATTGATGAGATATCTATGGTTCGTGCTGATGTTTTTGATGCGATTGATTATAGCCTTCGTGTTCACAGAAAAAAACTTACACAACCATTTGGTGGAGTTCAGTTAATAGTTTTTGGGGATTTATTTCAACTACCTCCAGTTGTGAATATGGATGAGTCAGGACTTCTACAGCGAATTTATCCTAAAGGTCATTTCTTCTTTCACTCAAATATTTTCCAAGACGCACAATTTAAAACACTTGAACTACATAATATTTATCGTCAAAAAGATGACCATTTTATTCATTTACTTAACTCTGTAAGAGATGGCTCAATTACTCACACGCAGATCGAGAATATAAACGACTCTTTAACTGATCACATTGAGATGGATGAAGGTAAAATCATACTTACTACAACTAATGCTCGAGCGAGTAGCATTAATCAAAAATATTTAAGCCAGCTAAATCAGGAGGAGTTTTCTTACAGGGGACAAGCTACTGGCCAATTTTATAAAGAATTATTTCCGACCGATGAAATCTTAAAATTAAAAAAAGGAGCCCAAGTAATTATGATTAAAAATGATCCTGAAAAAAGGTGGGTTAATGGATCCATTGGTATAATTCATGATATCGCTCAAAAAAAAATAAAAGTAAAAATCAATAATAAAATATATGAGGTTAAAAAAGAAAAATGGGATCGTATTCAATATACCTATGATGATGATCAACAAGAAGTTCAAGAGGAAATAACAGGATCTTTCAAACAGTATCCAATGAGATTAGCTTGGGCAATTACAATTCATAAAAGCCAGGGACAAACATTTGAAAAAGTTATTATAGATATGAGTCAAGGTTCTTTTGCTCCAGGACAACTTTATGTTGCACTAAGTAGATGTATAAGTTTAGAAGGCATAGAACTGCTTAGACCTATTAAAAAATCAGATATCATTGTTAACAATCAATTGATAGGTTTCCAAGACAGATTAATTTAAGATGGGTAAAAAAATATTATATAGTATTGCAGTCTTTGGCATTATAGGTTTAGGCCTATATATTACTTCGACATTTGAATACCACGAATACTATGAGGTATGTGAAAAACAAAGCAACACTCAAGGAGGTATAGAGTCCTGTGTAGACTTTATGATAGAGGAAGGAAAAAAATGATTTATCTTAAAGATAGTTATAAAAAGAGCTTCGAAGAAAAAATTTTATTAGTCGAGGGTGACAAAATCATTACTCAAGATAGTTCTTTTTATGCTCAAAGTGGTGGGCAACCCGGAGACAAGGGAGTACTTGAAATTAATGATAAAAAATTCAATGTTATCAACACAGTTAAACATGAGTTAGGTATTGCCCATGTTGTTGACTCAGAAAATCTAAATCTATCTGGGCAAATAAAAGGCTATATTGATTGGGATCATCGATATCGCTTAATGAAAATGCACACCACAATGCATTTAATGTGTGCAGCATTACCTTATTATGTTACAGGAGGATCAATTGGTTTAGAAAAAAGTAGGATTGATTTTGATTTAGGTGAAGAAACATTTGAATTTGAAACTTTAAATAAAATCATTAATGAATTTATTCAACGATCTCATTCTATTTCTTATCAGTGGATAACAAATGATGAGCTAGATCAAAAACCTGAGCTAGTGCGAACCTTGTCAGTTAAACCGCCAAGAACAAATGATAAAATTCGACTTGTTAAAATAGGAGATATTGATTTACAACCGTGTGGGGGAACTCACGTAGCTAATACAAATGAAATTGGCGAATTTAAATTTATGAAGTATGAGAGTAAAGGAAAAATGAATAAACGTGTTCAGTTTACTCTCATATAATGCACAAAGCATCCTTTAAAGATTTTTTACTTTTATTTTTATTAGCTGGTATATGGGGAAGTGCGTTCTTTAACATCAAAATTGCTTCAGAAAGTTATACACCCATGGCACTTGCCTTTGGTAGAATTTTTTTTGCTGCAATAGTAATGCTTATTTACTGTTGGATAAGGAAAATTTCAATTGAAGCATTTGGAGAGAATTGGTTATGGTACGCAACTATAGGATTTGTGAACTTAGTTCTCCCCTTTTTTTTTATTTCATTTGGTATATTAAAAGTTCAAAGTAATCTAGCAGCGATCTTGATGTCCACGGCACCTATCGCAGCAACAATCTTAGGGCATTTATTTATTCAAAATGAAAAAATTAATCTTTTAAAATTTGTTGGAATATTAATAGGCTTTCTTGGTATTGTTTATTTATTTTCAGATAATATTCTAATCAATCAGTCAAATATCTTTTATGCTTTTATGGTAATCTTGGGTCCAGTTTGTTACACCATAGGTGGACTATTTTCACTCAAGCTAAAACATATAAAAAATGAAGTACTTACATCAAGTATTTTAATTTGGGCAGTTATTCTTTTATTGCCAATTATGTTCATTTTTGAAAATCCAACAGAATTGAGACCTTCTATTAATGCTACAATTTCTCTTCTGTATCTTGGTATCGTTGCTACAGCGATAGCTTGGTTAATGAGATTTTATATTCTTAAAAATAATGGCTTAGTTTTTCAATCGCAAGTTGCCTACATCATTCCAATTTTTGGTTTGATATTTGGATATCTTTTTTTAAATGAAAAAATAACTTATAAAATTATTGTTGCCCTTATTGCTGTTTTAATTAGCACATACTTGATTGAAAAAAGTAAAAAAAATAAGATTACTGATAAACTATCTTGATGTTATTTGCTTATAATATACTGTACGCAATCTAATTATGTCAGCAGATATCTTAATTAAAATTGATAATCTAAAAAAAACTTTTCAAGGTGGTTTAGAGGCTCTTAAAGGAGTTAATTTAGAAATTCAAAGAGGTGAAATTCTTGCACTTCTTGGCCCAAATGGTGCTGGGAAAACAACACTTATTAATGCCATATGTGGGATAGTCTTACCTACATCAGGAACCATTTCTGTTGATGGATATGATGTTGTAAAAGATTACCGAAAAACTCGATCGATGATTGGTCTTGTGCCCCAAGAACTTCATTTAGAAGCCTTTGAAAAAGTTTTTCAAAATGTCTCTTACACTAGAGGCCTATATGGTAAGAAAAAAGATCCTGCATACATAGAAAAAATTCTTAAAGATCTCAGCCTTTGGGATAAAAAAGATAGTAAGCTTCGTGAGCTTTCTGGAGGTATGAAAAAAAGAGCATTAATTGCAAAGGCATTGAGTCATGAACCAAAAATACTTTTTCTAGACGAACCTACCGCAGGTGTCGATATTAATTTACGAAGAGATATGTGGAGAGCGGTAAAGGAGCTTAAAGAAAATGGCGTGACAATCATCCTTACTACTCATTATATCGAAGAAGCGGAGGCTATTTCTGATCGAGTATCTGTAATCAATAATGGTGAAATCATAATTACTGATAATAAGAATGATTTAATGAGAAAAATGGGTCAAAAGAATTTAACTATAGAATTTCAAGAGCCTTTCAGTCAAATCCCATCTAATTTAGATTCGTATAACTTAAAAATGAATAGTAATAACTCTTTAACATATTCTTATGACTCTCACGGATCTTCGACTGGCATTACCGCACTTCTTCAAGACATAAAGTCAGCTGGTCTAAAATTAAAAGATTTAAATTCCTCCCAGACATCGCTGGAGACGATATTTGAAAAACTTTTGGAGGAGAGTGTATGAACTTGACAGGTATAATGGCGATTTACTTGCATGAAATGGATCGAATGAGAAGAACAACTGTTCAAAGTATATTTTCTCCTGTGATATCATCCTCTCTTTATTTTGTAGTCTTCGGAGCTGCAATCGGTAGTCGCATCCCTGTGATTGAAGATATCTCATATGGTTCTTTCATAGTGCCTGGTATGATAATGTTAGCTTTACTTACACAAAGTGTTTCAAACGCTTCCTCAGGTATCTTTTTTCCAAAATTTCTTGGAACTATAAATGAAATTTATGCTGCCCCACTATCAACAACAGAGATTGTTATTGGTTTTGTTGGTGCGGCCACAACAAAATCAATAATTTTAGGAAGCTTAATATTAGCAACAGGGTTATTTTTTGTGGAAATATATATAATGCATCCTTTTACAATGATTTTAATGCTCGTCTTAACATCTTTAACTTTTAGCTTACTTGGTTTTCTCATAGGGATGCTGTCATCAAATTGGGAGGAGCTATCAATATTTCCTACACTAATTTTATCTCCACTTGTATTTCTTGGTGGATCGCTATATTCAATAAATTGGTTACCAGAGTTTTGGCAGAACGTCTCTTTGGTAAATCCAGTTCTTTATTTAGTAAGTGGTTTTCGATGGAGTTTTTATGAAATGGCTGATGTAAGTATTACAACAAGTTTGATTATGATATTTACTTTTTTAATTCTAAATATTTCTGCAATTATTTATATTTTTTCAAAAGGCTTCAAAATTAAAGACTAGTAACAGATGTCAAATAGGATCGTCTGGTTTAAGAAGAATTTAAGATTTAAAGACAATGAAATTCTTATTGATGAAAATAAAAGATCTATATTAATTTACATTATAGAACCCGAGCTGTGGAAGCAAAAAGATATGTCTTTAAGGCAATGGCAATTTACATTAGAGAGTGTAAATGAACTTAAACGACAATTACTCAGAAATAATTTACATTTAAATATCTTTTTTGGTGATGCATTAGAAATATTCAAGTTTTTAAAAGATAAGCATAGCTTTTCAAGCGTAATTAGTGAACAAGAAACAGGTATTCAATGGACTTACCAAAGAGATAAAAAATTAAAAAAATTTTTTTTTCAAAATAAAATTGATTGGATTGAGTGCTCTTACCCAGGAGTTAAAAGAGGACAACATAATAGAAACCTATGGGAAAAAAATTTTAGAAACGAGATTATTAAAAAGTCTAATTTGCCCATCATAAAACAATCAGTTAATTTAGAATTAACGAACCATGAATTACCAAAATTTTTTTATGACTCAACACCATGTCCATATAGGCAAAAGGGTGGATCTGTCGAAGCAGAAAAATTGCTTCAGTCTTTTTTAAATAAAAGAGGTGAAAATTATCAATTTGAGATGTCTAGCCCAATAACTGCTGAAAAAAGCTGCTCAAGATTATCAACTCATTTGACATATGGTACAATATCACACCGCACAGTTTTTCAAGAGGCCGCAAAAAAAAGAGATCTAATAAAGCATAACAATAAAAATTTTGCTAAATCTATAAATTCATTTTTATCTAGGTTACATTGGAGATCGCATTTTATTCAAAAATTAGAGGATCAGCCATCAATTGAACATGCAAGCTTTATTCCTGTGTATGATCAAATACGTGATCAAGATGAAGAGAAATTAGAGGCTTGGATTGAAGGTAAAACCGGAGTTCATTTTATCGATGCATGTATGGTTTATCTAAGAAATTATGGATGGATTAATTTTAGAATGAGAGCAATGTTAGCTTCATTTGCTTCTTATAATTTATGGCTTGATTGGAGATACTTTGCTCCACGCTTGGCAGCATTGTTTACAGACTTTGAACCTGGAATTCATTACAGTCAAATACAAATGCAATCAGGTACAACCGGTATCAATACTATTAGAATGTATAATCCTTATAAGCAAGCTATGGATCAAGATCCTCTCGGTAAATTTATTAAGTCACAGATTCCTGAAGTAAAAAATTTCCCACCTGCTTTTTTTCATAATCCCCCAAAAAAAAGTTTGAACGTGAATTTGTTCGATAATGAGTTTCAAAAAGAAATAATAAATGTTAAAGAAACTGCTCAGTATGCTAGAAAAAAAATTTTTGATATTCGTAAATCACCAGAACATAAAATGCTTGCAAAAAATGTTTATTTAAAACATGGTAGTAGAGGAAGGAATTGAACTAATCTATGTTTGAAAAACCTGATTATATCGTAATTGGTTCTGGATCAGCAGGATCTACAATTGCTTACAGACTTGGGGAAAACCCTCAATTAAAAATTCTAGTATTAGAATTTGGCGGCAATGACAATAGTCCTTTTATACAAATGCCTGCAGCACTCTCATACCCAATGAATATGAATAAATTCGATTGGGGCTATAAAGCAGAACCCGAGCCTAATTTAAATGGTAGGTCTCTCGTTTGCCCTAGAGGTAAAGTTATAGGAGGGTCTTCGTCAATTAACGGAATGATTTATGTTAGGGGTAATGCTGGTGATTATAATCAATGGGCAGAAAGTGGTGCAAAAGGTTGGGATTATCCCGATGTCCTTCCATATTTTCAAAGAATGGAAGCAAGCCATGGAGGCAATTCAGAGTTTAGAGGAAAATCAGGCCCTCTAAACATAACTCATGGCAAAAGAGATAACCCATTACATAATGCTTTTGTAAAAGCTACGGAGCAGGCGGGATACACTTATACTGATGACTATAATGGCTTTCGACAGGAGGGTTTTGGACCGGCTGATATGACCGTTTGGAAAGGCTCACGTTTTTCAACCGCAAAAGCTTACTTAAAACCAGCATTAGCAAAAAAAAATGTACAACTCATAACAAAGGTTCTAGTCGATAAAATAATTTTCCATGAAGACAAAGCTAAGGGAGTTGAAGTATTCCATCGAGGCCAAAAAAAAACCTTTAGTGCAAATATTGGTGTAATTTTATCAGCTGGCGCTATCAATAGTCCAACAATTCTTCAGAGATCGGGCATTGGAGAGGGCAATGATTTAAATAGTTTGGGGATCAAGGTTATTAAAAACTTACCAGGTGTTGGTAAAAATTTACAAGATCATTTAGAAGTTTATTTTCAAGTTAAATGTTTACAACCAGTAACACTTAATAAATATTTAAATCCTTTTTCTAAATTACTTATCGGCATGCAATGGATGTTTCTGAAAAGTGGGCCAGGTGCAACAAACCAATTTGAAACTCTTGGTTTCATTCGCTCTGATAAAAACATACCATATCCTGATATACAATTTCATTTTCTTCCAGTTGCTATTAGATATGACGGAAAGGCACCTAGCGAAGGTCATGGTTTTCAATTGCATGTTGGGCCTATGCGTTCAAAATCTAGAGGTTTTATAAAATTAAAATCTAGCAACCCATTTGATCCACCAACTATCAAATTCAATTACATGTCCCATGAAGATGATTTTCCAAACTTTAGAAAATCACTTAGACTTAGTAGAGAGATATTAAACCAAGAGGCCCTAGTTCCTTTTAAAGGAGATGAAATTCAACCTGGTGAAGACGTTGTTTCGGATGAAGGACTCGATGAATTTATAAAAAATAACTGTGAAAGTGCTTATCATCCATGTGGTACCTGCAAGATAGGAAAAGAAGATGACCCTTTTTCTGTCGTTCTAAACGATTGTAAAGTAAAAGGTTTTTCAAATTTATACCTTGCGGACTCATCAATTTTTCCTCAGATATGTAATGGCAATCTTAATGCACCGTCGATAATGACTGGTGAGAAAGCCTCAGATCATATTTTAGGAAAACCTCTTTTAGCACCATCAAATTTAGAACCCTATACTCACCCAAATTGGCAGAATTCACAAAGATAAAATTAATGATTAGGATAATGCTTTTTTTTCTGATGTTACCATTAATTGGATATTCAGATAAACATGTTCCATATTATAAATCTTTAGCTCATGATAAGTCTTGGTTACGTCATTATCCAGAAAATCAAGATTTGAATAAACAAACAGAGAAATTTCTTCTTACTGAGGAGAATATGCCAGTAAAAGTGATTGAAGAGTTTCAAAATAGTTGGAGTGACTACATAGACTGGTACCGAATAGAGTTATTTAATGGGATACAAGGTTGGATTTCACATAGTCAGCTTTCAAAAAAAAGAACTATTTTAGTTTTAGAAGACACGGAATTATATGCTCTGAATTCTGATGATCCTGAGTCATTCATGACAATTCAAAAAGGTTTAATTCTCGCACCAAAAATTATTGATCTATTAGAGGTCAATGAAACAATGGTAAAAATAAGAGTCACACAAGGTAAAAAATCTTCTATCAAAGGATGGATATCTAAAGATGAGAGGATTTGGGGAATTTCTTATTAAGGAAAATAATTAATGATTAGATACTTATTATCTTTTTTATTAATGGTACAAAACACAATGGCTTACAATGAATTTCCTTATAAAGTAGTTCACCAAACCGATAAGTATGAAATTAGATTTTATGAGGAGCGTCTAATAGTTCAAACACAATACACTAATCAAAATAATGGATTTCGAAAACTTTTTAATTATATTTCTGGCAATAATAAACAAAGTGAAAAAATTTCAATGACTACACCAGTGAATGTTACTCAAATTGAAAACGAGTATGTTATGCAATTTTATTTACCAAATAAATACAAACCAAATGAAATACCTTTACCATCAGATAATTCAGTAAAAATTTCTTCAATTGAGCCAGGTTATTTTGCAGTAATTAGATATTCTGGTTTTGCTTCAGATAAAAATTTTTATAAACACCGAGATTTTTTAAAAAGTGAGCTAATGAATGATAATTTTGAAGTAATTGGACCCGCTATTAAAGCTACCTATGATGGCCCTTTTACATTGCCTAATCTTAGAAGAAATGAAGCAATTTATAGAGTTGATTGGAAGAATCCTCTTTAAGTCAAAAACTCTAGCATATTGATAAAATATATTCTCACTCTTTTATTTTTATAAATTTTTTAAAAGTTTTTTGCTAATTTGACTGATTTTATTGGTTAATCTGGGATATTCACTAGATGCATAGTTTCATTAACATCTTAGCATTATTTTTTTTTTGATTCAGTATTTATAAGTTTCTCAACTCAAAAATTAGAGAGGTATATATGAAACTAGTAACAGCAATTATCAAGCCCGATAAAGTTGAAGCTTTGAGACAAGCACTAACAAGTGTTGACATACAAGGTTTAACTATTGTTGAGGCTAAAGGATATGGGCGCCAGAAGGGTCATACCGAACTGTACCGAGGCGCAGAATATGAGGTACATTTTCTTCCTAAATCTCGAGCAGAGGTTTTAGTAGATTCTGCAGACGTCGAAAAAGTCATAACAACAATTTCTGAAGCAGTAAAATCAGGAAAAATTGGAGATGGCAAAATTTTTGTAACTGAAGTGCAAGAAGTTGTCCGAATACGTACAGGAGAACGAGGCGCTGAGGCAATTAAATAAGGAGATCCAATGAAAAAAATATTAACTTTTTTAATCCCTACTTTGCTTCTCTCTGGAGTTGCAAGTGCGGAAGTATCTGCTGAAACAGCCTTTGTATTTAATACATTTTTATTTGTTTTTAGTGGAGTCTTAGTGATGTTCATGGCATTAGGTTTTGCCATGCTAGAAGCTGGATTTGTTCGTAAAAAAAACACATCAGCTATCTTATTAAAAAACATAGCTTTATACTCAATTGCAGGAATAATGTTTTATCTTATCGGATACAGTTTAATGTACGTCGATGTATCAGGTTGGATAGGATCATTAGGTGGTGCATTTTACGATACTGCAGATGATTTAACTGCTGCAACTGAAGAAGGCGGTTATTCTTTGGCATCAGATTGGTTCTTCCAGATGGTGTTCTGTGCAACAGCAATTTCAATTGTCTCTGGTGCTTGCGCAGAGAGAATTAAAGTATGGCCTTTTATGATATTCGCAGCATTTATGACAGGAATTATTTACCCAATTTATGGTTCATGGACCTGGGGTGGTGGATGGCTTACAGAAATGGGCTTTTCTGATTTTGCTGGTTCCACAATTGTTCATTCAGTTGGTGGCTGGGCCGCATTAACAGGATGCTTAATTCTAGGACCTAGAGCTGGGAAATATGGTAAAGATGGTAAAATTACTCCCATCGCAGGAGCAAACATGCCTTTAGCTTGTCTTGGAACCTTCATCCTTTGGTTTGGATGGTTTGGTTTTAATGGTGGATCTCAATTGGCCCTAGGTAGTGCTGCTGATGCGTCCGCAATGTCAATAGTAGTTGTAAATACCAATATCGCTGCTTGTGGTGGTGTTGTTGCTGCAATCATTTTATCTCAATTAATGTATAAAAAGATTGACTTATCAATTGCATTAAATGGTGCCATTGCAGGTCTTGTTGCAATTACTGCCGGTCCTGATTTGAGTAACCATTTCCTATCAATGATCGTTGGTGCTATTGGCGGTATTCTTTGCACAATTGCTATCCCGATGTTAGATAAAATGAAAATCGATGATGTTGTTGGAGCAATTTCTGCTCACTTAGTTGCGGGTATATGGGGAACATTAGCTGTCGGTATCTTTGGTAGTGGTGATTTCATAGTTCAGCTAATAGGAATAATTGCTGCAGCTGTTCTGGTTGTACCAGTAAGTGGTATATTCTTTTATATATTAAAAGGAACTGTCGGCTTAAGAGTGTCTGAAGAGACTGAAGCATCTGGTCTTGATAGTGCAGAACTTACCACAGACGCTTATCCAGAATTTAAATAAATCTAACTATAGTACTCCTAAAAGGGCGCACTTTGCGCCCTTTTTTATTTTAAAAAATCAAAATAATTATTTTATAAAAAGTTTAGTATCTAAGATTATTTATATAAAATAGTCTTTCAATGAGTAAGCTTTTAAATCCAAATATTTATTTCATTATAATTTTTTTTATTATTTTAAGATTTCTAGACATAGAATTAGCAATAAAAGGAGCATTTTTTATAATAATTAGCTTACTATTAATTTATGTAGATCAAAAAAAAATTAAAAAAAAATTTTTTTTTACAATTGTAGTTTTTTTATCTATTTTTTTTTTATTTAATGAAAAGAAAAGTATTATTGAAATTTCTTCAATCCTAAAAATTACTTCAAGCTCTGAGGAGTTTTATGAAAAAATGATAGGAATAGAAAAATATTCATTAATAAAAAAAAAATATTTAAATGATAACAAAAAGTGCATTCCCCTAAAATTTAATATAGGGGAATGTTATAATAATGGCGAATTTGAAAACAGAATAATTACATCACCTGATCAATTTGTTTTTAATATTAATGAAAATTTCACAAGAAAAATATCTAAAATTAGTTTTAGTAATTTAGGAAATTTAAGAGCACCATTTGTAAACACTAGAGATGGAAGAATAAATCCAAATTACATTCATAAATTTGAAACACCATACATAATAAAATTTACAAATTTAAAAACACTAAAAGAAATTTGCTTTAAAGGCTACTTAATAGTCGAATATGAAGATAGTAAAAACAAAGTTTTTGATACGGCTGACTTATCTTGCATCTCAAATAACTTAAATATCAAAGAAGTTGTTGGTTTCAGTACTAAAAGTAATAACCTAGAAATATATTCAAAAAAAAGAAGTAATTTCGATGAATATACTGATGAGATTTTATTATTAATTTTTTTTATAATTTTGATATCAAACATTAATTACTTAAAATTAAAAAATAACTTAAAACTATTTATTCCTACTTTATTAAGCGTATTTATTATTTTTTTCATATCAAAATTTGATTTATGGTTTGGAGTATTTAATTTATTTAATTTTTATTTTTTCGGTTTTGAGGGAGGTGATGGTTTAACATATATAAATTTTGTTAATGATTTGTACTATAATTTACAGAATGGAAATACTTTAGGTCTTATTAGAGGTGGTGAGAGTGTATTTTATTTTACACCTGGATTAAGGTATTTCTTATTTGTAAATCAAATAATATCTGGTGATTTTTATTATCTATATTTTTTTATATTATTTTTTTTGCCAAAAATTATATATAACTTTTTTAGCGCTCGATTTAATAATAAAATTGCATACATAGTTACTATTTCTTTTTTATTAATTCCAGTTTTTCACCATTTAGGGTTTAGTTATTATCAATATATTAGACATGCATATAGATTATTTCCAGAGTCTCTGGGTTATATGTTTTTTATTTTTGGTATGACAATGTTTTTAAACAATTTTAAAGAGAATTACTTACAAATGAATTTATTATTTGCAATTTCCGTTTTTTTGAGACCTAATCTAGTTGTATCAATAGTATTAATAGTTCTAATCAAAACAATTATTGAAAGAGTTAATATTTTTAATTTAAAAAAATTAATTTATTTGACTTTAATTTCATTAATATACTTGTTCCCTTTAATACATAATTACTATTTTGGTAATTCACTTACTTTGTTTACTGGTTATGGGTCTAGAATTCTTAGTTTAGAGAATATATTATCAAAGGATATTGATTTCTATTTAGAAAGGATAATGTCAATTAATCTTCCTTTTTTAATTTTAATTTTTATACCTAAATTGAATAATTATTTCAAAATTATATTAATAACACAATTTTTGACTGTATTTTGGTTTGATATGAATGAACGATACTATTGGATGTATTGGTTTATTTCATTAACTATGATTTTGGATATATTAGTCAAATATAAATTTAAATGGCGATTCCTCCAAAAATTTACTTTAAATTAAGACCTCTTATTTTACCAGTGTATGAAATTGTTAAATGGATTCCAAATGATGCATATATTTTAGATCTAGGTTGTGGAAAAGGAGTCTTAACAAAGTACTTAAAAGATTTTATTCAATATTTTGGAGTAGATATGACAGTTCCTGCAAATAGCAATGGAGATAATATAAATTATATTCAATCTGACTGTTTAAATTTTATTAAGAGAGATATTAGCAAATTTAATACTTTTTTGATTATTGATTTAATCCATCATTTACCAAAAAAAAAACAAATATTTTTTCTTGAAAATATAATTTTTAAAATGAAACAAGGAGACATACTTATTATGAAAGATATTTATCCTAGAAATTTTATAACTAAATTTTGGAATTCTTTTCATGATTTTTTGATTTCAAAGCAAATAATAAATTATTTCGATTTCGATAATTTTGAAAAAAATTTAGATAATAATTGTAAAATCATAAACAAATATCATAAAAGAATTTTATTATATGATCATTATTTTCTTATTTTAAAAAAATTATAAATTAAAGCTAAAAACAAAAAAGAATAATAAAACCAAAACTAAATTCAATTTATTACTATAAATGAATATTACAACATCTTGTACTTTGTCTTTTTGGATATATAGGTAATTTACTATTATAAAAATTAATAAAAAAAGATTCAGAAATGATAAATATATATTTTGAAATAAGATATTATTGCTCGTGTCTAAAATGTATAATAAAAAAGTTACAATTGAAGCTAATCCAAATATTAACTGAAGAAACTTTAATATTTTATTATCAATTTGAGTATAAGGTCTATTAACAAAATCATGATCTATTTCATAAAGTCTTTTATTTGAACCAATCATTAAAAATACAGAAAGACAGAAAATTAAGAAATAATTAGTAATTTCAATTTCAAAAACCACTGATCCATAATAAATTCTAATTAAGTGAAAACTAGCAATTGTAAGAATATCTATATACTTAAATTTTTTTAATAATAAATTATATAAAATAGAGAGACCAATATAACAGATAATTATTAATGATATTTTATTATTAAAATAGCTTAAAAAAATTAATAGTAAAAAAAATGATATAGCTCCATAAATATAATAATTCTTTTTCTTATAAATATTAATTGAGTAGTTTAATTTTTTATTTTGAAGGTCTTTTTCATAATCATAAATGTTATTAAAAAAATAAACAACAGAGCTAGCAATAGAAAAAATTATGAAATAAATAATATATTGGTTAAAATAAAAAAAATTAAGTGAATTCGCTGCAAATACTGGCAATAATATTGATAAATTTTTTACCCAATGATGAATTTTAAATAGAAAAAAAAAGCTCTTTAAATTATGCATATTTATTATTTATTCATTTTTATAATTTTTTGATTTTTTAATGAAATATATTTTAAGATAAAATAATACATATATAAGATATGCCAACAACTGAATTACTTGATTTACATTAAAGACAAAAATGATTATTTATAAAAGATCAACTTTTACTTACAAAATTTTTCTTAAATTAACTGAGTATTATACTACTCAATTAAGAGCTAGCCGTTTAGATTAATTTATCAATAACGGAAGTGATTTTTATACTATCAGGTTTTGTCATAGAAGACCAACTTTCCACTAGATTGCCTTTTCCATCAAATAAATATTTATAAAAATTCCATTTAGGCGTTTCATTATATTCTGATGTCATCCAGCTGTATATTGGATGAGCATTTTCACCTATAACACTAACAATTTCTGATATAATAAACTTTGTTTCGTAATTAATTAAACAAAATTCTTTAACCTCCTCATTGTTGCTCAATTCTTGGTGAAAACTATTAGAAGGAGTTCCAATAATTATTAAATTCTTTTCAAAATACTCACGATGAAGATTGGATAGATTAGCGTATTGTTTTGTGAAACCACATCTACTAGCCGTATTAACAAGAAGAATGGGTTTACCTTTAAATTTATCAAGATTAACTATATTTCCATCAATATCTTGAATACTAAAGTTATATAAGTTTTTCGCCATAATGCTCCCTATGCTTGTGAGTAAAATACTCAAAGTTATCAAGAAAATTCTCATGACAATATATACTTACTTTAGATTATCTGGATTTATAGATTTAAACTTTTGGTAAACCTAAAACTTCATTTTTTTTGATGTATTCATTTTTGTAGGGAGGTCTGCTAAATACCTCTTTAATAAAAGGTTTAAAAAAATCTAGATCTTTATTTTGATATTCGGGATCAAAAGATTTTTGATCCCATCTTTCACAGAAATCTGCGCAAGTTTGGAAATAAATATTATTTTTAAATTTATCTCTAGCATTTTTATCCCATCCATAATGATGAGCATAGTAGATCATTTGAAAAATTCCATGATGCTCAATCACCCATGTTATTTCATCTCTTACATAAGGTCTTATAACCTCAGCAGAAAACCTATCGTGATTTTGAGGGGCAAGTCCATCTCCAATATCATGAAGTAAGGCACCAACAATCCAATCAATGTCAGCTCCATCATTATAAGCTCTAGTAGCTGATTGTAGACCATGATCTAATCTTGTTATCTTGTAACCCTCCATAGTATTTTTTCCTTGTCTTGTAAGTTCTTCGATTATTCTTTCATATGTCAAAGATACATACTTTTCCTCATATTTTTGGAGTAATAGATAATCTTCTTTATCTCCATCTTTCATATGTTTAAATTTTACATTTTTTTCAGTCATAAATTTGTCTCACCTAGATGATATTTTTCATGTAAATGTCTCAATTTTCCATCAGTAGAATCAAATTCTAGATAACAACCTTGTAAATGTCTAGCTCCCTCACTCGAGTCATAAGAGGTTCTTCCATGGAGAAGTCTGTGGTTATCAAACATCATGACATCTCCTGGTAAGAGCTTAAATTTTATCTCGAAGTCAGATGAAGTGTACAAATCTCCTAATAATTTTCTAGCTTTATAAAAACTCTCTAATTTTTCATTTTTTAAAGGTGGCACGTAATCAACTCTAGTACTATACCTTACTTGCTTGTAGTCGCCATCTTTGTCTAATTCAATTAACTCTCCCCAATTTTCTAAAATTATATCTTTATCTTGAAATCGATAACGTAGATTTGTTTTGGTTAAAGACTCAAATGCTTCTGGTTCATTTAATTTAATGTATTCTGCAACTGAAAAACCATCAACAAGAGTAGAAAAACCACCACTTACTTCGTTTTTTAAACAGTGCAAGAACTGTATCCCAGGTGCTTCTGGTTTTCTGTAAGGGTTATCAGTATGAGGTGGTAATGCAATAGGTTTATAGGCTAAATCATTTGGATTTGGTTTAGACATTACATCAAAAAATTCTCCAAAATTTGTTACCTTAACTGGGCCTATTGAATTTACAAATTTTAATAAATATTTACTTTCAGTTGGTACATTTTTAATAATAACAAATCCATATTTATAAAAATCCATAAGAAGATTATACATTGACTCTTTTTCAACCATATCCACTTCAAAAATAGCCTGAGGTATAACTTCTAGTTGAGAATTCCATAAAATTCTTTTTGGTAAGGGTCCTCTTTTATTTTTTTCTTCATCCATTTCAACCAAAAGATCATTTAAACGATATTGACCTTTTGCCCCATCATTAAATTCAATATCAATTTTGTGATCTGACAATTTGCAACTTATAATTTTCAATTTTAGGTCAATAGAGGATGGCTCATATAATCTTTGATTAGTATCTAAATCAAAATACTTTTCACCCGGTAGTCTTTCTCTTAACCAAATTGGATGCAAATGAAATGTCTTATTTTGATGAATTATCTTAATAGTATTGTTTTCAAAATGAAAATCCATAATTCAAACCCCAAGTATTAATAATTAAATATTTTGCTAAATTTAATTAATTGTCAATTAAGAAATTAACTCTTGATTTTAAAAATTGCCTCAATTTCTACTGTAAAACCTAGAGGTAAAGAATTAACTCCTACTGCAGCTCGAGCATGAACACCAGTCTTGCCAAAAATATCTTTCATCATATTTGAGCAACCATTGATTACTAAAGGCTGTTGTGTGAAGCTCTCAATACAATTTATAAAACCTGTCAGTTTTATTAATTGATCCACTTTATTAATAGATCCTATTTCATTTTTTAAAGCAGATAAGATAGCTAATCCACATAGCCTTGCGTGATTTTGAGCTGTCTCTAAATCAACATCAGCCCCAACTTTTCCTTTTGCAAAAGACCCATCCTCAAGTAATGGGCCTTGACCAGATATATATGCAATATTATCAACAATAATGCAGGGTTTATAACTCCCTGCAGGTTTGGCAGGTTTTGGTATTAAAAGACCTAATTCAGCTATCTTGGCTTCGAAATCCATCAATTAAAAAATTACTCTTTTTCATCAATTTTACTAATCATTTGTTCAGTAGCAGTTTGCATTCCTATTGCTGATGTGGTGCGAGGCACAATCATTGATGGTGTATTCTCATCATAAATTTCACTAGTTCTTCCAACTCTTACTCTTTGATAAGTAAATAGTGCTAGAAAAATATAAACTAATGCACAATAATAAAATAATCCATAGGCATCAAAATAAGACATAAATCCAGATACGATAATTGGCCCTAAAACTAACCCTAATGCATTAACCAATGTTAGAGTTGAGCTAGCAGAAACAACCTCTTCCTTTTCTAAAAAATCATTTAGGTGAGAAATAACAACTGCATAGTAAGGAAGAGATACAGCTGAATGTATTCCAACAAATAGTAAGAGAATATTAAATGAAAAAGATCCGAAAATAATTACACAAATAGATGAAACCAAAGCAATGATATTTAATATCAGTAAAATTATTCTTCTATCAAATGTATCTGATAGTTTACCAACCGGATACTGAAATAAAGCTCCAATGAAAGTATTTACAAAAACAAGTATAGAAATTTGAAAAATACTTAAGCCTAACTTAGCTCCGAAGACTGCTATTAATCCAAATGATGCTCCATATATCATACCAATACCAAAAGAACCGATAAAAGACATGGGAGAATTTTTATATAGATTTTTTAAAGATATGAACTTAGGTGTAGAAAATTCTGGTGCTGCTTTTTTAGTAAGCAAAATTGGAACTAAAGCAAAAGAAATTAATAAAGATGTTAAAATATATAAGTGTGCCTCAGTAGTCTCTTTTAGATTTATTAGCAAACCTCCTCCACTAGTTGAGAAGTATAATATCACCATGTAAAATCCGATGAGTTTCCCCCTTGTGCTATTATCAGCACGATCATTTAGCCAACTTTCACAGACTATATATATCGCTGCCAATGAAAACCCTGTGATTAATCTTAAAAAAAACCAAAAATACGGGTTAACATAAATCCAATGAAATAAAATTGTAATGGAAGCAATGGATGCGAATGCTGCGAACACTCTTATATGTCCAACATTTTTGATAATTTTCGGACAAATATATGAGCTAGCTAAATAGCCTATAAAATAACCTGTAAAGACATATCCAATTTCATAATCGGAAAAATTAAATAATACGGCATTAATATTTAACAAGGTTCCTTGCAAAGAATGTGCAAGCATAATGAATCCAAAACCTGTAAAGAGAGCCCAAGAACTATAAACGATGTTTAACACCCGAAACTATTTAAACTTTTAGTTTAAAAAAGCAATTATTATTTATTGAAGGGCAGATTTGTCATTACAGACTCAACCTCTTCGCCATCAACAAGAAGTGTCTGTTTTTTTTCTAAACTTTGATATTGGGTTTGTACCATAGCTATTCCAAGACAACAGCCAAAATCTGGACTAAAGCATGCGGCTCTTAGTTCACCTATTATATTAGTACCAATTTTTAAAGTTAACGCTTTTGTAATTTCAATTTTATCCAGTTTAAGTTTTAAACCTACTAAAGATCTCTTGACTCCCTCTTTGTGCTGTTTTTCTAACACAGCTTTTCCTAAATAATCTATTTTAGGATTGAAAGAAACAAAAGAACCCAAACCACATTCTAGTGGGGTATCATTCATATTCATATCATTTCCAAATGATAATAGACCACCCTCTATCCTTTCAATTAAATTTGGACAACCTGGTCTTACATCCAAATCTTCACCTTTAGACATAAGGGTATCATAAAGATCTTGGCCGATTTCATCATGATCTACATAAATTTCAAATCCACCCTGTTTGGACCAACCTGATCTTGCAATTAAAAATTTATGATTTTGAAAATCAAATCTTTTGAAATTAAAAAATTTTAATTTATCTATGTCCTTAAAGACTCTTGACATAAGATCATATGATTTTGGCCCCTGAACCGCAAGAATGTTAACATTGGGTTCAGTAATCTCAACGTCAAGGTTCATACCAATTGCAATTCCTTTTGCATAAAGAAGCACATCTGTATCTGCTATTGACAGCCACCATGTTTTTTCACCAACTTTCATTATCAGTGGATCATTAATAATTTTACCTTTGTCATCAATAATTGGTGCGTAATAGCAAAGATAATCTTTTGCCTCAGATAAATCTCTACACGTAATTAATTGTGTAAGTTTAGCTGCATCAGGTCCGTGAATTTGAACTTGTCTCTCGCCAGATACATCCCAAAGTTGAACATTTTTTTTTAGGTGCCTACTATCTTCCTCTATACCTTTAAAAGATGCAGGTAAAAGCATGTGATTATAAACTGTGTATGATTGTACACCATATTCCTCAATTCTTTTGGTGTAAGGGGTAGAGCGAAGTCTCGCACTTTTAGCAATTAAGTGGGTCATAAAATTCAGTGTAGTTAATATGTATTCTTGCTACAAAGCAATGATATTATTTCTATAAGACATTTAGCCCTAAAATAAATATTAAGAAGGTTACTGATACAAAAGAAACAAAGCTAAAAGTCATACCAATTAATATAGCAGCATACCCTTGGTTAAAGATTTTTCTCAAATCAATAGAGGCTCCAAGGGCTGTTAGAGCTAGGCCAAATAGAATTGAAATTAATTTTTCAAGTATTACTAAAAATTCTATCCATTTCTCATTATTAAAAAAGTATAAGTCCATAAATGAGCGAAAGGTTGCAAATAAAATAAAACCCACTACAAAAAGCGGAATTGAATTAAATATTCTAACAAAGATAGATTGACTTTTATTTTTATTATTTTTCGAATTTTTATTAAAAATTATTAATATAGGTATCAAAGCTAAAAGAAATAAATTTCTAATTATTTTTGTTATTGTAGCGATTTCTAAAGTCTTTTGATTTGGATGTAAATCACTATGAACCATAGCAGCTGCTAAAACTTGACTTGTATCATGAATACTAACGCCTAAAAAAATGCCTTTAGCTAAGTCTGTAAAAAAAAATAACTCCACAAAAAAAGGATACGTTAATACAGCTATACTTCCCCATAAAACCACTATTAGTATAGCCACGGCTACTTCTTGATCCTTTGATTTTAATATAGTTGAGGAAACCATAATAGCTGTGACACCACAAATGGATGTACCGATTGCTAATAATTTTGATATGCCTTTTTGAGTTGGCCAAAATTTTTTAATAAAAAAATATGTAAGAAAAATAGATAATATTGTAATTGTTATGACAAATATAGACTCTATACTGACTCTCCATAACTGAGTCAAACTTATCTTAATACCTAATAAAACAATCGCTAATTGAAGTATATTTTTCTTAATAAATTCTCTACCTTCAACAATATTAGAAGATATGGAGAATATATTAAAAAAAAATATTCCCAAAATGAGTGATAGAAGACTTAATGGCAATAATGGTAGGTTAAAGACATATTCTAGGGGCTGCTTTAAAAATATTGCTAGTAGATAAATAAAAGTTATAAAAAATACACCAATTAGACTTTTATTTAACATATTGATTAATTAATAAAAATGTAAGTTAAAGTTTTTATAGGTAATAACTTAATTTCTAATTTATTCTCTTGAACCACTTCTATGTTGCTGAATACGATTACCAAATGATTGGGAAACTCTGTCAAAAATAATAGCCAATGCAACAATTGCTAAACCATTAAATAAACCCATAGCAAAGTATTGATTAGTAATTGCTTTTAAAACGGGTTGACCAAGTCCCTTAACTCCAATCATTGAGGCAATCACAACCATTGCTAAAGCCATCATGATTGTTTGATTAATTCCTGCAAATATTGTTGGAAGTGCTAAAGGTAATTGTACTTGAAACAATTTTTGTCTTGGATTAGCACCAAAAGCATCAGCAGCTTCCAAAACTTCTTTATCAACCTCTCTTATACCTAAGTTTGTAAGTCTAATAATAGGTGGGATCGCATATATTACCACAGCTAGAAGCCCGGGAATTTTTCCTATACCCAACAACATAACAACGGGTATTAAATATACGAAGCTTGGCATTGTTTGCATGACGTCTAGAATTGGTGTGCAAATTCTTTGAGCACGTTCTGATTTTGCCATAAGTACACCAACAGGTATTCCAATTCCAATAGAAAGCATGGTGCAAACTCCAATGATACTCACCGTAGACATTGTGTCTTCCCACATCCCAAATATTCCTATAAGCAAAAAAGCAAATAATGACCCAATGGTTACAGATATTTTTCTACTACCAAAATAAATTACAGTCAAAAAACATATTAATACAATTGGCCAAGGCGAATTTTGTAATAATTTTTCAAACCAAACTAGGAAATATAAGACAGGATCAAATACTGCTTCTATTGCATCACCATATTCTCTTGAAAAAGCTCGATAAGATGCATCAAAACCTTTTTTGATAAATCTAAGTGTTTCTCTACTAAGTTCGGGAAATTCTGATAAAAAGTCTTCCATAAATATGAAAATTAGAGGTGGGCTTTAAGCCCACCTCAATTAATTAAAATTTGTAACTAGTCTATTGCAGCCTCAACTGCTAATTGAGTTTCAAAATCTACCCAACTTTTCCATTCCCCATAATTTTGTAGGAAATAAATTGCTGTGTCTTCACCTGTTGCCTGGTTGTCATCCTTCCATGCTAACAGTGCATTAACAGTTGAGTTAGGAAGTGCTCTTTTTGAAATGTAGTCCATTCCTGGTCCAGTAGAGTTCATGAAATTATCAGTTACAACAGTAAAGACTGATGATACAACCCATGAATTTTTTTGTGGATCCGCACAACCTTCTTGAGAGGTACAAGTACTCCACTCGTCAAAGTCATGAGGTACTCCAAAGTCTAATTTTTTCATTGGATACTTACCTAGAATAGCTGTTGGTGCCCAGTAATAACCTAGCCAACCTTCACCTTTTTCGTAAGCTTCAGCAATTGAACCAGCTAATGCTCCACCAGAGCCTGGATCTACAAGATTAAATCCTTTTGACTCAGCATCATATGCTTGGAAAAGATTTCCTGTACTGATTTGACAGTTCCAACCAGATGGACAAGTATAAAGTGCTGCCCCATCACCCTCTGGGTGAGGAAATAATTCTGGTCTTGCTAGAGCATCTTCAACAGTTACGATGTCTGGGTTTGCATCAGCTAAGTACTGAGGTATCCACCATCCTTCTTCACCAGTATCAGACAAAACTTCAGCGGCGTAGTGAAGTCTTCCTTCATCAACAGCAGCATCTAAAGCTATACGAACGGAGTTAATCCATAATTCTGGAGCCACATCTGGCTCACCTTTTTCCATCATTGATGTAGCTGTTGGCATAGTATCACCTGGAACTAGTTCAACATCACATCCATATCCCTCTTCAAGGATAAGTTTATCAACGTGGGCAAACATTTCGGCGGATGCCCAGTTCATTTCAGCGATTGTGATTGTCCCACAATCAGCCTTTGCAACTGAGTTAATTCCAAATAATAGAACTGAGCTCAGAAGTATTTTTTTAATAGAGTTCATTACATCCTCCCTGATATAAAAATGTAAGATACCATTCCTGTATTGCATTAACAGTGAAAAAATCTTGAAAAGGGATGCTATTTGACGCAAAAAAGCCGAAAATTGTTTATTTATCTACCTTTTTAGTATTTCAGAGAGTCTTTTTGTAGACAAATAGCCTATTTCGTCATTATTCTTATTTTTGACAATCAGGCAACTTGGCTTATCAGAAATAACTTTATCAATAAATCTATCAATAAAATCATCTTGATCTACAAACATAGCGTTATCTCTGTCTTGCCCGTTTAATTTTGACATGATGTGTTTTGCTTTAATTACCCTAGCTCTATTAACATCCTCAACAAAATCTTTTACATATTGTGTCTTTGGACTTAATAAAATATCTGCGGGGATACCCTCTTGATCCATTATACCATCTTTTAATATCGCTATACGATCTCCAATTTTTAAAGCTTCATCTAGGTCATGAGTAATAAATACAACTGTTTTATGAAGTTCGTCTTGTAGCTCCAACAAAATATCTTGCATATCTTTTCTAATTAGAGGGTCAAGAGCGCTAAAAGCTTCATCCATAAGCAAGATCTCCCCATCGTTAGTAAGAGCCCTTGCGAGTCCAACACGTTGCTGCATGCCACCAGATAAATGTTGAGGATATTTTTCCTCATATCCGGATAATCCAACACGATCAATCCATCTTCGTGCTCTGGTATTTGCCTCTTTTTCATCAACCTTTTGAATATGAAGACCAAACAGTGTATTTTCTAATACCGTCTTATGAGGCAACAAAGCAAAACGCTGGAATACCATAGCAGTTTTTGTTCTTCTGAAATTTCTTAAACTTTCATCATTCATTTTCAAAACATCATCACCATCAACAACTACACTGCCGTCTGTAGGTTCTATTAATCTATTTATATGTCTTATTAATGTAGACTTACCTGAACCAGAAAGGCCCATTACAACTTGAATTGATTTTTCTTTAATATCCAAATTAATATCTTTAAGACCTAGAACATGATTATGCTTTTCTAAAAGTTCATCTTTATTAACACCATTTTTCACTTGCTCTAACGCAGACTTTGAGCTTTTACCAAAAATTTTATATAAGTTTTTAATTTGAATTTTTATTTCAGACATATTTTAAAGAAGATTTTTAAGAAATTTTATTAGTTATATAAATACTCAGCCCTCCAGGAATTAATTATTTAAACATTTGAAACATAATCATGCAAATTAATTTTGAATATATAAACAGTTACTTTTTTGTAACGGCATATGGAGCAAAAGTATTATCTGTTTTTTTGGATTTAGATTGTATATTTTTTGCAGGTATGCCAACCATTATTCCCCCTTTTGGGACATTTTTAGTTACAACAGCATTAGATCCTATTCGAGCACAACTTTTTATAATTATTGGTCCTAATATCTGTGCCCCAGAGCCAACAATCACATCATCTTCAAGAGTGGGGTGACGTTTCACACCAACTTGTTCTGATGATTTAACAGCAGGCATGATTCCTCCCAATGTGACACCATGATAGATAGTTACATTATCTCCAATTTCAGCAGTTTCTCCGATAACAACTCCCATCCCATGATCAATAAAAAAATTTTTTCCAATTTTAGCAGCAGGATGAATTTCTATACCAGTTAAAAACCTTGATAATTGTGAGATCATTCTTCCTAATAATTTCAAATTTAGTGACCAGATAAAATTTGCTATACGATGAAAGAAGACAGCTTTTACACCAGGATAGGTTAATATCACTAGTAACAATGAAGTTGCAGCAGGATCTCTTGCCTTTACTGACTCAAAATATTTCATTAAATTTTCAAACACTAATATACAGATAAGACTTATCCACCTAAGATCAAGCTTTTATTGAATAATTATGTAAATGATTAAAATTAATTGTTAGATTAATAGTGAATGTTCACCATTGAAAAACCTAAAGAAATTCACCTTAATAGTTGGAAAGAAATCATTAATGAAAGTGCATCATCAAATTCTTTTCAGTTTGAAGAAGTAAATTTCAGCTTATTTTGGACGTGCATATTTCAAGATGATTATTTTGCATTTGCTGCAAAAAACGAGGATAAATTTATGGGAATTGTTGTAGCTAAAATCAACGAAACTTATTACGAGAAGAATATAGTATTAGACGTTTTGTATGTTTTACAAGATTTTAGAAAAATTGGTGTTGCTAGAGCGTTAATGAACAAAATTGAAGAAATAGCAAAAGAAAAAAAACTTGATCTGGTAATCAAAGGTGTAGAAAAAAGTAACTTACTCGCTCAGAAACTTTTTAAAAATTATGCTGTTGTCAACAGAACAAGATATTTAAAAAAGCATAATTGATTTTAATAAGTAATTATTATATTTAAATATTATGGTAGATCCGAATAAAAACGGCGAAAACTACGATAAGAACAATAGATGGGTGTGGATCATCATTGTTTTAATTACTCTGAGTTCTATCTATGTGATGTCTAAAATATTTATTCAGACACCTTGGCAGTATCTGTCGTAGACTTAAGTTTTCTCTCAAATTCTCTTAATCTTTTGTAAACACTTGCAAGCTCAATAATTGTTGGCCATGATTTTAACAAGTACTGCATTGATCCCTCAACCCTGCCAAAAGCACGAATAATTTGTTGCATAACACCAAGGGTAATTATACCTGCAACAATTGCAGGAGCTAAAAATACATAAGCACTTAAAACATTAGCCTGCAAATAAGCAATTCTTCCAATATTAAAGCACAAGTATCGAATATATGAGAGAAAATGAATTTTTCTTACATCATCAAATAATTCCTCTATCGTTTTTGGACGAATAGTTTCGTCATCTTCGGCAATAACTAAAACTTTTCTGTAAGCTGCTTCTTGTTTTTGTAAATCATATTCTACACCAACAAGTCTGAGAATTATTCCAAGGAGTATTAAAAAAACTGTTCCACCAACTGACCAAATTAATGCACCAACAACTAAACCATACTCCCAATCGCCAAAAAAGAATATCGGAATACCAGCACTAAGCCCTAATAAGATTGGAAGGAATTGTACAATTATCATCACCGACTCAATTAAGCTTGTTCCAAGACCCTCCATAATTCTACCAAACTTAATGGTGTCCTCTTGAACTCTTTGAGCAGCACCTTCGATTGTACGGGCATAGTTATAAACACTGTGATACCACTCGACCATAGCGGTTCTCCATCTAAATAAGAAATGTGCAGTGAAAAAACTTACCAAAACTGCAATAGCCACATATATACCTGCAAGTGTTATAAATGATAGTAAGCCCGCCCAATATTCTTCAATTGTAATTGAATTTGGCTCAGCAAGAGCTTTTTGAATCATATCATAGAAAGTACCAAACCACTCATTGATCCTGACATCAATTTCTACTTGCACCCAAAGACTACCTAATATGGCAGCTGATCCTGCCCATGCCCATAGAAACCATTTTCTTGAATTAAAAAATCTAAACATTTTATTTTTGCAACAATAATTGAAAAATTAAAGTTTTTGAAGACCTAAAAGTGCTTCAATACGCTTAATTTATTCTAATCCTCTTATGCCTATATAATATGTTCATGCCAAGTATTAAGGATATTAAAAAGATTAAGCTTAACGATGAATATATATTTTTTGGTCCTGAGTCTATAGTAAGTGAAATTGCAGATAGTATGGACATAAAAAATATAGGGGCTGTTCCTATATTGAATGAACAAAAAATATTACTTGGTGTTGTTTCAGAAAGAGACATAGTCAGAAAATGTGTCAAAGACGGTAGAGATCCGGATTTGGTTACAGCATCAGATATTATGACTTCAGAAATTATAACCGTGGACTTAAAGACTTCCTCAGAAATTGCAATAAAAATTATGGGGGAAAATAACATCAGGCACCTACCAGTAGTAGATGATCAAAATAAATTAATAAATTTTATTTCTCATAGAGACCTTATAAGCTCTGTTAGAGATAGCACAAAACTAAATATAATTTTAATTACATTTATATGTATGATTATTCCGATAGTTTTTTTAGTTAAGTCATTTGGCTGGATATGAAAACTAAAGGCATTATTCTTGCTGCTGGTAAGGGTACAAGATTAATGCCCGCAACAATACCTGCCTCAAAACCTTTGTTACCTCTTTACGATAAACCTATGATTTATTATCCACTCGAGACTTTAGTAAGATTAGGAATTAAAGATATATTATTTATTGTTCAAGAGGATGACCTTTCAATATTCAAAAAAACATTTGGAACAGGATCAGATGTTGGTCTTAATTTTTCATATGAAATACAAAAAATTCAAAGGGGGATAGCAGATGCTTACTTTATTGCTGAAAAGTTTTTAGACGGCAGCCCATCAGTATTAGCATTAAGTGATAATGTTTTTCTTGGAAAAAATTATTTTGACTATGCAAATTCTGCTCTTCTTAAGATGCAAGATAACGGCGGAAGTGTATTTGGATTGCCAGTTCCAGATCCAGAAAAATTTGGTGTTATTGAATTAGATAACAATAAAAATATTGTTGGCATTGAGGAAAAACCATCAATGCCTAAAAGTAATTTGATTATTCCTGGTTTATATTTTTTTGACTCCGAAGCTTCAAAATTTGCAAAAACACTCAAACCATCAAACAGAGGCGAATTAGAAATAACTGATTTAATTAAAATATATTTATCTAAAAAAAAACTTGCTTTAGAAATTTTAGATGACTCAATTGTTTGGCATGATACTGGAAATGCAAAGGCTCTTCTAGAGGCAGCACAAAAAGTAAAATTATATGAACAAAATAACGATGTAAAAATTGGCTCTTATGAAATAGCTTCGTACGAACAAGGCTTTATAAACAAAAGTAATTTAAATGATATTGCAGAAAAATTAATCAAGTCTGATTATGGACAATATATCAAAGAATATCTAACTCGAAATTAATCTTAATTCCATTTTGCAGATTCATTATTTAGAAATGTTATAACTTTTTGTTTAAACTGAATTTTTTCATCCTCATCTATAATCATTTTATCTAGGTCGGTCTCTAAACTAGAGAGAATTTTATTTTTAGAATTCCATTTAGATTTGTCATCATCATTAAAACGCTCTTTAATTTCAAATTCATAATTTCTTTTGTCATTTTCAGGCAGAGTGTGGGGGGCTATTTCATATAAAATTCGTACAGCTATTTCTTTATATCGGTCATCTTTAAATTGTTTTGCAATTTCATATTTCTTATCGTTAGGTGCGATATGAAAATCAATCATTAATTTCTTATCTTGATGCGATGGGAAACTCTCAAATATTCTATCTTCAACATTGAATGGTTCAGGCCATTCTTTTTGATTTGATAGATGAAGTTTAATAAGACGTGAGCAAAATTCTTCATTTTTTTTAATAAAATTTGCTCTTTTTCTTAGTTCATCTACTCCTATTTCTGCATATTTATTATCTTTGAATGAATAACTTTCATTTAAAAGTGTTTTCGACTTTGACCCATCAAAAACTTCACAAATTTTTTTAGCCCCATCATTCATTTTCTTAATTAAATCTTTATCTTCTAATTCTACGATTGTAATAGGATCAAAAAGCAAATTATAAACTAAATAGTGATGATTTCTTGATGGAATGCCTCCAATTAAAGTTTGAGCTTTGATTGTGGGTCTTCTTCCCCAAAAGGTCGTGTTTGTAAAAACTAAATTTTCTAGCATGAATCTCTTAGGAGTATCTCTGTGTCGAAATTCATATGCAGAGTTCCAAATCTTTGGACACCTTATATTTAATATCTTATTAAGTTCCAATGTGATTAAGCTATCAAAAACAGCATCATGAGGACCTGCATCATAGTTTATTGAAATATTATTGAGTTTTGAAATTTCATCTAATTTAAGTATTGGATATCCTTGATCGTCAGAATTAAATTTAATATGTTCAGGGCTATAAACTGAAACTAATCTTAATATATCAAAAACATCCATACGCACATTATTGTTAGTCACAGTCATATAAATTTCAGGTAATAAGTTTTGATAAAGTGCCTGTCGTAAAAAGGGTTCATCAAAATTTATATTGTTGAAACCTACAAAAATGGCTGATGAGGATGACCATTGTTGAAATGTTTCATACAATTGAGCACTAGCTTCATAATAATTAGGGTAATTATTTTGTATTAAACTAGTTGGATCAACCCCAGTTGTTATTAAAGCACCTGGCTCGAACCATTTTCCTTCTCTTAACTTACTATGTATTTCTAATTTGTCTTTAATTTCAAATTTATTATTAGTTAAAACAGCACCAACTTGTGTTATTTGATTAAATTTATCATTACGACCTGTTGTTTCGAGATCCCAGAAAATATAGTGATCACTCATATTAAAAAACTATATCAATTAAATATTATAATAAAGTTTAAGTTTAATTTGTTATTTTTAGAGATTATAAAAACTAGCCCCGGAGGAATAAGTAAGGATAGGAATAAGGATGGAGCTAGTTTTTGATGAATGTTTTATACTAATTTTTTTTCTAAAGTCAAATTGCAGATAATAGAACTTAGCTGTGCAAAATATGCACAGCTAAATGTATTGAATTTATTGAATTTTAAATAATTTTTTAATTTTCTTGTAATAAATTAGTGAACATTTGGCATCACAAAAAAATACTTTTTTTGGGATATCATAAAACTTAGGATCAGCCCAATATAAAGGCTCCACAATCTTTTTTTTACATACTTCACAACTATTATTCATTTATTTATACTAAAAATTTAACTCTACTATTCTACTTTCTTCTATCGGCTCAGGGTTAAAGTATGGAACTGAACCATAGAGTCTGTTATCTAAACCCAATATTTCATCATAATATCTCATCATAATCTTATTAGGGCTAGCGTGTGGTGCAATTTCTTTTAATTTTTCAATTATAAGCTCAATATTTTCAGGGGAGTATTTTGCGGCTATGCCTAAACTTGTTGCAGTGGATCGACTTATACCCATATGACAATGGACTAAAATAGGTTTGGTTTTATCCCAATCATCTGTGAAATCTAATAATTCTTGAGTATGATGTTTCTCAGGTAATATAAATCCCTCTCTTGGCTCAGAAATATCATCAATTAACATTTTCAAGTGTCTATTTTTATCCATACCTGATGGGGTTTCAGGCTCAAAATTTTTATTAATAATGGTAAGCATTTTATCTGGGCTAAATTTATCAACACACTCTTGGATATCTGCTAATCCACAAATAATTATTTTTTTTTGCATAAGAACTTCAATTAATATATAGCTTAAACAATCGTTAAGAAAGAATATTTATTTTCATGGTATCTCAATTAGATAGTCTTAAAAAATTTTCATCAGTTGTTGCAGACACGGGAGATATTGACAGTATTCAAAAATTTAACCCAGATGACTGTACTACCAATCCATCTTTAATATTTAAAGCTGTTCAATCAAACAAATACAAAAAACTAGTTGATGAAGTAATAAGTAATTCAAAAAGTAGAAAATTTTCTCAAACTGAGGATCAAGTTAATTATATTGCTGATCAACTAACTATTGCTTTTGGTATAGAATTAACCAAAATCGTGCCAGGATATGTTTCTACCGAGGTCGACTCTGATTTATCATTTAATACTGAGGCTACTGTTGAAAAGGCAAAGCAAATAATCAATAGCTATGAGCAATCAGGCATCCCCAAGAATAGAATATTAATTAAAATTGCAGGCACATGGGAAGGAATACAAGCAGTAAAAAAATTAGAGGCAGAGGGAATATCTTGCAATTGCACACTCATTTTTTCTTTAACACAAGCAATAGCTTGTGCTGAAGCAGGAGCATTTTTAATTTCACCATTTGTGGGAAGGATACTTGACTGGTTTAAATCAAATACACAAAAAGATTATGACTCATCGAATGACCCAGGTGTTGAGAGTGTAGAGAAGATTTTTAATTATTTCAAAAAATTTAATTATAACACTATTGTTATGGCAGCATCATTTAGAAATAAGGATGAAATAATTAATTTAGCTGGATGTGATAAATTAACTATCAGCCCAACTCTTTTAGAAGAGTTAAGCCAAAACGATAATGAAATTAAACTTAAATTATCAAAAGAAAACTCATCTTCATTAGATATTGAGAGAATTAATGTGAATGAGAGCTCATTTCGTTGGCATTTAAATGAAAATCAGATGGCATCTTTTAAACTAGCTGAGGGTATTAGATTATTTAATAAGGATTTATTGAAGTTAAAAGAATTGATTAGAGGTCAATTATAATTATTGCACAATTCACTTCAAAATTATAAATAATTAATATGGAAAATAAAAATATAACAGTTTTAAGTCAGTATGCTAAAAGTAATTTATCTAAGATAGGATTTTCTCTTTTGGGAATCATTCTTTTATCAGTTTCTAGTAAAGTTAGTATTCCTTTCTATCCTGTGCCGATGACATTACAAACCTTTGTTGTATATTTTATTGCTGCCTCAATGGGTATGGTTGGTTTTTACGCGACTGTTTCATATGTTATTCTTGGACTTATTGGTCTTCCCATCTTTGCTGCTGGTGGAGGTTTTGCTTATGTCATGTCTCCAACATTTGGATTTCTTTATGGAATGATTATAGCTTCTTTTGCAATAGCATATTTTTCAAAAAATCTTTTTAATAAAAATTTAATAAAAATTAGTTTATCTATTTTTATGGGTGCGTTTATTATTTTTGTTTGTGGTATTGCCCACTTATCTAGTTTTATAGGACTTGAGAAATCTATCAATGCAGGCTTATACCCGTTTATTTACAGTGAACTTTTAAAGATAGCACTAGCTATTTCTTTAACATATTTGCTAATTAAAAAAGAGTCAATCAGGTATAAAGTTTAAAGCTATACCATTATTACAGTATCTTAAACCCGTAGGTTCAGGACCATCTTTGAAGACGTGTCCGTGATGCCCGCCACATTTAGCGCAGTGATATTCTTTTCGTGGAAACACCAATTTAAAATCTGTTTTAAAACCTAAAGCATTAGGAAGATAATCAAAAAATGAAGGCCAGCCAGTTCCGCTATCATATTTCATATCCGAAGAAAATAGTGGTAATTCACATCCTGCACAATGGTAGGTACCTTTCCTTTTTTCATTGTTAAGAACGCTAAACCCGGGTCGTTCAGTTCCATGCTGCCTCAAAATATAATACTCCTCTTCTGATAATCTCATTTTCCATTCCTCATCTGAAAGAATTAATTTTTCCATCGCAACTAAAGGTTTATATCCAACAAAGCATCCACCAATAATTATTGATATAAATCTTCTTCTGTTTAAAACAACCATAAAATATCAGGGATAAATTATAATAATTGAAAATACTATTTCTTTTTAGCTCTTCTTTTAGCTCTTCTTTTTCGTGAACCGATTTTTCTTCTGCCTCTGTGTTTTTTAGGATAACCCATGACGGCGTATAATAGATATTTAACCTCAAAAATAAACATATTTTTTTGATATGATTCATATATTTTAAGCAAATGAGAACAATTCTATTAGTTTTAGTTGCTGGTTTAATACTGTCAGTTGGAAATGGATTTAGAATGTCTCTAGGAATATATGTCCCAGATCTTTTAAGTTCCACAGTTTTTAGTGCTTCAATTATAGGTCTAACATATGGTCTTTTTAATTTGCTCTGGGGAGCTATGTCACCCATTGCAGGTGCATTTGCTGAACAAAAGGGTTATGTAAAAACTCTTTGTTTTGGTTTCTTTGGTGTTTCTCTCAGTTTCTATGTTGCTTCTTCAGCGATACACCCTTTACATTTTTTATTTGGTATTGGCATAATTGGAGGTATTTCAGCTGGTGTTATTTCTGTACCAGTTATAATTGGAGGAGTCTCAAAATATTTTGAGGATGATAAAACACAAAGCACAGTTACAGGAATACTTATGTCTCTTGCTGCAACAGGGATGTTTATATTTACACCTATTAACCAATTTTTAGTCACAACATTTAAATGGAGTCTTTCTTTTCAAATTACATCTATTTTTTTTCTGTTCATTATTCCTCTTTCACTTATATTTCTTTTACCTAAGCCTCAAAAAAAAGATAAGAAAGAATTTACAAAAAGAAAAATTTCAGACGTCATAAAAAAAGCCTTTAAGGATAAAAGTTATAACTATCTTATTTTAGGATTTTTTGTTTGTGGCTTACATGTTGCTTTAATTTCAAACTATCTTCCAGTTTTTGCAAAAATTAAAGGTTTAGAAACCACAATAGCTGCAACAGGACTTACTTTAATTGGGTTATTTAATATGATTGGTACTTTAATTTCAGGAAAGGTTTCAGGCATTATTAAAAAAAAATATATATTATCGTTTATTTATTTTGTAAGAAGCATAGTAATTTTTTTACTATTAATTTTGCCTACTAACAATTTCACAATTATAGCATTCAGTTGTTGTATTGGCCTTTTATGGTTATCAACTGTCCCACCTACGTCAGGAATTGTTTCAAATAGATTTGGCACAAGATACCTTTCGACCTTATTTGGGATTGTAATGGTTTCCCATCAAGCAGGAGCATTTCTTGGCTCATTTATTGGTGGCTTAGTTATAGATATTTATGGTTCACTCGATATCGCATGGATAATGGCGATAGTAATTTCTCTATTTTCTGCAATCATTCATTTTCCAATTATAGAAAAAGAAAAATCTGAAGAAGTTTTTGCCTAATTTAAAAATCAATCCTTTTCTCATACTAATAATTGGCGCAGTAAGTATTGCTTTTTCTCCTATATTTGTTCGACTTTCAGAGGTTGATCCAATAATGACAGCTTTTTTTAGAATATTCGTGAGCCTTCCCTTTTTTTTAATGTTTGGGTCATTGAAAATTATTGAAAAAGTAAACTTTCCCGTTTTAAAAAATAAATTTTTAATTATTTTTATTTCAGGTGTCTTTTTTTCATTAGATTTAATTTGTTGGCATTTGTCTATCAAACTTACCACAGTTTCTAAGGCAACATTTTTATCTAATTTAGCTCCAATCGTTGTAATTTTATTTTCTTTAATATTTCTTAAAGAAAAATTTTCTAAGTTTTTTTTTATTGCCATATTTATTTCGATGAGTGGTATGACCTTGTTATTAGGTGAGAGTTTTCAATTTTATAAATCACAATTTTTGGGAGATCTTTTAGGTGTTCTAACTGCAATTTGGTATGGTTGTTATATTCTTACTATAAGCCAATTAAGAAAAAATTTAAATTCAAGTACGATTATGTTTTTTTCAGGATGTGTGAGTGCAATCATTTTACTTATAGTCGCGATATTTTTTGAACAAAGTTTAGTGCCAAAGTCTTTTTACGCTATAGCAATTCTATTTTTATTAGGTTTTGTTTGCCAATTCATCGGACAATCTTTTATAGCTTACTCTCTAGCATTTTTATCTGCTTCCTTATCATCTTTAAGTCTTTTGATACAACCTATTGCTGCAACCTTATTGGCGTACTTTTTTTTTCAAGAAAAAATAACCTTGATCCAATTTTTTGGAAGTACATTAATCCTGATTGGTATTTATATTGCTAAAATAAAATATGAAAATTAAACAAATAAAAGTTGTAGCAGGTTTAATACTTAAAAATGATAAACTTTTAATATGTCAAAGACCAAACTTTAAGGATCACCCATTAAAATGGGAATTTCCTGGAGGTAAAATCAAAAAAGATGAGACTAATGAAGAGGCCTTGATTAGAGAGATAAATGAAGAACTTTCAATTAACATAATTAATTGTGAGGAACTGATCAGTTATAGTTTTTATTATAAAGACTTGAATAAATGGGTATTCATATATTTTTATTTAGTTAATAATTTCAGTGGTAAGGTTTTAAATAATTTTCATAAAGAACTAAAATGGATTGAAATCAAGGATATTCGTGAATATGATTTTCTAGAGGGAGACTTTAAAATAATTGATTATATAAGTAGTAATGACTTTAAATATTAAAGATAAACCAAAAGATGGATTTGAGAGAGTAGTCCATGCTGAGGAGGATAAATTTAATTTCTACTCAGTAATTGCTATTCACAACACTAAAAGAGGCCCTGCCTTGGGTGGATGTAGATATTTTAATTACCAGGATTTAAATGAGCAAGAAGAGGATGTTCTAAAATTAGCTAAAGCAATGACATATAAGAATTCTTTGGCTGAACTTCCCTTTGGTGGTGGGAAAGCTACTATTCACTCTAAAATAAATAAAAAAGATGCATATAGTTTGTTTGGAGAAGTTTTAAACAAACTGAATGGTACCTACATAACAGCTGGAGATATGGGAACAGTTGATGAGGACTTGAGAGGATTTAGAGGATACTCAGGCCATGTTTGTAACCCAATAGGTTCTGACTCTGGATTAAGTACCGCAATAGGAGTTTATTACTCAATGTTAGGATGTGTAGAATTCAAATATGGAAATGAGTCATTAAAAAATAAAAATATATTTATTAAGGGATATGGAAAAACTGGATCTAGAATTGCTTCATTGTGTAAAAAAGACGGTGCAAATATTGAAATTTCTGACTTAGAACATAAAAAAGATTTGATTGTTAGAGATGGTTATAAATTTTGTAGTCAACTCCAAGATACATCTTTTGAAAAAATTGATATCTACTCTCCATGTGCAGGAGGAGGTGATTTGAATACGGAGTTTTTAAATTTTGCTAATGATAAAATATCAATGATTACTGGATCTGCTAATAATCAACTTGATAATATTGATATAGAAAAAGAATTAAATAACAAAGGTATATTATATTGTCCTGATTATTGCGCCAACGCTGGTGGTGTAATTATATTAGGTTCAAGAATTAGTATTAAAGAAGATCTTGAACCAAATGATAAAATTGTAGATGACCTCTTAAAAAAAATAAAATCACGTACAAAATTTATCCTAGAAAAATCCCAAAAAGATATGATTTTAGCTTCAAATATAGCAAGTAAAATGGCTTTAGATGGATTAAAATAAAATGAACTTCTTTCAAGCTTATATTCATCCTCAACAAAAGGAAAGGTTACTCTTTTTAGGATACTGGATTGGGTCACTAATTATTTGGTCCTTTGCAATGAATATAAGTTTAGTAATCGTTATCGTTTTTTCCATAATTGGTAATTACTTAGTTGTTAAACCATTAGCTAAATTATTTTATTTACTTAAAAACTTAGTAAATAAAAAGTTTTTCAATAACTTTGATATATTTGAAGCTTATTACCCAGGGCTGGAACTAGGAAGAATTGTAAGAATAACATTAAAATTATTATTTTTTCTTGTATTCTTGTTTATTGCTAAGTTTTTTATGGAAATTTATCTAGTTTTAATTAATTAAGTGTATATCAAAATCTTTAACATGGTTTAAATTTTTTTTCTTTTTTCATAAAAAAGATCTAAAATTTTCCTAAAAATATTTAAGTGATTTTTTCAATAACATATGATGATTCTCTGACAAGTTTCTTAATATCGGTGCCGAAGAGAAGCACTAATAAATATTATCAATATTAATATTTTAGTGAAATAGACGCTAAAATATTCTTTACGTTTTAGCCAAATTATCTTTTCGTTTACGGATAGCATTTGAAATTAGAACATACATTACTCCAATTATTCCGCCTAAAAGAAGAGATAAGGCAACATACTGCATCATTTTATTCTGTGATGATATTTTATCAGCAATTGCGAAATTATACTCAACCCAATCACTCGGATTGTCTGCCGCAATCATCTGTGATGCTTTTCTTAAATGAGTAGAAGATAAATCTTGTTCAAGTGAGAGGATTTTTTCCTTTGTTTCAATATAGCCAGTTGTATTCAGCAACCTCTCCTCTTCAGTGCGATTTTGGATCATCATTATCTCTTTATCAATGGCATCATATCCTCTCAGATAATCGTATTCTTCAAAAGAACCTTTGTTTTGCATTCTGTTCGTTTCAATCCCTAATTCTTTGGCAATTGCAGACTGCTCAATCAAATACTGAATTTGCTTCTTTTCTCTAACGATTAGCTTTTGTTGTAAAAGACTTATTTCGTTGCGTAAGGTTTCTAATTCTTGTGTATTTCGAATATCAATAGCTGTTGCCAAATCATCTACATTTGCTTTTGAAGCATCTCTAATATTTGTAAGCGTTTTTTGGATAGCATCATTAAATATACGCACACCTTCCAAATCATCATGCCAAATAAAGTACAGTATCCGTTCGTTCTCTGATGGACTCCTTATTTCAAAAGATTTAGCAAATCCAATTAAAGCTTTTTGCTTATCTATCTCATCCAAATTTTTGATTGATTCCTGCACGTACTTACTTGAACTTATAGAGTCAGCCATTTCTTCATAATCGTTAAATTCTTTAATAAAATCTTCAAATATTGAGTCTCTATGAAATATATAGCCATCAGTGTTATCTTCTTTATCGAACAGCATTCCATTCTTTTCCATCAACTCGTTTAAAGGAGTGTACTTAAGGAATACAGATTGCTTACCATTTTGAATGGGAGTTGAAACTTCATAATAAGTTGGTTTATCAAAACTAAAAAAAATACCAATTAAAGCGGAAAAAAAAGTGATCGAAATTATCTTCCACTTACCTTCCCATAATGTTTGATAAAGCTCAAACAAGTCAATTTCATCATCAGATGTTGATTGAATTTTGGACACTATAAAACCTCCGTTATCATTTTTCTAAATGAAAAATTGAGGTGGTAAGCACTTCCAAAAATATAAAGACAAAGGTAGCGGAGACAAAATAAAAACATATTATTTAAAAAAGAAATTCATTAAAATAATTTTAAATCAAAAACAAAAAAAATCTAATTAAAAAATTTATTATTCGCTGTTCTTGCACTTAGTCAGCATTTAATATAAAAATTTTTAAGCACAAAAAGCATCATCTTGGAAGATTTTTTCAGGCATTGATCGTTTGATGTCTTGAAAACCCATTTCATTATTAGAGATTTAGCTCGCGATAACAAACAATAATTCGAAAAATAATGGTTATCACGCATAACACCACAAAAATCGATGAAAGATAAATAAAAAAATCTGGAAATAATAAACATAATATCATAAATACGATTGTTTCACCTCCTTCTACTAATCCCACAGCATAATGAAAACTTTTAGGTATATCTTCATTTAGGCTTTGATGAGTCAATGATGGAAGTATAGCTGCTTTTGCTAAAAATGTAGCTCCAGTCCCTATATAACAAAATAGTAAAATCATAGATAAAAAAGTATTATTTTGCTCACTAATTCCAAATGAAACAACAAATCCCCCGTAAATCAAAAAGTCTAAGACAATATCAAGGTATCCCCCCAAAGGAGTAGGTCTTTGTAACCTAGCCATTGCACCATCAAGGCCATCCGAGAGTCGATTCAATAATAAAAAAATTAAACCAATCAAATATTGATCAATAACTATTGCAACACACATTAAAACCCCAAATCCAAATCCAATTAAAGTCATTTGATTGGGGGAAATAAATTTTAAAAATAATTTGGAGATATAGAGTAATGGCTTTTGGGTAAAATTTTGAATTTGGCGATCAAACATCTGTGTTATTGTCTGTTTAGTATAATGTTACTATAATTTTATGGTTCAAGATATTCCTCTAACTATAGCTTTTTTAGCTGGTATTCTCAGTTTTCTATCTCCTTGTGTTCTGCCCATAGTTCCAGGATTTATATCATATATCGTTGGCAAATCTTTTGCAGATTTACAAAATTCATCACCAGCGAACACACTAAAGTTATTACCTCATATTCTATTATTTACTCTAGGTTTTTCTTTTGTCTTTATAATCATGGGTGCTTCTATTGATTTTTTAAGTGACATATTTTTTGATTTTAAAAGGCAACTAAATTTCGTATCGGGAATATTAATAGTTATTTTGGGACTATATTTTATTGGAATAATTAAAATTCCTTTTTTAGATTTTGAGCGTAAGTTCCACCTACAAGGTTTTCAAAATAATCATTTTTTTCCCTTTATAATTGGAGTTGCTTTTGCTTTTGGTTGGAGTCCATGCATTGGACCAATTTTAGGATCAGTATTAGCTGTTGCCATAAAGGATAGTGTCAACGGAATTATATTATTATCTTTTTATTCAATTGGTTTAGCAGTTCCTTTTTTAATCGTTGGGTTAATGATGAGTAAAATTTTGATCATGACTAGTTTTTTAAATAAATACATTCGTTATTTTCAACTCATTACTGGTATAATTTTACTTGTAACTGGTATTTTAATCTTTAATGGCTCTATTCAATCTTTAGGATTTCAATTAAATTCAATTTTACCATCTCTAGAAATGCTACTTATTTAGTGAAGTTATCAAAAAAAATATCAATTTTATTTTTATTAGTATTTTTTGTAATTTTATGGATTACATTTTTTTTAAATAAAGACTTTTTTCAACTTGAAACTTTTTTCTCTTATTTGGACTTTATTCAAAACTTCATATCTCAGAACTACTTATTATCAATATTTACACTTTTAACCTTATATAGTTTTTTAATTTTATGTAATTTTCCATTTGCTTCCTTATTATCAATGATAAATGGTTTCTTATTTGGAACATGGATAGGTGGTACTATATCTTTAATTGGCGGAACTCTTGGTGCTTTTGGAATTTTTATAATAGCAAAAAATTTTTTCTCGGACTTTATTAAAAATAAATTTTTATATAAATACTCCTATATAGAAAATTATTTTAATAAAAATGATTTAGAGTTAATGATATTAATTCGTATTGTTCCTGGAACTCCCTTTTTTATACAAAACCTTATTTTAGCAGGTCTCGGCGCAAACAATAAAAAGTTTTTTTACACTACTTTGTTTGGTCTAGCTCCTTGGTCATTTATCTTTGGTAGTATTGGTCAAGGGTTAGAAGAACTATTTATAAACAAAATTGAGTTAAATTTATCTCTAATAGTTCAGCCAGAGTACTTAATTCCTCTAGGTTTTATCGCTTTTCTAATTATTATGATTATTTTATTCAAAAAAAAATTTAAAAAGTAAACATCTACTAATTCATTACATTAATTAATTTTTTTTCGAACTTTTTAAACTGGCCTAGTAATATAGGACTAAATCCAATTACTGATTTAAAATCCTTTTCAAATTCAACTTGATTTTCTCTCTCAATAGATATCAAAAGGGGCCCATTTGTTTGAGGATCATAAAGTATGTTTTGTAATTTATTATTTTTAGATATTGAGATTTCATTTACTGAGGATGAATAATTATTTTCAAAACCTGTACTTTTAAATTTTTTTAAAATATCAATATTTTTATTAATAAGTATTTCTTCATTAAGTTTTATTTCAGCGGATAACCCTGAAGATTTACAAATATCTGATAAATGTGATGCTAATCCAAAACCACTTATATCTGTTGTAATTTTGCTTTTAAAACTTTTTGATATTTCTGATATTTTTTTATTTCCTTTTTTCATCCATGTAATCAATTTTTGAAAATCAAAACTTGATAAAAGTTCTGAATTATTAAAATAAGCAGCCAAGAGATACCCTGTACCTAAAGGTTTTGAAAGATATATTAGTTCACTTTCTCGTGCTTGGCTTTTTGTAATTTGTTTTTCATATGAGCCATTCATAGTAATTGTAATACCAGGTTCTTTTGATTGATAGCTGTGTCCTGATACAATAATCGAACCATCTTTTATGGCTTCTGATTTAATGCCTTTCATAAAATATTCCATGTAAAAATTTTCTATGATCCCCTCAGAAAATGGTAAGGCCTGTGAAACACTTATAGTTTTTACTGAACCTCCACTTGATAAAATATCATTTTGAGAATGCAGATAGCTAATAATTCCAAAATCAAAAGGATTAAGTGATGTAAATAACTTAATGTGATCTATACTTTGTAATAAATATGCAGAACTAGTATTTATTATTGATGAGTCAGGTAAATCACTATCTGAATTTTCCTCATTTAAAAAATTAACTAAAGTGTTTTTTGATACTTTAGAGCCACAACCCTGGCAATACATCTTAATGTCTGTTGGGTTTTCTAGTTCAAAATTTTTAAAAGACATATTTGAATTATAAGTAAATCTAAATCTGTTAATAAACCCTCTATCAATCCACTCTTTAAGTTTCCAGCACCATCGACCATGAAAAGATAAGAAAAAATAATTCAATAATGCTTTATTTTTATGAGTGCCAATTAAATATAACCAGTTTTTTTGTGCTTTAAATTTCATAAGAGGCATACCAGTTAATTTCGAAAAAACATTTTCTTTTAAAACTTGCCCCTGACGGACTGCCATTACACCTGATTTAGGTCTAAAATTATCTTCCACTGTACAGGCATCACCAGTAACAAATATATTTTTATCGCTTGTAGACATAAGATTATTATCTACAACTATAAATCCATTTTTATCTTTATCTAGATTACTCTCTAAGAGCCATGTTTCAATATTAGCACCAGAGGAAAGTAAATTTAAATCACTATCAAATTTTTCTCCACTATTTAAGACTAAATGAGTTTTAGTTATAGAAACAACTTCTCCTAAATACTCTTTAATACCTAAATCTGATGAAATCTTTTTTAGGTTTTTTTTCGTTTTCTTATTTAAATTTTTTTCTTTTAAAATATTTTTTCCAAAAATATTTATTTCTAAATTTTTTTCATATCTTCTTAATAAGCTGAATGCTAATTCATAAGATGCTACACCTCCACCAATAATTGAAATTTTACTTTTTTTATTACTAATAATTTGATCAATCTGGCTCAAGTTATTTACTAGTGAGCTAATGGGCTTTGCAAAAAAACATTTAGATAATTTTTCTATTTTTATTCCTTTTGTATTTGAGATGGAACCAGTATTAATTGATAATAAATCATAGTTAATTGATGGATAATTTTTTAATACTACTTTTTTATATTTAGTTTCTAACTTTATTACTTTATCTTTTATAAATGTTGCTCCAGCATTAAAGCAAAGCCTTTGAAGATCAATGCTTATTTCTTCTATGCTAAAATCCCTATGGATATATCCAGGTGTCATACCTGAGTAAGTAGCTTCAAAATGTTCACTAATTAAAATTGCATGCAATCCTTTTATTCTGTTCATGCATAATTTTTTTAAAATTTGTACATTTGCATGCCCACCTCCTATAAGCACCAATTGTTTAATAAGATTATTTTCAAACAAAATTAATTGCCGATCTCTCAAAAAAATTGCAAATCATGAACATGACCATAAAAGTGCTTAAATTTGAGCTATTTTTCATATTAGGATAATCTTTCAATTAAAGAGAAATTTCAATATTTTTAATGATTTTTGGCTATTTCAACTTGAAATTAGAAATTTATTTACCATTTACTTATATAGTTTAGCACTCTATAAAAGTGAGTGCTAAAAATTTAATTTTAGATATAGAGGTACAAAAATGAATTTAAAACCCTTACACGATAGAGTCTTGGTTGAGAGAGTGGAACAAGAAGATCGTACAAAAGGCGGTATCATTATTCCTGATACTGCTCAAGAAAAGCCGATGGAAGGAAAAGTTGTATCCGTAGGTGTTGGTGCTAGAAATGAAAACGGACAAATAGTTGCTTTAGATGTAAAAAAAGGTGATCGAATTTTGTTTGGTAAATGGTCTGGTACAGAAGTAAAAATTGATGGTAAAGAACTCTTAATTATGAAGGAGTCAGACATCATGGGAATTATTGAGAAGTAATTGAAAGGAATATTAAAATGTCAGCAAAATTAATTCAATTTGGTACAGACGCTAGAGCAAAAATGCTAAAAGGAATAAATATACTAGCGGATGCTGTCAAAGTAACATTAGGACCTAAAGGTAGAAATGTTGTAATAGACAAATCTTTTGGCTCACCAAGAACAACAAAAGATGGTGTAACAGTTGCAAAAGAAATCGAATTGGCCGATAAATTTGAAAATATGGGCGCACAAATGATAAAAGAGGTAGCTAATAAAACAAACGACTCAGCTGGTGACGGAACAACAACATCAACTGTTTTATGTCAAGCCTTGGCTACTGAAGGAATGAAAGCTGTAGCTGCTGGATTAAACCCAATGGATTTAAAAAGAGGAATGGATGCTGCTACAGATGCAATTATTTCTGAGCTACAAAAAAACTCCAAAATTGTAAAGTCAGACAAAGAGGTCCAGCAAGTTGGTACCATCGCTTCAAATGGTGATGGTGAAGTAGGAGGTATGATATCTGAGGCAATGCAAAAAGTCGGCAAAGAGGGTGTCATAACAGTTGAAGAGGCCAAAAGCTTAGACACAGAATTAGATGTTGTCGAGGGTATGATGTTTGATAGAGGTTATCTTTCTCCATATTTCGTTACTAATGCAGATAAAATGAAAGCAGAAATGGAAGATTGCTTAATTCTATTACACGAAAAAAAACTTGCTAGTCTTCAACCGATGTTGCCTTTGTTAGAGTCAGTTGTTCAGTCTACAAAGCCCTTACTAATTATATCTGAAGATGTTGAGGGCGAGGCTCTTGCAACTTTAGTTGTTAATAAATTAAGAGGTGGATTAAAAATTGCTGCTGTCAAAGCTCCAGGTTTTGGTGATAGAAGAAAAGCAATGTTGGAAGACATTGCTATATTGACAGGTGGTCAAGTTATTAGTGAAGATTTAGGCATTAAACTTGAGTCAGTGACTATGGATATGCTGGGCAAAGCAAAAAGAGTTGTTGTTGATAAAGAAAACTCAACAATTGTTGGCGGAGCAGGTAAGAAAAAAGATATTGAGGCAAGATGTGATCAAATTAGAAAACAAATTGATGAAACAACCTCTGATTATGATAAAGAAAAGCTCCAAGAAAGACTAGCAAAGCTTGCTGGTGGAGTAGCTGTTATCAAAGTAGGTGGAGCATCTGAGGTTGAAGTCAAAGAGAAAAAGGATCGAGTAGAAGATGCTATGCATGCTACTAGAGCTGCTGTAGAGGAGGGAATATTACCAGGTGGTGGTACTGCCTTACTATACGCTACAAGTGTCTTGAAAAATTTAAAAGTCGATAATGACGATCAAAGATATGGAGTTGACATTGTCAGAAAAGCTCTTTCAGCCCCTCTGAAACAAATAGCTCAAAACTCCGGATTTGATGGTGCTGTTATTGCCGGAAAAGTACTTGAGAGTAAAGACAACTCTCATGGTTTTGACGCCCAATCAGGAAAGTTCTGTGACTTAGTAAAAGCTGGTATCGTGGATCCTACTAAAGTCGTAAGAACCGCTTTGATTGATGCTGTATCTGTTGCTGCTTTATTAACAACCACAGAAGCTATGATTACCGATAAGCCTGAAGACAAATCCTCTGCACCAGCTATGCCTGATATGGGTGGTATGGGTGGCATGGGTGGCGGTATGCCAGGCATGATGTAATTTAACTGTAAATAAATACACGAAAAAGCCGCCTTGTGCGGCTTTTTTTTATCAATAATCAAAAAAGTTTTTTTCCAAAATTATTTCAAACATCTTCAAAAATTTAAAATTAAATTAATTTTTTTTGCCACTGTAATCTTAAGCTTTTATAAAGAAATGTGTTCAAAGTATCATTTATCATATATCAATTAGTTTTACATGATTTGTTCTTGTTGTAGTTCCAATACCTTACATAAGCTCATTGACTTAGGTGCGCAGCCATATGCAAATAAATATCCTGATCAAAATTCTTTTAAAGATGAATTTATAGGAAATCTCTCAATATATATATGCTCAAATTGTTTTTCTGCAAAAACAGAAAGTATGGCTCCTAGAGATAAAATGTTTGAAGAGTACTTTTACTTATCTTCAATTAATAAAGAATTAGTTGAACATTTTAAAAAATTATCATTAGTTTTTCCGGATAATTCAAAAGTTTTAGATATAGGCTCAAATGATGGAATTTTGTTGAAGCCTCTTATTGAAAGCAAAAGGAATATTAATGCTCTTGGTATCGACCCTTCAATTAATGTAGGGGAAATAGCCAACAAAAATGGCTTACCTACTGTTATTGGTTTTTTTGACTCTGACAATGCAAAATTTATCAAAGAAAAATATGGTAAATTTGATTATTTAGTTGCCTCTAGTATTTTTACTCATGTAGAAAATTCTGATGAATTTATACAAAATGTAAAATTTTTAATGAAAGAAAAGGGCACATTTATTTTAGAAATTGAATATATTAAAAATATTTTAAATGAGTTAGAGTTTGAGAGATTTTATTTTGATAGACCTTTTTATTTCTCTATCCAAGGTATTAAGTATTTATTTGAAAAGCATAATTTATATATTAACAAAATTGAGCATATAAGTCCTCATGGAGGATCTTTGCGTTTTTATATTTGCAATACTGACAACAACTCATTATCCATTGAAAAGTCAATAAAAATTGAAAAAGAATATTTTGATAATATCTTATCTCAAAATTTTCATAATAAATCTCAATTAGAAGCAAATAAACTTAGAGACTTTTTAGTTAATCTAAAAAGTAATAATAAAAAAGTAATAGGTTTTGGATGTCCTGCAAGATTTGCAACTATTACAAATTTTGCAGATATCTCCTCTGATATCCTTCCATTTGTTATTGATGATAGTCCAATTAAGCAATCTAAATTTACTCCTGGAAAGCATATACCCATTGTAAAAAGAGATTTTTTGTATAAATTTCAACCCGATATAATAATTGTATTTGCTTATGAATACTTTGAGTCAATTTTTGAATTCACAGCACAGTTTAATGCCGAACATTATAAGCCTATTCCACTCTTAAAATTAAATAAATAAATGTCAAATATTATAGAAAAAGATATATGCGCAATCATAGAGAACCTCTCAGATGTTCTATATAAATTTCAAAATAAGAATATTTTATTAGCTGGTGGTGGTGGTTTCTTAGGTTATTATTTTACAATTTTTTTCCATCAGTTATCTAAGGAAAAACAAATACAATGTAATCTTACTTTAATGGATAATTTTGTATCTAGTTCAAAAAATTTTGCATTCAATAAAAATTTAGATAAAAATATTTCTTTTGTGAATTTGGATATTTGCAAAAAAAATAATTTAAATTTTGAAGATAAATTTGATTATATTATTCATGCTGCTGGAATAGCTAGCCCAATTTATTATAGAAAGAAACCCATTGAGACACTTGATGTTTCAATTAGTGGTTCTAAAAATCTACTAGAGTTAGCAAAAAATCATGACTCAAAATATATTTTTTTTAGTTCCAGTGAGATATACGGAGATCCTTTTTCAGAATTTGTACCTATTAATGAAGATTATAGAGGGAATGTTAGTACATTAGGGCCCAGGGCTTGCTATGATGAAGGAAAAAGAGTGGGCGAAACCTTGTGTTACATTTATCAAAATTATTATGATGTTCATACTAATATCATAAGGCCCTTTAATATTTATGGCCCTGGAATGAAGAAAGATGATTACAGAGTTATGGCAAATTTTGCTAATAATTTTCTAAACAATAAACCTTTAAATGTATATGGTGATGGTAATCAAACTAGAACATTTTGTTATATATCAGATGGTATAGAGGGCTTCCTTAGGACTATAGCTCTTGGCCAACCAGGCGAAGCTTATAATATTGGCAATGAAAAACCTGAAATAACTATGTTAGATTTAGCTAAACTTTTTTTTAAAATAGAAAACAAAGATGAAAATATTCATAAAATTGCATATCCATCAAGCTATCCTGCTGATGAGCCAAATCGAAGATGCCCAAATACATTTAAAGCAAAAGATCATTTAAATTTTCATGCTAAAATTTCTTTGGAAGAGGGAATTTTTAATTATTTGCATTGGTGTAAATCCAATTTTTAAAAAAAAGTTCTACTTTTAAGAAATGAGTCATTTAAGGTTATTTTTTTTTGGATCTGGAAAATTTGCTAAAAACTATTTTAAAATAATTCAAAATGAACTATCAGATAAGTTCAAAATAGTTGCAGTCATATCAGATAACAAAAAAATTGATTACCAATTAACTATTTTTAAAAATTTAAGTGTAGCTATTAAAGAAATTGGTATTCCAGATGCCTTTATATGCTGTACAGATCCGAAAAAAAATTTACCTATTTTGAAACAAATCATACAATTTAATAAACCTATCTTAATTGAAAAACCAGTTTGTTTACCAGATGATTTTAATCATTTTATTAATTTAATTAATAAATTTCCAAATCAGATTATTTGTGTAAATCATTTTCATTTTTTTGATATTAATTTTATTAAAATTATCAAATCCCTTGAGTCGAGTAAACAATTTGAACTTAGAGTCATTGATGGTGATAAAGGTCCGAGAAGAAATTATTCTCCAATTCTAGATTGGGGTGTACATACTTTTGGCATAATAAGTTATTTATTAAATAATATAGAAAATATTAAAATTAATAAAATTAAAATATTAAATAGAATTAATCAAAACGAATTTAATTTGTATTTATCGATTTCAGACTTAGAAAATAAAAAAGTATTCAAAGTTCTCACTGGTAATAATTTTAATTATAAAGTAAGAAATATCAAAATAACTAATAATTTATCAACAAAAAATTATGATCCGTATCAAAAAAAAATAAAGTCATCATTATTTAATTTATTAAATAGTTTTTATTCTTCAATTAATAATAAAAATTATAATTATGGATTTGAAACAAAAGAAATCTCTATAAATTCCATGAAGCTCTATTTAATGATTAATGCAAAATTAAAGGACAATTTTTAACTCAATGGTTCAAAGTGATGGCCATGGTTATGTGGTGATAGAGGTGAAGGTTTTAAAATGTGAGGATATCTTTTGCTGATTTAATACTCAGTCAGTAAAGTTCTGGGATATAGTCTAAATTGGTCTCTTTAATAATCTAATCTTGTCAAAACAGTTCTATCAATTTCTGATATGTGCGGCTTGATATAATTGCAAATAACCAATATTTTAAAAAACTGAATTTTGATCGGCTTTTTTGTTTTTTTATTCCAATCTTTCATCTAATGTTACAAAATGAATAATTTCATTTTATCACCATTCAAAAATTTCTTCTCAGATCGTTCACTAAAAATTGATGTTATTTTTTTTTCTATTCTCTTTATTCTTTTGCCAATTGCTCTAATCACGGGGCCTGCATTACCAGATATTTTTTTATCTCTAATTGCCTCATACTTCTTATTTGTATCAATTCGTTATAAAAAGTGGCATTATTATCAAAATCCCATTTTTTTTGGTTTTATTTTATTTAGTATCTATGGAGTTACTCGCTCTTTATTATCAGATATTCCCATTGACTCTTTGAGTAATGAGGGAAGTATGTTTTATTTTCGCTATATTTTTTTTGCTTTAGGTGTTTGGTATCTTAATGATGTCAATCCTCATATCTCTAGATGTTTTCTTGTAGTCTCAATTTTAAGTATCTTAATAGTTTGTACTGATGGACTCTATCAGTACATTTACAAGATTAACTTATTTGGAAATTTGGCTCATGCACCTTCTCGACTCACAGGTTTTTTTGGGAAAGAACCAATTATAGGAAGATATGTAGCTTATCTATCTATATTTACTTTTGCTTTAATTTATCAAAATTTTGAAAAAACAAAGAAAGTTATGATTTTATCAGTAGCTTTTTTAGTAATAAGTGAGGTAATTGTTTTTTTATCTGGAGAGAGAGCTCCTTTATTTTATGTAAGCTTATTTACATTTTTAGTAATAATTTTTATTCCATACTTTAGATTATATCGAATACTAGGATTATTAGTATCTGTTATAACTATATATGCAATTCTTCAAATAAATCCTGCTGCTAAAGAGAGAATGCTTGATAAAACAATAGATCAGGTAAGTAATACAAAATTACCTTTCTTGCCTTATGGCCCTCACCATGAAGAGCACTATTTATCAGCATTTAAGATGTTTGCTGATAAACCGATTTTTGGCATTGGAACAAATACTTTTCGTTACCATTGCAATAAAGAAGAATATAAAATTACAAAAAGATCGTGTAGCTCTCACCCTCATCATATCTATATTCAAGCTTTAGCTGAATTAGGAATATTTGGTTTTTTATTCTTAGTGTTTTTTTATCTATATTTAACTTATATTGGAATAAGGCAGCTATTTTTTATATTATTATCAAATCAAAAAAAAAAGATACCTTTTGAATACTTATTGTATCCAATGATTTTATTTGTTTATTGGTGGCCATTAGTTCCTCATATGAGTCTATATAACAATTGGAATAATGTCTTTATGATGTTGCCATTAGGCTATTTAATGAGATATTTATATAATACTAATGTAAATGGATATTTTAACAAAAATTAATAATTATTTTCTAAATTCTATTCAAATAGAGAGTTTAGGTATTTCAATAATTGAATTACTTTTAATTTTAGCTCTCTTAATAATTTCAATTCTTTTGAGAAGCCTGTTTGCTAGAGTTATTGTTTCTAGAATTAAAAAAATTATTAAAAAAACTGGTAATAAAGTTGATGATAATCTTTTTGAATCTCTATCACCACCATTAAAAATACTACCTCCAACAATAGTTTTCATTTCAATGGGATTTATTGTTAATAGTGATAGCCAATTAGGAATAGTTTTAGATAAAATAAATCAAACACTGATAACAATTTTTGTATTTTGGTTACTACATCAATCATTATACCCATTATCTAATGCTTTTCAAAAATTAGAAGAAGTTCTATCAAAAGCTCTAGTTATTTGGTTAATGCGTTCTTTGAAATATTTAATAATAATTTTGGGAATAGTTGCAGTTTTAGAAACTTGGGGTATCAAAATTGGTCCAGTGATAGCAGGTTTAGGATTATTTGGTGTTGCTGTAGCTTTAGGAGCTCAGGATTTATTTAAAAATTTAATTTCAGGTATTATGATTATTATGGAAAAAAGATTTCAATTAGGAGATGTTATTGAGGTTCCTGGACATGCTATTGGAACAGTTGAGCATATTGGTTTTAGGTCAACTTTAATTAAACAGTTTGATACCTCATCTATCTCTTTGCCTAATTATGTTTTCTCAGACTCTGCTATTTTAAATTATTCTCATAGAAAAAATCGACGTATTAAATGGATTATTGGATTGACATACGATACCTCTATAGAACAGCTAAAGAAAATTTGTCATGAGATTGAAAGCTTTATTAAAAGCAATACCAATTTTATTGTTAATGATGAATATAAATTATTTGTTAGGGTTGATAAATTTAATGACTCAAGTATTGATATCTTGATTTATACCTTTGCTAGAACAAATGATTGGTCAAAATATTTATCGATTAAAGAAAATTTAGCATATAACGTTAAATCTATTGTAGAATCATGTCAAAGCTCATTTGCTTTCCCTTCTCATTCAATTTATATAGAAAAACAGTAAATCAAATTTTTTATTATTAAAAATTAGAAAAGACTCACTTTTGATACTTTGATAAAAAATAGTATAAAATTAAATAAAGAGTAAATAAAATTAGTATAACTAATAATGCAATATAATGGTTATGTAGTGTCAATGGCATTAGTAACTGAGGTACAAGCCAAATAATAAATAAAAAAGGAGCAACTAAAGCATTAGATAATCGTTTATCCTGAATTTTAATTGATATTAAATTATACATTTTAGAGTGGAGATGCATGTTATCAGGAGAAAATGGAGACTTCCTACTTAATATTCTTCGAAAATATGAGGTGCTTACTTCAATTAAAGGATAAATAAATATTACTACCGCAGACCAAGATGAAAGATCTTGATTTCTTGCAAAAATATCTATTATCAAATAACTAGATATTAAGCCTAAAAAATAGCTTCCGGTATCACCTAAAAATATTTTTCCAAGTGGATAATTAAAAAATAAAAAACCTACAATTAAGATAATTATTACTGAGCTAGTTTTTATTACATTTAAATCATTTAAATATATACCTAAGTATAAAATGCTCCCAAAAATTGAAAGTGCAGTTATAGCTGAAAGTCCATTTGTTCCATCAATTATATTTTGACCATTAATAATCGTTGTCATAGCTAAAGTAAAAAAAATTATTTGGAATATGTGATTATTGAACAAAATGTTTATAGGGCCAAAATTAAATTGAGGTAAGGCTGACAAATTAGTTATTAGTATAAAACAGGAAATTATAATTGTTGTGAGTCTAATTAGAGGAGTAATAGAAAATCTTAAATCTTCTAAAAAAGCTGGAGTTAAGACTATAATTGAGCACCAAAATAAAATACTTAAGCCATTTAAAAATAAAATCTGATATCCAAAAAATAAAAATATTATTATTAGACCACCTAATCTTGGTATTTTGCCAACATGAATATCTTGAGCTTGTTTATTTAATTGATTATCTTTGAAAAAATTAACTTTTATAAAAAGATAATTCAAAGATACTGATATTAAGAAAATAATGATTAAAATTTTATATTCCATTATTTACATATCATTATTAACAATTTGAATATTATATCGCTCTTAATCATTTTTTATTTTGAAAACTAAATTCTAAGGAAGTTTATAGCTCTTTTTAGCAGCTAATAAAATTGCCAATTACTTAAAATAATAATAAAAATCAAAAATTAGCGAATTATAACAAATTAACTTAAGACCAAAACATTCATATAAATGTTACTAGAGGAGCTAAATTTGTTATATCTTTAAACAATGTTAAATATTCACTAACAGCCACCACAGACTATTATAAATGATGTTTTATTTATATTTATGATATAATTAATATATTAAAATTATTAATAAAAAATAGAATTAAGTGACTATTATTTCATTAGATAAAAAAATTACATTTATTGAAATTACAAAAGCATTTTATATGAAATCAAGATTAATTTCTAAAAACAAAGAAAATAAAATAGATACTGCATTAAAAATGATTAAAGTACGAGTACTTGAATGGAAGGATCAACGCAATTAAAAGATTATTTTATAAAAAGTCTCAATAGCTAATCGTTAAGGCCATAATTTTTAATATGTCAAAAACAGAGATAGATTTTAAAAACCAACTAGATGAGAACATAAAAACCCATAGAGATATGTTAAATTTATCTACGGATGTTATTGATGTAATTAAAAATATTAAAAATAAATTAAAAAAGGGAGGTAAATTACTTTTCTGTGGAAATGGTGGTTCTGCTGCTGATGCACAACATTTAGCTGCTGAATTTTTAGTTAGGCTCAGACCTCATATAGATAGAAACCCTATTCCTGCTTTGACACTTGCACAAGATACATCAACTCTTACAGCTTGTGGAAATGATTTTAGTTTTGATGATATTTTTTTGAGACCTTTTATAGCATTAGCTAAAAAAAATGACATTTTGATTTGCATTTCAACTTCTGGAAATTCAAATAATATTTTAAAAGTATTAAAGCATGCAAAAAAAACTGGTATCTATTCTATTTGTTTCTTGGGTAAAAATGGAGGAAAAGCAATGTCACTTTCAAATAAATCTTTGAATGTGCCATCGAATATAACAGCAAGAATACAAGAGTGTCATATTTTTTTAGGACATTTTATTTTAGAAAAAGTAGAAGATATTTTAGCATTAGATATTTAATTTAACTAAAAATATAAATTTGAATAATAATGATCATAAAACTAAATCAATAAATCTAAAAAAGTATAGTGATAGAATATTAAATGACTGATAAATTAGAGGTAAATTAATAAAATATGAAATAAAAAAATGATAACTAAATCAAACAAACATATTCCATTTTTCACTCCAAAAATTTCATCTGAGGAAATAAAAAGCTTAAATAAAACAGTTAAAGCTGGGTGGATCTCATCTCAAGGAAAAATCATAGAGAGATTTGAAAAAGATTTCGCAAAATTTCACAAAATTAAATATGCAATATCCACATCTAATTGTACAACATCTCTTCACTTAGCTTTATTATCATTAAATATTGGAAAAGGAGATGAAGTTATTTGTCCTAATTTAACATTTATATCGCCAGCTAATATGATCGCACTTACTGGCGCAAAACTAGTTTTAGTTGATGTCCAAAGTGATAATTTTTGTATTTGCTTCAAAGATTTAAAAAAAAAGATTACAAAAAAAACAAAAGCAATAATGATTGTTCATCCATTTGGTTATCCTGTTGATATCAATAAATTAAAAAAAGTAATACAAAATAAAAGAATAAAAATAATTGAAGATGTGGCCGAGAGTATTGGCGCTAAAATTAATAACAAACTTTGTGGCACAATTGGAGATATTTCATGTTTTAGTTTTTTTGCAAATAAGATAATTACCACTGGAGAGGGTGGCATGATTTTAACAAATAAAAAAAATATTTACGAAAAAGTGAAAATTTTGCGGGATCATGGAATGACAAAAGAAAAAAGGTACCATCATCAGTTATTGGGCTTTAATTATAGAATGACGGCCATGCAAGCCGCTATCGGAATAGTTCAATTAAAAAAATTGAGAAATATTTTAAAAAAAAAAAAATTAATTAAAGATAATTATATTTCATATTTAAAAGCAAAAACTTTTGAAATATTTCCAAAAATCAAAAACGTATCATCGGTAGAGTGGTTCGTTACAATAACTTTTAAAAAGAAAAATTTAAGAAATAAATTCATTAAATATATGCAAAGAAAAAAAATTGAATGTAGACCGATGATTTTTCCTGTTTCATTTGCTAAACACTTTAGAAATGATTTTGATGAAAAAAATTTTTTTAATTCTTATAATATATCTCTAAATTCAGTACATTTACCCTCATCATTAAATTTAAATAATAAAGATATTAAATTTATTGCGAATTTAATTAACAAATGGGAAGAGAGTATTAAATTATGAAACTTAATCCTTACTTAATTGACTCAAGCAAAAAAATAAAAGATGCTATGCAAAAAATTTCCCAAAATAAAAAAGGTATTATTTATATAATAAATAAAAAAAAAATAATTGTTGGTTCTGTAAGTGATGGTGACATTAGAAGATATCTTCTTAAAGGTGGTACTATAAAAGAAAATATTCAAAAATGTAGTAACCCAAATTTTAAATTTGTATTAGACGAAAAAGATACTGATAGAATTTTAAAGCTCTTAGATCAAAAATTTGATGTTATACCAGTTTTAGATAACCGAAAAAGAGTAATTAAATTTATTGAAAGAAAAGATATTAATTTATTTAATAAAAATATAATTGTTAGATCTAGATCTCCTGCTCGAATAAGTTTTGTCGGGGGTGGTACAGATGTTACAAAATATTTTTTTGGAAAAAGTGGCGCGAGTATTTCTTTTACAATAAATAAGTTTTGTAATGTCCATTTGATAAAAAGAGATGATGAAAAAATTATAATTAATTCAAATGATTATAATAAAAAAATCATTTTAAAAAAAAATGAAGATATAAAATACGATGGAAATCTTGATTTAATTAAGTCATGCATAAAACTACTTAAACCTAGTTTTGGATTTGACATTTTTGTAGAAACAGATGTTAAACCAGGCTCAGGTTTAGGAGGTTCTGCAGCGGTCTCTTCTGCTGTAATTGGTGCAATAAATTATTTGCAACCATATAAATTAAATAAATATCAAATAGCTGAATTAGCCTTTCAAGTTGAAAGGATAGAGCTAGGCGTCACAGGTGGATGGCAAGATCAATATAGTACAGTTTTTGGTGGATGTAATTTTATGGAATACAGTGAAAATAAAAATTTAGTTCAAAATTTAATCCTGCCTAATAATTTATTTGATGAGTTAGAAAGAAGAATAATTTTATGTGATACAAACATGCCACATAAGGGATCAGCCATGCAAATAAAATTATCTAAAAACGAAAAAATCGATGATTATGGAAAAAAATCTAAGATTTTATTTAACAAAATAAAAGAGGATCTATTGAGAGGTAAAGTAAATAATATTGGTAAATTGATTCAGTTTTCATGGGATCTAAAAAAAAAATTAGATAAAAGTATGGTAAACAAAAAAATCTTAGATCTAGAAAAAAAACTATGCAATAAATCTTTGGCAGATGGTTGTAGGTTACTTGGCACAGGGGGCGGTGGTTATATGTTATTTTATATACAGCCAATAAATTGGTTCAATTTTATTAAAAAAATTAATTCTATGAATTTAAGTTACTATCCAATTAAGTTTGACACCAAAGGTTTAAATGTTTGGGAGACAGAAATCTAGTTGAAAAAAATTATTTTATGTGGCTTCAATTGGTCTGGTTGTGAAGCATTAGAGTCTCTTATAAAAAAAAAGTATCATATTTATGTATACACCCATTTGCCAAAATATTTTGAGCCAGATATAATAAAAATTTGTAAGAAAAATAAAATTTTATACTCAACAAAAAAAATAAATTATAAAAATATACCTTTTAAACCTGATTTAATTATTTCAATCTCTTATAAATATAAAATACCAGAAAATGTTTTATCTATATCCAAATTTAAACCTTTTAATTTACATCCATCGTTACTCCCAAAGTATAAAGGTTGTAGTAGTATAACATGGGCTATGGTAAATGGGGAAAAAATGACTGGTTTTACTTATCATTATATGAATGAAAAATATGATGATGGTAAAATCATCTTACAAAAATCAATAAAAATAAAAAAATTTGATTTACAATCAACCCTATATTACAGAGTGATGTTTACTTCATTACTTTACTTTGATGAAGTTCTTAAAAAAGTTTTCAAAAGATACCCTGGTAGAAAACAAAAAGGAAAAAGTACTTACTTTAAAAGGGGTGCCCCTTATAATGGTATTTTGAATAGTGATTGGAAAGGTATTAAAAGGGAAAATTTTATAAAAGCAATGATATTTCCTCCACTACCTCCTGCCAAATTTAAGAATAAATTCATAAAAAAATATTAATTTACAAAGATGATTTATGTATCAACAACCTTTTCAAAACAAAAAAAATCAAACTTTCAAAAAGTAATAAATCAACTAAATAATTTAGAAATAGATGGTATCGAAATAGGTTCTACTCATAAATATGAAACAAAACAAATTTTAAAAAAAGTAATTCGCAGAGATGTAAAAAAAACTTTATTTGTACATAACTTTTTTCCACCCTCAAAGGATGAAAAGTTTGTAATTAATATAGCTTCATTAGATGTGAATATAAGAAAAAATTCTTTAGACATGATTATTTCAAATATTGATTTTTGTAAAGATATTGGAGCACAACTTTATACCATCCATCCAGGTTTCTTATCATTGCCTGTTCCAAAAGCTGATTTCAATAAGAGCAATTATGACTTTGATTTTGATACAACTTATGTTGCTGATAGATCTGAGGCTTTTAATAATATGCTTAAATCTCTAAAAAAAATATCTAATTACGCTAAAAAGAAAATCAATATTGCTATAGAAACAGAGGGTTCAAATCAAAAAAAAAACTATTTAATTATGCAGGAACCAAAAGAATATAAAAAACTCTTTAAAGAAATACCTGAAAACCTATTTGTAAATTTTAACTTACCCCATACTTATTTTGCATCAAGTTGTTTTAACTTTTCGATGAATAATTTCATTAAATTTTTAAATAAACGTATTATAGCTATTGAAATTAGTGATAATGATGGATTTAACGACCAACATAGACCTTTATCTGTACAATCTATGTATTTACCTTTTTTAGGTTTATTTAAAAAAAACCTTCCAATTATTTTAGAGTTTAGAAATGCAAAGTTATCTGATATTAAAAGCAGTATAAATTTAGTAAAAACATATTATGAAAAAAAATGAAATAATTCTTAGTAATAAAAGAAAAATATCTGACAATGCAAAGTGTTTTATTATTGCTGAAGCTGGTGTGAATCATAATGGTAGTATTAAGTTAGCAAAAAAGCTTATTGATATAGCTGTAGAAGCTAGGGCAGATGCAGTTAAATTTCAAACATTTCTTGCAGATGAAATAATTTTGAAAAAAGCACCAAAAGCGAAATATCATATTGAAACAACTGGTTCTGATAAAAAGCAATCTTGGTTTGATTTGTTAAAATCGCAAGAAATTAATTTTGAAATGCACAAAGAAATAATCAGATATTGCAAACAAAAGAAAATAATTTTTATGTCTACACCCTATGATAAAAAAAGCACCGATTTACTTTACGGATTAGGAATGGAAATATTTAAAATTGCCTCTACCGACTCCAATAATCATCAGTTAATAGAATATATCGCAAAAAAAAAGAAACCAATAATTTTATCAACTGCTATGTGTAATTTAGAAGAGGTTGAAGAAAGTGTAAAAATTTTAAAAAAATACTTAAAAAATAAGTTTATAATTATGCAATGCACTGGAAGTTATCCAGCTGCTTCATCAGACGCGAACATCAGAGTTATGCAATTATATAAAAAAAAATTTGATTGCTTGGTAGGATATTCTGATCATGTTATTGAAAATAATGTAGCTTTAGGATCTATTGCTTTAGGAGCAAAATGTTTTGAAAAACATATAACTGTAAGTAAAAAATTAAAAGGGCCTGATCATAGAGCATCAATGGAAAAAAAAGATTTTGTCAAAATAGTTCGTGATATAAGAGATCTAGAATTAGCTCTAGGTGATGGCTCTAAAAAAATCACCTCTTCTGAGATTAATAATGTAAAAAAATTAAAAAAATATTTTGTAGCTAAAGAAAATATAAAAAAAGGTGAAAAGTTTACTAATGAAAACATAGTTGCCAAAAGAACCGGGGGCTTAGGTATTAAAGCAAACGAATACTTTAACCTTCTCAAGAAAAAAGCAAAATACGATTTTTTTGTAAACGATATTATTAAAATATAAGAAATGAATATTTTAGTTACTGGTGGCTCAGGATATATCGGTTCAATCCTCACTGAGTTACTACTAAAAAATAAATTTAAAGTAACAGTAGTTGACAATTTTATGTATAACCAAACGAGCTTAAATCACTTATGCTCAAATAAGAATTTAGAAATAATAAACTCTGACGTAAGAAATACTGATATTTTAAAAAAATATATTTCAAAATGTGACCTTATCATACCCTTAGCTGCAATAGTTGGTGCACCAGCTTGTGACAAAGACCCTATTAATTCAAAATTAATTAATAAAGACTCAATTTTAGATTTATTTAAAATTGTTTCTAATGATCAAGCAATTATTATGCCCACAACCAATAGTGCTTATGGATCAGGAGATGATAACAATCTTTGTGATGAGCAATCTCCATTGAATCCCATATCCTCTTATGCAAAAGATAAAGTTCAAATTGAAGAAGTTTTAATGCAAAGAGAAAATGTTATAAGCTTGAGACTTGCAACTGTTTTTGGAATGTCTCCAAGAATGAGATTAGATTTATTAGTTAATGATTTTGTTTATAGAGCAGTTTATGACAAGTTTATTGTTTTATATGAGTCACATTTCAAAAGAAACTACATCCACGTATCTGATGTTTCAAATGCATTTATTCATTCAATAAATAATTTTGAGATGATGAAATCAGAAATTTATAATGTGGGTCTTTCTGATGCAAATTTATCAAAAAAAGAATTATGTGAAAAAATTAAATTAAGGATTAATGACTTAAACATCATTGATAATGACTATAATAAAGATCCAGATCAAAGAAACTATGTTGTTTCAAATAAAAAAATTGAAAATAAAGGATTTGCTCCGATTGTATCTATTGAAGAGGGAATAGATGAGTTAATAAAAGGTTATTGTTTTATTAAAAAAAATATGTACGGAAATATTTAATCTAAGTAAATTTATTAAAATTCTTTGTAATCTTTTTATTATTCATTATTGATTTAACAATTTCAAAGTCATTCAAATCATCAATTTGAAAGCTTTTAATTTTGTTCATCAGGTAAAAACCAATTTTTCCAAATAATCTATTTTTATTTTTTATAAACTTTTTTTTATCAAAAATATAAAAAGATCCATTTTCTAAAATTGAATTTTTCAAATTCTGTCTTTTAGTCCTTTTACGAATATTATAATTTGGTGATGGTTTTTTTAATTTTTCTGTCCAATTGAAAAAAATTTCATTATTAACAGATCCAGTAAACAAACTGTCATATTTTTTCTTATAGAAAATTACTAAAGCTTTTTTTATATCATTGGACTCTCTTAAAGGGGAGGTAGCTTGAATAGCTACAACTGTATCTAATTTAATTTTTTGTTTATTCAGATAATTTATAGCATGCATCCATCCTGACTCAGATGTTGAATTATCATTGGAAATACTTTTAGGTCTAATTATAGTTTTAGCTCCAGTTTTTTGTGCAATTTTAATAATTTTTTTTGAGTCACTACTTACCCAAACACTTTTAATTTCTTTACAGTTTAAACATTGTCGTATTGACCAATATATAAGGGGTTTATCATTTAAAATTTTTATATTTTTATTCGATATGCCTTTAGAACCACCCCTAGCTAATATTATTGCAATATTAATTTTTTTATTCATATATCTAATTTTTAAAAATATTAAAAAATTTTTTAATATTAAAATTTATGATAGCAAAAAATATTATTTCATGTAAATCAATATTATTAAAAATTTTTAATATAATCATTGTAAATAATGTTGAGAAAATTATTTAAAAAGCTTATTTCCCTTTCAGAATTAAGATTTCGTTTTAATTTTCCAAATAAAAGTAAAATACTCCTCTATGACGAAATTCATGCACAAATTTTAAAGAACATTATCAAAAAAAACTTTAACATTCTTGAATTAAGAAAAAAAAAAATTTATTTTTGGATATATTTAAAACAGATTTTTTTTTTAGATTTTTCATTTAAAACCTACTCTATTAATTATATAAAATATACCTCACCAAAAATTATAATAACTTTTAATGATGCTAGATTTCAAATGTACGAATTAAAAAAAGATTTTAAAACAATTTCATTTATATCAGTAATGAACGGACTTCGTTTTGATAAATGGTTTAAAGAAAATAAAAAATTATGGTTAAATGACAAAAAAAAATTAAATGGAGATTATTTTTTTACATTAAATAAATATTATATTTCGCAATATCAGAAAATTATAAATGCAGATTTTCGTGTTTTAGGTCATTTTAGAAATAATTTAGTTAAAGTTAAAAAGTCAAAATTTAAAAATGAGTTTTTATATATCTCTCAAGTACATGATAGTTATAAAATTAAAGGCGGTATAGATTATGAACATTTGACCTATCGAACTAAATTACTAAAGTTGATAAATTTATATTTGTCTCACTCAAATAAGAAGATTCACATATTATTGAGAAGATCAAATGATTCCTCGAGGCAAAAAATTGAAATTGAATTTTATAAAAATATATTCAAATCAAATTGTGTTTTTCATCAAAATACTAATTGGAAAAGAAAATATGAAATCATGGATAATTTTGAAAACATTATTTTTTCATTTTCAACTATGGGCTATGAAGCCATATCAAGAAAAAAAAAAATTGCAATATTTGTACCAAATAAAATTAATGGGTCTAAATTTTACTTCGGATGGCCAGGACCATTTAAAAAGAAGTATAGTTTTTTTTCAACTAATAAACTTAACTATAATGAAGTGAAAAGAATTTTAGATAATATATACTATTGTCCACAATCCAAATGGAATAAAGATCATTACCCTTTCTTGAAAGATCAATTTCATTATGATGATAGTAACAAAAGCCTAAAAAAGCTTTTGACAGAATTGACGAATGATTAATTAAATTGAAAAATAGATTTATAAAGAAATATAACAATTAATCTTAAATTGGTATTATTAATAAAAATATAAAAATCATTATCTTTTATGCAAATAATAAGAAAAATTATTAGTTTACTAACCTCATATGAGCGCAAACGAGCTTTCTTACTTTTATTATTAATACTTATTATGGCTTTTATAGAAATGATTGGAGTAGCATCCATATTACCATTTGTAACTGTTCTAACTAATCCTTCTGTCATTGAAACAAATATTGTTCTTAATAATATTTATAAAGCTTCAAGTGTTTTTGGAATTGAAAACCATCAACAGTTTCTGTTTGGTTTAGGTATTTTAGTTTTTGCTTTACTAATTCTTTCACTTACATTTAAGGCTATTACAAATTATGCGCAAATACGTTTCGTAGAGATGCTTCAGTATAATATTAGTAAGCGATTATTAGAAAGGTATTTGAGTCAAGCATATACTTGGTTTCTTAATCGTAATAGCGCCGATTTTAGTAAAAATATTTTAGCTGAAACTGGAATAGTTGTAGGTAATGGCGTGAGCACACTACTAGATATGATAGCTAAAAGCGCAGTTACAGTAGCCCTTTTAGCTTTATTAATTTTGGCAAATCCAAAAATAGCATTCATTGTTGGTTTTTGTTTGGGTTCATCTTATCTATTAATTTATTGGGCAACTAAGACCTATGTCAGTAAATTAGGAAAGGAGCGTTTTAAAAAAAATCAATTAGTATTCAAATCAATAAATGAAGCATTTGGTGCAATTAAGGAAATCAAAATGGGTGGTTTAGAAAATATTTATATTAAAATGTTTTCTGAGCCTGCTCAAACAATTGCTAAAAATATTGCCTCCTCTTCTGTTGTGCAACAACTTCCAAGATTTATTCTTGAAGCAATAGCGTTTGGGGGAATTATGATATTAATTCTTTTTCAAATGAAAATGACTGGTAGCTTCAATAATGCCTTACCATTTATCAGTTTATATGCATTTGCTGGATATAGATTAATGCCTGCTTTACAGCAAATTTATGGAACTTTTTCAAAATTTGATTTTATTATACCCTCTGTAAATAATATTCATAATGAACTTGTAAGACTCAAAGTAATAAATTCAAATGAAAAGCAATCAAAAGTACAATTTAGAAAAAAAATTGATTTAAAAAACATATATTTTAATTATCCAAATTCCTCTCGAACTGTTTTAAAAAATATCAACATAAGTATTGCTGCCAACTCTACCATTGGATTAATAGGTGCAACTGGTAGTGGAAAAACTACAACTGTTGATATTATTCTTGGACTACTCGAACCCCAAAAGGGCTCATTAGAGGTAGATGGTAATGTAATTACAAATCATAATTCTAGATCATGGCAAAAATATATAGGATATGTACCTCAATTTATCTATCTATCTGATAATTCTATTTTATCAAATATAGCTTTTGGTGTGGAGCCTAACGAAATTGATGAAGGTGCAGTCGTGAGAGCTGCAAAAATTGCCAACCTTCATGAATTTATTATAGATGAATTACCTGATAAATATCAAACCATTGTTGGTGAGAGGGGTATTAGGCTATCAGGAGGACAACGTCAAAGAATTGGTATTGCTAGAGCTCTATATCATAGTCCAAAAGTATTAATACTAGATGAAGCTACTAACTCTTTGGATAATTACACTGAGCAAGCTGTGATGGATGCTGTAAACAAATTAGGCAAAAAAATGACTATTATACTAATTGCTCATCGTTTAAATACAGTAAAAAAATGTGATATGATATATTTGTTTGACAAAGGAGAAATAAAGGATAAAGGTTCCTTTGAAGAATTGATTAAATCTAAATCTAGTGAGTCTTCTTTATAAATTATATTAAAATGAAAAAAAAGATGTTAGCAAATTCCTCAATTTTGGTTACGGGTGGCACCGGATCTTTCGGAAAAAAATTTACGGAACTAACATTAAAACAATATAACCCAAAGAGATTGATTATTTATTCGCGTGATGAGATGAAACAATGGGAAATGTCAAAAACTTATAAAGATGAAAAAAGAATTCGTTTTTTTATTGGTGATGTTCGAGATAAGGACCGACTTTATAGAGCTTTAGATGGTGTAGATTATGTAGTTCATGCTGCAGCAACTAAAATTGTCCCAACTGCTGAATATAATCCCTTTGAATGTATTAAAACCAATGTTAATGGTGCAATGAATTTAATAGATGCTTGTATTGATCAAAAGGTAAAAAAAGTAGTAACTCTTTCAACTGACAAGGCATCTAGTCCAATAAATCTCTATGGAGCCACTAAATTGGCTTCAGATAAGTTATTTATTGCCAGTAATTCAACATATGCAAGAGGCGATAAAACATGTTTTTCCGTTGTTAGGTATGGCAATGTAATGGGCTCTAGGGGGTCAGTGATTCCTTTTTTCTTATCACTTAAGCATAAAAAAGAATTACCAATTACTGATGAAAGAATGACTCGCTTTATGATTTCTCTTGAGCAAGGTGTCGAATTGGTATGGAAGGCTTTTGGAGACATGATAGGTGGAGAAATATATGTAAAAAAAATACCATCAATGAATATAGTTGATATTGCCAAAGTCATAGCACCAAAAGCAAAACTTAAAATTACAGGTATTCGCCCTGGAGAAAAACTTCATGAACAAATGATTAGTTTAGAGGATAGTTACTCAACCTACGAGTATGATAATTACTATAAAATCCTTCCTCAAATTAATGAGTGGGGAGTTGATAATCTCCGTATTAAGCGTGGAAAAAAAGTTAAGAAAGATTTTGTTTATAGTAGTGATAGTAATAAAGATTGGATGACAAAATCTCAGTTAAAAAAGTGGATAGATTTAAATAAAGAGAGTATTGGAAATATTTAGATTTTGTTAGATTTTATATTTTTTAAACTTTAATTTTTATTAATATTGTAATAGTCCATGAGAAAGATTTTATTTAAGCAAAAAATAATTCTCTTATAAATATCAGTAAATTACTATTTAGTATTTTATATTCATAATAACTAATAATTTTAAATATACATCTAAGTATAAATATAGGTATGATAAAAATATATATATTCACTCTCTTTTTAATCAAAACACAAGTTATTTAGTTTAATTTATAAAATATCTGTTACAGTAAAATTTAATGTGTGGATTTTTTGGAAGCATTTCATTTTCTGGTGAAAGACATAATCTTGATCTAATTTCTAAAGCTATTTATAGATTAAGACACAGAGGACCAGATGACTCTGGTATTAAAAAATTAGATAACGTCATATTTGGCCATCGAAGATTATCAATCATTGACCTCAACACTGATGCAGCAAAGCAACCAGTTTTAAATTCAAACTCCATTTTAGCATATAATGGTATGATTTATAATTTTCGAAAGTTAAAAAATACTCTTTCACAAATCACTATCCTTGAAGGAAACTCAGATACAGAAGTTTTATCAAAATGTTTGGAAAATTATGGCGTTAACAAAACTTTAAGCCTGATTGATGGAATGTTTGCTTTTGCCTGGTATTGTAAAAAAAAACAAGAAGTCTATTTAGTTCGTGACCCTATGGGTGAAAAACCACTTTATTGGGCAAAATTAAATAATTTTGTTTATTTTTCATCAGAAATGAAATCGTTCTTTGAAATAAAAGATTTTTCAAAAAAACCAAATATTAAATATATTGACGATTATCTTTACACTCAAAAAATTAATGGCTCAAAGACAATTTATGATCAAATCAATGAAGTTGAACCTGGTGAGTATATTAAAATATCAACAAATAATGGAACAATTTCTAGAAAAAAATATTTTTCAATAGAAAAAACTTTCCAAAAAAAAAAACTTACTTCGGACAAAGTTGAAGAATTAAGTAAGTGTATTGAGAAAAGTGTAATCAGTAGAACTATTTCAGATGTACCAATTGGCTGTTTGTTATCAGGAGGAATAGATTCTTCTTTGGTACTTAACTTTATGATTCAAGATCAAAGAATGAATAAATTAAATTGTTACATGGCAGATGTAAAAAATCAAAACCGAAGTGAGTCCAAAGATGCTGCTTTAGTTTTAAATTTTTTAAAAAATAAGTATAAACATAAGCAGATAGAGCTTCATACTAAATTAAATAATTTTCCAAATTATTTTAATTTATTAATAAAAACAACTAAAGCGTTCGACGAGCCTGTCCACTTTGGAAATTCACCAGATTTATTAAATATAGTCAGTCAAGCATCAAAAGATGGAATAAAAGTCTTATTATCTGGAGAAGGCTCAGATGAATTATTCTTTGGATATGATAGGATGATTAGATCATTAAAATTTTCGAGATTAAATAAATCTAAAAAATCACTTATGGAAGAAATATATTTTGGAGCAGGAAAAAAAAATGTGGAACTCGTTAAAAATTTATGTGGTACAAAAATAAATGGTAGAGAGTCATCAGCACCTTGGTTATGGTTAGATAAAAACATCAATAAATTTTCTGTAGATGAATTATTACTTATTTTTTCGCAAAAATTTAGATTACAAACCTTATTACAGAGACAGGATAGGGTAGGTATGCTATGTGGATTAGAATTAAGGTCACCTTTTTTAAATAAAAAATTAATTGAATTCGCTAATGCCTTGAATTTTGATGATAAATTTTTAGAAAGTTCAAATACAACAAAATTAATATTAAAGAATATGGCCAAAAACAAAAATTTAATGCCTAATCAGATTATTCAAAAAAAGAAGATTGGTTTTAATTCTGATATTACAGATTGGCTAAGAGAAGAGAGTTCAAAATATTTATTGATGAATTTAGTTAGAGACAAAAAAGGTTTTTTCAATAATTATCTTAATGGAGAATATGCAAATAAAATAGTCAATTCATATATTTATGAAAATAAAGATGTTGATACATTGATATGGTCAATGTTTTCAATAGAAATTTGGCACAGAGTATGTGGTGAGGGGGATATAAATTTTTTTGATAATTATGATATTAAGTTTTAATTAAAATCTACTAGTAAGAATAATTGGTTAATCAATATCAATAAAATTTTATAAAATGATTTTGTATATATTAAAGAAACAATTTTAAGTAATGAGAATACTTCAATAAGCTTATAAAATATAATTTCATGAATCAATCTCAATTGAAAAAAAAATTTATCATTGGCTCTGCTAATTTCTCTCAAAGTTATGGTGCAGATAAAATTAAAGTGAGTGAATTGCAAATAAAAAGAATACTAGATTTGGCAAAAGATAATTATATTTATAAAATTGATACAGCAGAGGCTTATCTAAAACAAAAAAAAATTTTTAGTAAGATAGATAATAAGTTTAAATTTATATTTAAAGTAATTCCTAATAATAAATGGTTATCGCTAGAATTTTCAATGAAAAAATTAGAAGACTTTTTAAATAATCTTAATAATAATAAAATAGAAACAATTCTTTTTCATGATACCAAAATCTTATTTAAAAAAGATGGCAGAAAAATTTTTGATAATCTAGAAATTCTAAAAAAAAAAAGGTATTTTAAAAAAATAGGGGTTTCAATCTATGATACCTATGATTTAGATTACATAACTTCTAATTATAATATTGATATAATCCAGTGCCCATATAATATCTTAGACAATAGAATTTTAATGACAGGTTGGTATGATAAATTAAAAAAAATTGGCATTGAAACTCATATAAGATCTATATTTTTACAAGGACTTTTAGTAAATAAAACTATTTATAGAAAACAATTTTTTAACAAATGGTATAAAGTCTTACATCAATGGTTTTCATTAATTGAAGAAAATAATATCTCCCCAATTGATTACTGTCTAAGTGATCTATTAAAATATGATTTCGATAGAGTAATCATTGGACTAAATAGTTATGATAATTTAAAAAAAATTCTAAATTTCAAAAAAATAGAACATAATGAGAAATTTAACATTAATATAAATGATAAAAATTTAATTGATCCTAGAAATTGGAAATAATGTGAAATATATATGTGGTTTAAATCTTATTTATGCTACTGAATTTCATAATAAGCGAAATATAAGAAGACATATTAAGATTTCTGTTAAAAGACCCTCTGATATTTCAAAAAAATATAAAAATGATATTTTAAAATCTGACCTAATGTTAAAAAACAATTTAAATTATTAGATAATGAAATTTATTCCATATTCGAGGCAGTTTATAGATGAACAAGATAGAAAATTAGTGTCTAAATCTTTACTAGGTGACTTAATTACAACAGGTCCCTTCGTTGAAAAATTTGAGTTAAAGGTAAAGAAATACCTTTCATGCAAATACAGCTATGTATGTAGTAGTGGTACAGCTGCTATACACCTAGCTATGTTGTCATTGAGTTTAAAAAAAAATGATGTCATATTGATGCCATCAGTAAATTTCATTGCTTCATTCAATATTGCCAAAATTTTAGGTTTAAAGATATTTCTTGTTGATGTTGATGAATTAACAGGACAAATTACAGCTGATAAAGTTTATGAATGTATAAAAAAAAATAAATTAAAGAAAATAGATGCTTTATTAGTTATGTATCATGGAGGATACCCAGAAAATATACAAGATCTCTCCTTATTAAAAAAAAAATATAATTTTTTTATTATTGAGGATGCATGCCATGCACTCGGCGCTGAGTACAAATTTAAAAAAAAAAATTATAAAGTTGGTTCATGTAAGCACGCTGATGTTTCTACCTTCTCCTTACACCCACAAAAGTCTATTACTACGGGAGAAGGTGGTATAGTAACAACTAATACAACTAAAGTAGCAAAAAATATAAAATTATTTAGGAGCCATGGTATTTTAAGAAATAAAGAGAAACATTGGCAATACGATGTAATAAAACATGGTTTAAATTATAGACTTTCAGATTTAAATTGTGCTTTGGGTTTATCTCAGCTAAAGAAGATTAACTACTTCATTAATAAAAGAAAATTAATTTATAAGAAATACTACAATGAATTTAAAAATTTTCACCCATGCTTAAAAATTCCTGATTATTCAGTTGATATTAAATCATCATTCCATTTATTTTTAATAAATATTAATTTTGGTAAATTAAAAAGAAATAAAGATAATTTTATTAAATACTTACATAATAACAAAATTATTGTCCAACAACATTATATTCCTATTTATAAATTTAGTATTTATAAAAAAAAATTTTCCTTATATGAAGGATCAGAAAAATATTATAAAAATTCAATAAGTATACCTATCTATTTTGATCTCAATCAATCTAAGCAAGATAAAGTAATCAAGATTATAAAGAGTTATTTTTAATTATATCTATTTTTTATATAATTTATGTTTTACTTTTAATGTTGTATAAAACTTATATTATATTTTTGTTTTATAATTAAATTACTTTACCTATAAGGATAATGAATTTTATAGAAACTGAAAATTTGCATTTAAGAGTCCCATCTAAAGAAAATTTAGACAAATGGACTGAATGGATAAACAGCCCAAAATTAAGAAAAACAGTTTCATCTACTCTTATTCCAAGTACATCAGATATGCAATGGAATTGGATTCAAACTGAGTTAAGCTCAAAAACAAGACTATTATTAGAATTTCTAGATAAGTCTGATAATAAGTTTCTCGGAGTAGTTAGTTTATCCACAATTGATTATGTAACTAGAACTGCTCAAATCTCAACAATTTCTCCTGATAAAAAAAATAAAAAAAATAAGTACTGTGTTTATGAAGCGAGAAGGGCGATCCTGAAATATGCATTTAATGAACTTTCAATTAATAAAGTATATGCCGGCACTCTTTTTCCAGACAATAAATCCTACATGATTAAAAACATGTGTCTTGGTTTTGAAATAGAAGGCATAATACACGATAGTCAATGGCACAATAGTAAACCAAAAATGACTCTACGCTATTTCATGACAAGATCGATTTTTGAAAAAAAAAAAATTAATGATGCAAAATTCGAAATATTATTTTCTGAGAAAAATAAAAAAAATAATGAAAAAAAGTTACAAAAAATTATTTCATTTCTTCAAGTCAAATAAAATATTTTTGATTATTATTTTAAATTAATAATTGTAATAAGTTGTCTTATAGATTTAGATAATATAAGTTCGGGATATGTAACCCAATAATATTATCACTTTAAGTTTTTATTATGAAAAAAATACTCTTAACTAATAATTCAATCTTAATAGATTCAACAAAGGTCAAATATGATTTAATTTATACTGACTCTCCTTACGTTGTAGAAAAATATAATAGAGCTATCTATTTAGACTCCTTATTAGACAATAATTTTGAATTAGATATTAAAAATATTCAAAAAAAAGGTCATGAAATAAATAAAGAACTAGCTGATTTTTTTTTTCCTGAAATTAAAGTTCGAGATCTAATCCTAATAAATACTAAAATCGATTTTACCAATATATACATATATATTTTAAAACTTTTTAAATTAATTAAATTATATGCAAATGATGAAATTACAATTGGTATCACAATCGATGAACTATATGATTACGATAGCCCAGAAGTTTTATCAGGTATCGATAATAGATTTGTGAATGTTTATTATTGGGTAATAGATCTTTTAAAAATTAAGAATATAAAACTTATTTGTTTAAACACTAAAGTTAATCTAAAGATTGGCATCTCATATGAAAATTCATTATTTTTGAGGTTAGTAGATTTAGATATAAAAGTATTATCATTTAACCTTATTAAAAAATTAAAACTAACTAATTTAGTAAGTAAAAAGACGATCTACCTATACAAAAAAAGTTATGTTATTAGAGAAATTGAACCTTACCTATATGATTTAGGATACAAACTTAAATATATGCCTGAAATAACTTTTAATTTCGATCGTCGTCTTGGTGAAATTAAAAATAAAGATATAAATCTTGTATTAGAAAAATTTTTTAAAAACAAAAACAATGACTTAGAAATAGCTTTTAAATCAGTTATACTTGAGATGTATAAAAAACGTATTAAGTATTATATTCAAAAAAGAGAATATACAAAAAATTATGTTTCTCATTTAGATAAATCTATAAACATCATACTTACAAATATTATTTTTGACGACTTTGATCGGAGTATTTTTACTCAACAATTAGAAAAGAATAAATTTAAAATCATAAATGTTATGCATGGAATAGCAAATAGTTTCCTAAAACATAAACATTTATATTTTTATGAGTCTAATTGCTCTAATCATATATTGTGTTTTAATAAATCTGAAAATAGAATGTTTAAAAAATTAGCTCCTAAAACAATTACATATCCAATTTCAGTAGTTCAAGAAGCAAAAAATAAAAGACTGAATTTCATAAAAAGATTTATTGTTAATAGGTATTTAAAAATTGAAAATAATATTAACATTTTTTATCCATCAATTAATTATCCTTACAACAATGGATCAATATTTGGGTTGAGACAATCTGATAGAGAAATTTATGAGTTTGAAAAAAAACTTATTTTATGTCTATCCAAAGTAAATAAAAGAGCAATTTATAAGCCTTATCCAATGACTAGTTATTTAGATCCAGATACAATTATTAATTATGCTAAATCTTTTCCTAGTATAAAAGTTATTAATGAAAAAAATGATTTTCGTTTTTTAAGTTCTGCAGGGGATGTCTTCATATTAGGAAGTATTGGTGTTTCTAGTACTATAAATTGGATTTTAGGTGAAAATAAACCAATTATATTTTTACATTCCAAAAAATTTAATATCTTAAATGATGAGGCTATAACAATTTTAAATAAATCTTTAATTGTTGTTGATACTGATGATTATAACTGGAATGATAATTTAATTAATATACTTAATATGCCTTTCAAAAAATTAATGAAAATTTGGAATGATAAGCAAGTTTATAGAGACCAATATGATGAAGAATGGTTATTGGGATCTAAACTGCATTGCGGTAAATTGGCAAGCAATTATATAAATAAAATTTTTATAGAAAATAATTGATTAAATTATCAATCATAATCCCACATTTTAATGAGTCAGAGTTACTTGAAAAACTTCTTTCATCAATTCCTAAAAATAAAAAAGATATCCAGACAATAGTAGTAGATGACATGAGCGACTCAAGACATTTAAAAATAATAGAAGAATTCAAAAGTAAATATAACTTTGAATTTTATCGAAATAATATGATCAAAAGTGCAGGATTATGTCGAAATATTGGAATAGACAAAGCCAAAGGAGATTGGTTAATATTTGCTGATGGTGATGATTATTTTTGTGAAGACTTTTATCAAAAAATAACTAAATACTTAGATAAAAATTACGAAGTAATTTTTTTTTCTCTTACAAGCCAATATATAGACACAGGCAAATTAGCAGACAGGCATTATTCATTTAATAAAAAAATAAATAACTTTATAAATGATAAATCCAAAATAAATGAATCAATTATAAGGTATGACTTTATATCACCTTGGTCAAAGATGATAAAAAAAAAATTTATGAATACTCATAACATTAGATTTGATGAGGAATGTTATCCGGCTGAGGATGTAATGTTATCAACAAAAATTGGTTTTTTTATGAAAAATTTTGATGTTAGCAAAGATATTATTTATTGCCGAGTAGTTAGAAAAGGGCAAATAACAAGGACATTTAGTGAAGATCAATTTGATGTAAGATTAAATGCTAGAATTGCTAGAATTAAATTTTTAAATCAAAACTTACCAAAAGAAGAAATAAATTTATTAAATAAAATATTTATTTGTAACAAATCAGCAGAATTCCTTTTGAATGGGTTCCAACAATTTGGATATAAAAAATTTTATAAAATATTAAGATTGTATAAAAAAGAAAGCATACAGTGGTTTCGATTGATATACTTGAATCCCATTAAAATTTTTAAGTATCTAATAATAAGACTCAATAATTATTTTAAAAACTATAAATATAATATTTATATTAAGTAAAATTAATTTACCCAATAATTATTTATTAAGATCTGAATTTTTTTTAAATTATTTTTCATATAACAATGTTATATTAATTATTGTGAATATTTACATATTTTAACTATTTTCTGTAATAGGCCAGTATTTTTAAAATGATTAATATAAATATACAAACAAATAATTTTTGGAAAAAGTATTCCAGTCAAAAACTTACATTATGGATCAGTGGTTATATTTTCTCGCATTCAACAAATGATTTAATTAAAATTTTTAAAGAAATTAAAAAAGACCAGATCAAATCATTTATACAAAATATTGATGGTCATTTTTCGATAGTTGTCCAAAGAAACGATATATCATTTATAGCTGTAGATGTAATCAGAAGTATTCCTATTTTTTTCATTAATATTGGTAATAATTACTTCATTGATAATGATCCAAAAAATTTAGTAAAAATAAAAAATTTTTCAAAAACAATAAATGAAGACAGTATTCTCGAGCTATCCATGGCAGGTTTTACAATTGGTAATAAAACACTTTTCAAAAATTTGCATACACTTAAAGCTGGTGAAATAGTTATTTTTGATAAAATTCGATATGAATATGTGAGATATCATAAATATTATGATGAAATAACTAAAGACAATTTTGACAATTCTTTAAGAAAATTATCATCTTTGACCATAAAAATTTTCAAAAAAATGGTTAATCAAATTGGTAATAGACAAATAATTATCCCCTTAAGCGGCGGTCAAGACTCAAGACTGGTTGCCTCAGTATTAAGGTATTTGAATGTTAAAAATGTTAAATGTTATACTTATGGCACACCCGGTAATTATGAAGCAAAAGTTGCAAAACTAGTTTCAAAAGAATTAGGTTATGATTGGATTTTTATACCCCTTAAATACAAAAGTGAAAAAAAGTATTATCTAAGTGCTGAATATGATCATTTTCTAAAGTTCAGTGAAACATTTTGTTCTGTGCCTTATATACAAAGTGTATCCACAATAAAATATCTAAAAAAGTTAAATTGGATTGATGACGATGCTATTTTTATTAATGGTGGAGCTGGTGATTTTATTTCTGGAGGGCATATTAACTTGGATATTAATCGTTCTTCTGAACTTAAAAACACTAATCTAGGTAAAAAAATTATATTAAATCAAATCATAGATAAACACTTTTCATTATGGGGATATTTAAAAAATAAAAAAAATATAAAAATTATAAAAAATAATCTTTCTAATGAGTTTGCTAAATCTTTAATTGATTTTGAGGATGAAAAAAAAAATCATCTTGCTTTTGAATACTCAGGATTTATTGATAGACAAAGTAAATATGTTATCAACGGTCAGAGAATGTATGAATATTATGGGCATGAATGGAGATTGCCTTTATGGGATAAAGAATATCTTGATTTCTGGTCTAAAATTCCATCAAAACATAAATTTAGACAAAAACTTTATAGAGAAATGTTTAAACTAAATAATTTCGGTAATGTCTGGATAAATAAGAAATATGATAATAAAAAAATAATTGTACCGAAATGGGTCGTACCACTTAGATTTTTCTTTAAAATTCCATTTGGCTTATTTGGTAAATTAGGTATTGATGCTTGGAAACAATTTGACATAAATGTATTCAAATACTTTACAAGTATTCCACATACATGGGATATGTTTAATTATTTTAGAATTGTTAAAGATATCTTGAAAAAACCTAGAAATAGTGTTTCTTGGCAAGTTGAAGATTATTTGAAAGCATTTAAGGTAAATATCAAATAAATTAACTAATAACTATTTATTTTAATTATTAGTATTTTTAATATTAATTTGAGTTAAAATTAAATAATTTTGTAAATAAAAAATTTTGCATTAAATTTTAAATATTAGAATGTTTATAGAAAATATATCTAGAAAGATTTATTTGAAGTTTTATTTTTTCTTTAAAAAAAAATTTTTATTCAAAGATGGATATAATTTATCCTATTTTATCTATAAAAACACAAGACCCGAAGATACTTTTAAAAGAGGTGTAAGAACAGACGACACTACAGTTTTTTATGTAATTGATAAACTTTTATTATCAAATAAACTTGTAAATACAAAGATAATAAATTGCTTAGATGTTGGAGGGTACATAGGTGTAATTACTTTGTTAATGTCTAAAAAATTATTTGATCAAAAAAAGAATTGGAAAATTCATACATTTGAACCTTTTTATGAGTCTTTTTTAAAACTGAAAGAAAATGTAAATTTAGATCCAAATAAAGATAATATTATTTTAAATAATGTAGCTGTTTCAAATAAAAATGGCTATTCTCTTTTAAAATCCTATAAAAATACCCCAGGTGAAAATCAATTAGACTCAACAATTGTAAATGAAAATTTTGCAATTTCTAATGATTATGTGAAAGTAATTACTCTAGAAAATTATGTTCATGAAAATAACATTAATCATATTAATATTTGTAAGATTGATACAGAAGGGTCAGATTTTTTAGTGCTTCAAGGTTTGTCAGAATATATAAATAAAAAAAAAATTGATTTTTTAATTTTTGAATACCAAGATGACAATTTTCATAAAATTTATAATTTTTTAGACATAAACAGCTATAAGATTTTTTACTTAGTTAGAAATGAAAATATTTTAGTGAGTTCAATAAAAAATTATCCAAAAATTTGTAAAAAAGTACTTAACTTTATTGCCGTTTCACCAGATAAAGTAAATAATTTTATTAAAAAATTTAATTTGGAAGAATAAAATTGAATATTCTTGTTGTTAGTAGTAAATATCAGCCAGAGTACTCAGGTTCTGGTTTAAGAGCACACAACACATACAAGAGACTTAGTGAAAATTTTAATATAAAATTTAAAGTCATATCAAACTCTATTATTTACAAAGGTAATAAAAAAGTTTTTTACGATGGAGTTGAAATTTTTAGAATATCACCTCCTTTTAAAATTCCAAAAAAAAAAAATATTTCCCGATTTCTTTTTGTTATACTTGGTTTGATTTGGGAAATCTTTTATAGCTGGAAATATATTAGAAAAAATATTAATCAATTTAGCTTACTACACACTTTTGGTAATACTTGGTCTATTGGATTTTTAACATGGTATTTTTCAATAAAAAATAAGCCTATCATTAGAGAATTATGTAATGATACTGATAATCCACTTTATCCAATACAATTTCAAAAATATATGAAATTTATATTTAAAAAGAATAACACATTAATGATTGCCATTTCAAAAAAATTAGAGTTGGTAGCAAAAGATTTTGAAGTTCAGAATATTTGGCAAAGGCCTAATCCTGTAAATAAAAATAAATTTTTTATTAATTATGAAAAAAAATATTACTATAGAAAAAATTTAACTTCATTTAATAAAAAAGATATTTTACTAAGTTTGATTGCTAATTTCATTGATAGGAAAAATCAGCTTTTCGTTATTGATGTATTAAGGTTATTACCAAAAAACTTTAAACTCATCATGGCTGGCCCTTTAAAAAATGATAATAAAGACTATTTTGAAATGTTATTAAAAAAAATTAAAGACTATAATTTATTTAATCGAGTTGAAATTCAAACAGGATTTGTTGAAAACATTGATGAATATATAAATTCAAGTGATATTTTTTTATTTCCTTCAAAAGCTGAGGGGTTAGGCACCCCTTTGTTAGAGGCGCAAATTTGTGGAGTACCCGTTATAAGTAATTTGATAAAAAATATCACAGATACAGTTATCATTGAGGGTAAAGGTGGATATTGTTTACAACTTAATGCTGAGATGTGGGCTGATAGAATTTTAGATGCTTTAAAAATCCCAGAGAATGTATTGATAGAAAATTCAATACGGGTAAGTAGAACATGTTCCTCTGAGATTATTGATAGTGAATATCATAAACGAATAAACGAATTAGTTGTTAATGAAAATTAACATATTAACAAAAGGCTTTTTATCTCCGAATTCTAGAGGATGGCTCTTTCCAATTATAAAAAATATTTCTAGGCTTAAAAAATTAGGTGTCGAAATCTCATTTCATTTTAAATACTCAGAAGATATAAAATTTTGTGATGTTGTTATAGTAGAAAGTAAATATGTCATCAAAGATTGGAGTATTAATAAATCAAAAATTTTCGATTTATTAAAAAAACTAAAGACTAATACAAATAAAGTATTTTATTATGAACTTAATGACTCAACTTTTTGTTGGGCACTTGAAGCATTACCTTATGTTGATAAATTATTGAAACCTTTCATTTTCAAGGATAAGAGTAATTATTGTAGACCATTAGATGGATACACAATTATTTCAGATTATTACATTAAAAATAATATAATTAATTCACACAAACCTAACTCAATAAAAAATTCATCCTACTTGCCGATATTTGTAAAAAAAGAAGATCAACATTATTTAAATAAAATCCAAGTAGGATTCAATGCTACGTTTGCCGATCATAGTTCAAATTCTATATTATGGAAATATGATTACTTTACAAAAATAAGTAGAAGGTTTTTTAATTTTTACAGTAAACAATTAAAAAGCATAAAATCTTATGAATATATAAACCCTGAAAAAAAAAGGTCAAAAGATATTTCATGCAGAATTCAGTCAGATGGTTATAGTGATGCTATAGCTTACCATAGAAATCAAACTTCAATAATTTTTAAAGATTATATTTCTACTAAAAAATTAAATAGAGAGGATTATTTTTCTGAAATAAGAAATTCAAAAATTGTTGTATCACCTTTTGGTTGGGGAGAACTTAATCTTCCCAGAGACTTTGAAGTAGCCCTCTCAGGTTCAATATTACTTAAGCCTGATATATCTCACATAGAGACCTGGCCAAATATTTTTAATAATAAAACAGTAGTTCAATATAAATGGGACTTATCAGATCTTTTAGAGTTAGCACATAAAGTAATCAATAATTATGATGATTACATTGAATATGCAATTAGATTACAAGATCAATATAAAAGCTTTTCTTTTGGTGAGTTAGGACAGGAGAAGTTCTGTAATTATTTTATTAATATGGTACAGAATTAACTTATGAAAAAAATCATTAAATTATTTTATTTCTTCAGATTTTCTGCATTCACTCTAATTTTTAGATATATATTCTTTTATTTATATAAGTATTCTAATCCTAAAGGCTCACTAATTGTAAATATTTATGATTATAAATTACAAATACCATTGCAATATGATGGTATTGGTAAAGCTTTATTTATTTTTAAATGTCGAGAGTTAGATCATAAATGGATAATTGACAAAGAACTTTCACCAGGAAATGTTGTTTTAGATTTAGGAGCTAATATTGGATACTACGCAGTTATGGAGGCAAAAAAAATTGGAAATCAAGGTAAAATTTATGCAATTGAACCTGATCCAAGAAATATAGAATTTCTAAAGAAGAATATTTCTTTAAACAATATAGAGAATATTTTTGAATTTGAACAAGGTGCTATCTCGAATAAAGCAGAAAAAGCAGAATTTATCTTATCCTCAAAAACTAATTTAAGCTCTTTTGAAAATAATAAAAATTTAAAAAATTCTGAAATAATTAAAGTTCAGACATATGATTTAGGTGAGTATCTTAAAAATAAAAAAAGAGTAGATTTAATTAGAATGGATATTGAAGGTCATGAAATTGAAGTTTTTGACTCATTAATTAATTTATCAAGCAAATTAAAAAAACAAATACCTAAAAAAATCCTATTTGAAACACATTTTCCAATTTATAAAAAGAAAAAAGAATTTGTAGTAAAAACTTTTAGCAAATTATTTAATATTGGATATAAAGTAAAATACTTTTCTTCTATTGATGAGCCAAAAATAATATTTTTGAATAAAAAATACAGTCCCTTTAAAATAATAAAAGACTTTCCTTTTCGCAGAGGAATATATCAAGATATTGATCCAAAGGACTTTATATACTTCATCACAGTTTCTGGTGGGGTAAGAACTGTACTATTAGAATTAAACTAAAAGTGTTTGTAAAAATCATAATTTACATTTCAAGGATTTCAATTCTAAAAAAAAATATTTATTTGAAAAATTTACTGAAAATACTAGCCAAATTACTCTCAAAACTTATCTACGGTAGGTATAAAAAAGTTTCTATTATAAATAAATTTGATTTTTTAATAGATAGTAGTTTTGCATTTAGCAATTTTGAAAATTTTCATAAAAATCATAATAAAGGATTTGAAAAACTTTTAGAAATTTCAAATAACACTAATGTTGTTTTTGATATTGGAGCTCATATAGGTTTGTGCACTTTACCATTATCCAAAGTATCAAAAAATGTAATTAGTTTTGAGGCATCACCAACTAATCTTAAATATTTAAATTCACACATAAATATTAATAAAAGTTCTAACGTTAGTATTATTCCTTGTTTAGTGGGTGAAAAAAATACAGAAGTAGTTGATTTTTTTGATGCCAAAGATGGTTCTGGGGTACCATCAATTGTAAATATAAAATTAAAAAGAAAAAAAATGTCAATAAATCAAATTAAGGTTAAACAATTAAGCTTAGACTCTTTTACAGAAGAAAACTCAATTTTTCCTGAAATTTTAAAAATTGACGTCGAAGGAGCTGAGTTTAATGTATTAGACGGTTCAAAATCTCTTCTAACAAAATACCGTCCTAAAATAATCATATCTCTGCATCCGTGGCATCTAAATCTTTTAGGTAGAAATATTCAAGAAATTTACAATTATTGTGATGAGCACTCATATCAACTTTTATCATGCATTGATGAGCATTCAATTCTAGAAAATGAGCTAGGTTTAGATGAGTATTTTATGAAACCCTTATAAAATGATAAATATCAATTTTTATATTATTATAATAAGTAAATAATTGTCTAAAAAAATTATACATCAGATTTCACTCTCAGATATTGGAGGAGTACAAAAGAGCTTTGCCCTTTATTTACTTTACGCACAAAAAAAAAGTTCTTTCAGTCACAGTATTTTTAGTATGCATAACTTAATTCAAGATTTTTTTATTATTAAAAAATATCATAATTGTCTAAATAATTCTTTGATAAATAAACTTAAATTTATTTTTTACATATTTTCAAAAAAATTTATTATCCATTTTTATAATAATTTAGGCAGTTACTATGTTTATAGAATGCTCAAAATAACACCTTCCTCAAATATAATTTTTCACGAAAGAGGTAATGTGTGGAATGCAAAAAATGAGGATTTAAATATTTATAAATTCAATTCTAAAAAAGCCAAAATTATTTTAGCAAATTCAATTGCAACAAAAACTATTTTAATTAAAAGATTTTCAATAAACGAAAATAAAATCAAAGTAGTTTATAATGGTTTTTTTAGTAAAAACTTTAATTATCCAATAAATGAAAATCTTAGACTCAGTAATAAATTTAGTATTGGATATTTAGGCAGACTTGATACTCCTAAGGGAGTTCATATTCTCATAAATGCCGCAAAAGAACTCAAGGCCTTTGATTTTTTTATAGCAGGTACTGGTATCTTAGAAAATAAATTAAAAGAATTAGCTAGAAATATTTCTAATATTAAATTTTTAGGAAGTTTTCATAATCCTTTAGAGTTCATTTCAAAAATGGATACTATGGTTGTGCCTTCAATTCGAGAGCCATTAGGTAATATTATTATAGAGTCTGGGTATGCCAAAAAGCCTGTAATAGCAACCAATGTTGATGGAATAGCTGAAATAATAAAAAATGGTTTTAGCGGCATATTAATTAATCCAGACAAAGAAATTTCATTTAAAAATGATATACCCGGTGCCGTTCCATTGCCCAAATTTGTAATTAATCCTGATACTTTAAATTTACAAAAACCTAAAGAAATTGATCATCTAAAGCTCTGCGATGCCATAAATTTATTATCTAAAAATCAAAAAATCAGAGAAAAATATGGTGAAAATCTATATCAAACTGTTAGATACAAATTCAATATTGAAAATTATTTTAAAAATATTGAGAAAATTTACTCTAATATAGAAATGAACATTGAAAACTAACAGAGAGAATTATAGATATTATGAATTTTGATGTTAATGGCTTATCTTTCTTATTAGTCGTCACTATTTTTGTTTACTTTCTTGCTAAGCGAAATCCTTCTTTAGCAACAATTTTATATGTAGCTTTATTTTTAAGAATTTTTACACTTTTATTAAACCAAATTTTAATAGTGCTTCCTGACGGTGTTGGTGACGCGGGAAGATTTGAATTAAGAGCTTATGAACTATCTAAACTAGGTATTTCAAATTTATTACTTCATTATCCCGGCTTCGATAGTTTTTTTATTAGCTGGTTTATTGCTATATTTTATTCATTATTCGGACAAAGTGAGTTAATGGCTAAAGCGTTAAGTCTTTTTTTTGGCATGAATTCAATTTATCTAGGATGTATTATATCAAAAAAAATATGGGGACAAAATATTTCAAAAAAAGTTGGATGGACGTTAGCTATATTTCCTACTTTAATTTTATATTCATGCATAATACTTCGTGAAGCCTATATCTATTTTCTCTTATTATTTGCATTAAATGGAATTGTCGATTGGATTCGGTTCAAAAACTTTAAATCTTTTATAAAATTATTCTTTGGATTTGTATTAGCTGCTCATTTTCATGGTGCAATGATAATTGGCTTAATTACTTTTTTATTAGTCTTTTTTTTTCAAAATTTAAGAAAACTATTTATTGACACCATAAAACTAAAGATAAGTTTAAAATCATTTAGTTATTTCATAATTTTATTAATTCTTTCATTAACAGTTTATATGAAAGAATTCAAAGTTCCTAAAATTGGATCATTAACTAATTTTGATGAGAAGATTGACCTAATTCTAACACAAATAAAAAATGTTGATAAAGGTACTGCAAAATATCCAAAATGGGCGGTACCCGAGAATAAAAGTGAATTATATTACAAAATTCCTATTAGAATTATCTACTTTATAGGAGCACCATATCCTTGGGATATAAATAAACTTGATCACATTGTTGGTTTTTTTGATGGAATTTTATACCTTGGTTTAACTTTCCTAATTATTCGCAATAGAAAAGTAATTTTATCAGACCCTAATTTAAGAATTATTCTCTTAATTTTAGTCTCATATTTGATTGTTTATAGCGTAGGCGTTGGAAATTTTGGAACTGGAATTCGTCATAGATCAAAATTTGTTTTTATGTTTATTTTATTAGCTGCCTCATTACTACCAAAAATAACTTTATATAAAAGGTCAAAATATAGATGAAAATATTACATATAATAACAGGCTTAGGTGATGGTGGCGCTGAACACACCTTATATAAAATTTGTAAATATGACCATAAAAATAAACACATAGTAATATCCCTTAAAGGAGAAGAGAAATATTTTTCATTATTAAACAAAATAGGTATTAAAGTTTTTTGCTTTAACTTTAAGTATTACTCTATTATAAAATTTTTTTTTTTAATAAATACTATTAGAAAGTTAAAACCGGACATTACACAAACATGGCTTGTTCATGCTGACTTAGTTGGGGGAATAGCATCATTCTTAGCTGGAAATAAAAAAATAATTTGGAATATTCGTTACTCAAACTTCGAATTAGGAAAAGCAAAATTGATGACTTTATTGATAATAAAATTTTTATCAAAATTATCTTACTTAATTCCAAGAAAAATTGCTATCGTTTCAAAAAAAGCAATCAATATCTATGAAAAGCTAGGATACAATAAAAATAAGTTCATCTTTATCCCAAATGGTTACGACTTATTATCCTTAAAGCAAGACAATGATAAAAGAAAAGTTTTTATTATTAAAAATAATCTTGAAAATAAAAAATTTATAATCGGTAATGTTGCTAGACATGATCCAAAAAAAGATCACTCAACCTTATTAAAAGCTTTATCAATTCTAAGTAATAAAAAAATTGATTTTTTTTGTATTCTAGCTGGTAAAAATATTGATAAAAATAATTTAAAATTAATGAGAGAAATAAATAAATTTAAACTAACTAGACATATAAAACTTCTTGGACAAATAAACAATATACTAGAAGTAATGAATGGAATAGATGTCTATGTCCAAAGTAGTAGCTTTGGAGAGGGTTTTCCAAATGTAGTTGCTGAAGCTATGGCATGTGAAACTCCTTGTGTTGTGACTGATGTTGGAGATGCATCTTTAATAGTGGGAAATACTGGATGGATCATTTCTCCAAGCAATTCAATTCATATGGCTAATGTTTTAGAGAAATCATTCTATGAAATAGGTTCAGAAAAATGGAACCAAAGATGTGTTAAAGCGAGATCTAAAATTTCTAATAATTTTGATATTAGTAACATGATTAAAAAATATAATAAATTGTGGGTAAACGTTTATAAAACCAATTATTAAAATTTATTAAATTTAATATTTATGACAAAGAAGTTGATACTATAATGAAAAACCTTTTTTCAAATATAATTAAAAAAGGTTATTTTTATGTAATAATAAAAAAAATTTTTAAAAGATTTGAGAAAAATACCTCTCATGAAGCTAAGATTTGGGCAAAACAAAATACAAATTTTTCAACAAAAGAATTCTGTAGCTTAATTGACTCAAATTTATTTTATGAAATTCTTCCAGAAGTAAAATCATTTGAGGATGAAGCTAAAGCAAAATTAAATAAGCTTAAAGTTACATTAGGGGGGAGTGGTAATTATACTCTTTTATACTTTTTAGTTAGAAAATTTAAGCCAAATATAGTTGTTGAAACAGGTGTAGCTGCTGGTTGGTCGAGCTTAGCTATTTTAAGAGGATTAAGTAAAAATAAAAATGGAAAATTATATTCTAGTGATTTCCCATATTTTAGGTTAGAAAATCCTGAGCAATATATTGGCATTTTAGCAAAAAATGAGTCAAATAGGATGGATTGGTTTTTAGATACAAGGGGTGATGATGTTGCTGTAAATGAAATAAAAAAAAAAATAGGAAATAATCCTATTGATATAATTCATTATGATAGTGATAAAAGTTACAGCGGCAGAGAAAAATTTTTAAAAAATTTAAATTCAAATATCAATTCAAAAACGGTAATTATATTTGATGATATTCAAGATAATTTACACTTTAAAAATCTAGTTTATAAAAAAAACAAAGAGAATTTTTGTATAATAGAATTTAATGGCAAATATATAGGGTTATTAGGTATTAATTTTCTTAATAGAAAGTAATATAGAATTGATAAAAACTATAAATAAACTAATTTATAAAAATTGAAGATAGTCGTTACAGGATCTGCTGGCTTTATTGGTTATTCTCTTAGCAAGAGCCTTTTAAGTCGTGGAGAATTTGTTATTGGAATAGATAATCATAACAACTACTATGACCCAAAGATTAAAAACTCTCGAGTGCAACAACTCGCAAAATATTCTAAATATCAACATTATCATTTAGATTTATGTGACAATAACGGCCTAGAGGATGTTTTCAGAACACACAAACCCTCAAAAGTAGTTAATTTGGCAGCTCAGGCAGGTGTGAGATACTCCATTGAAAATCCAATGACTTATATTAACAGTAATATTGTTGGATTTACAAATATATTGGAAAATTGCAAAAATTTCAAAATATCACATTTGGTTTATGCAAGCACTTCTAGTGTATATGGTGCAAATACTAAAACGCCATTTTCAGAAAATGATAGCGTAAGTCATCCACTATCTGTTTACGCTGCATCTAAGATTTCGAATGAACTCCTAGCACACTCATACAGTTATCTTTTTAAAATTCCTACAACTGGACTCAGGTTTTTTACAGTTTACGGACCATGGGGAAGGCCTGATATGGCATTATTTAAATTTACAAAAAATATCTTACAAAACAAACCTATTGATGTATTTAACTACGGCAAGCATACAAGAGATTTTACTTATATTGATGATATAGTTGCAGGTGTCATCAAAGCAATCGATAGTCCAGCAAAAATTAATCCTAAATGGGATAGTAAAAAACCAGATCCATCATCTAGTATAGCTCCATGGCGTGTTTATAACATAGGAAATAATAAACCCGTACAACTAATGAAATACATCAGCGCCTTAGAGTCTTCTCTTGGAAAAAAAGCAAAAATAAATTATTTACCATTACAAATGGGCGATATTCCTGACACATTTGCAAGTGTGGATAATTTAAATTTAGATTTTGATTATAAACCGTCTACTTCAGTTGATGAGGGTATTTCTAATTTTGTGAAATGGTACAAAAGTTATTATCAGAAATGATATTAAGTCATAAAGATATAAATTTAGTTGTGATCGGACTCGGCTATGTAGGGCTTCCTTTGGCGCTTGAATTTTCAAAAAAAAGAAAAGTAATTGGATTTGACATAAATAAAAAAAGAATAAATGATTTGAAATCTGGGATGGATATTAATTTGGAGTTTAAAGCAAATAAATTAAAAAACATAAAAAATTTGACATTAACAAATAATGTCAAAGATCTTTATAGTTCAAATTGTTATATTATTACTGTTCCTACACCAATTGATGATAAAAAAAAACCAGATTTATTTCCTTTATTAAAATCAACAGAAATGATTTCAAAAATACTAAAAAAAAATGATATAGTCATTTACGAGTCCACAGTTTATCCAGGATGTATAGAAGAAAAATGTGTACCAATACTTGAGAAATATTCAAAATTAAAATTCAATCAAAACTTTTTTTGCGGATACAGTCCTGAACGTATAAATCCTGGTGATAAAACTCATACAATTTCTAAAATTAAAAAAGTTACTTCTGGATCAAACAACCATATTGCGGATCTAGTAGACAATTTATATTCAGAAATAATATCTGTAGGTACATATAAGGCACCAAATATAAAGATAGCTGAGGCAGCAAAAGTAATCGAAAATATCCAACGAGATATTAATATCGCTCTAATTAATGAATTATCAATCTTATTTAACAAACTAAATATTGATACTGAAGAGGTACTAAAAGCTGCTGGTAGTAAATGGAATTTTTTAAATTTTAAACCAGGTTTAGTAGGGGGGCATTGTATTGGAGTGGATCCATACTATCTCACACATAAGTCACAAAGCATAGGGTATAATCCTAAGGTTATTTTAGCAGGTAGGGAAATCAATGACAATATGGGCTCTTTTGTGGCTAAAAATTTTATTAAAGCGTTAAGAAATAAGAATATAAAAATTAATAAAGCAAAAATATTAATTATGGGCCTAACTTTTAAAGAGGATTGTGCAGATACTCGTAACTCAGGAGTTGAAAATGTTGTAAAAGAGTTAATAAAATTTGACTGTAGTTATGATTTATTTGATCCATGGGCTGATAGAAAAATAATAAAAAAAACATATGGTAAATTTCCATGCTCAAATCTAAAAAAAAATAATTATGACGGAATTATAATAACCGTAGCTCATAAAAAATTTAAAAAAATTGGTATTAAATTTATTTCAAAATTGTGTAAAAAAAATCATGTCATCTATGACTTAAAATTTCTGTTCAAAAAAAAACAAACTAGTATGAGACTTTAAAATAGTTAATAATTAAATGTCAATTTGACATTTTTAAACTTATGAAAAAAAAGATTTTATTTCTTGTAAATGATTTAAGTTTTTTTATATCTCATCGTCTACAAATTGCTGAGTCTGTAATAGCTTCAGGATATAGTGTAGTTGTAGGATATGGTGAACTAGGAAGATGTAAGATAAGTTTTTTAAAAAATAGGAATATTAAAGCTATACATATTCCAACAGATCGAGCAGGCATGAATCCATTCAGAGAAATTGGATCAATTTTTCGTATATTCAGATTATTTATAAAAATAAAGCCTGATATTGTGCATTTAGTTACTATTAAGCCATATCTTTATGGAGGAATTATCGCAAGAATTGCAGGAGTAAAAGGTGTAGTCTCGTCAGTCTCTGGTCTTGGAACTTTATTTATTGATAAGAAATTAAAGATCAAGTTATTACGTGCTCTATTATTTCCAATTTATAAATATGCATTCAATCATCCTAATCAAATGGTTATTTTCCAAAATAAAGATGATTTAAACGAATTTGTTAATAGAAAAATATTGAAATCAACTAAGACTATTATCATTAATGGATCTGGGGTAGATTTACAAAATTTTTCAAATTTTGAAGAACCTTATGGTACTCCTATTGTATGCTTTGCAGCTCGATTAATAAAAGATAAAGGTGTATTTGAGTATATATCAGCAGCTCGTTTAATAAATAAAAGGGGGATAGAAGCTAGATTTTTATTAGCTGGTGATTTGGATACAAAAAACCCTACTGGATTAAATTTAAGAGAACTTCAAGAAATAAAAAATGAGGCATTCATTGAATTTTTGGGTTATCAAAATGAAATTCCTGTTTTATACGCAAAATCTAACATAGTGTGCCTGCCTTCATATCGAGAAGGTTTACCTAAATCGCTAATTGAGGCTGCTGCAGCGAGCAGGGCGATAGTAACAACTGACGTACCTGGTTGTCGTGATGCAATTATACCTAATAAAACTGGCATACTCGTTCCGGTTAAAGATGTTAATAAATTAGCAGAAGCAATAATTTGGTTAATTCAAAATCCATCAAAAAGAGTCAAAATGGGAAAAGCTGGAAGGAAATTAGCAGAAGAGAAATTTCAAATTAAAAAAGTTATAGAAAATCATTTGAGTATTTATTCAGATTTGTTAGAAAAAGCCTAATTATTATGAATACAGATAGTCAAATTAATTTAATATTGAAAAAAATAAACTATTTGCTAGTTCTAAAAGTTAACATTTAAGAATTAAATATGACTAATTTTTTAAATATTTCTGATTTAGATAGAATTAATATTCTTAAAATATTGAATAGTAAAGAAGCCACAAAAACTCTTGATAATAAATCAATTGGTCTTTTATTTGAAAAGCATTCTACTCGCACACGCTTATCTTTTAATGTTGGAATTTCTAAATTAGGTGGAAATTCAATAGATATTAGATTTAAAGAACTCAATATTAGTAGATATGAGAGTTTTGAAGATACTTTTTTAGCAATGAACTGCTATCTTGATGGTTTAATTTTTAGAACTGACAATCATCAAAAGCTAATTGAGGCATCAAGGTATTTTAAAAAACCAATTATTAATGCTTTAAGTGATATTTCTCACCCATGCCAATCAATTAGTGATTTATTAACAATAAAAGAACACTTTGGAAAATTAGATTGTAATATTCTTTGGATGGGAGATATGAATAATGTCTGTTTCAGCTTGGTAGAAACTGCTAATTTATTCGAGGAAATAAACTTAATTATTTGTTCACCTTTATCTATAAGTAATAAAAAAGAATGGTCTATAAATTCAAACATTTCAATTGTTGATAATTTAAATGAAATAGACTTAAAAAAAATTAATTGCGTAATGACTGACGTTTTTATCTCAATGAATGATGAAGGCAGTAGCGATAAGTTATCACTTTTGAAACCTTATTGTGTAACAAATGAAATTATTTCTAAAACTGCTACAGATAGTATTTTTATGCATTGTTTACCAGCAAAATTAGGTTTTGAAGTGGAGGAGGATGTATTTAGAAGTTCTAAATCCATTGTTTGGAAACAAGCTTATAATCGAATGATAGCTCAACAAAAATTATTACAATTCATATATCAATAGAAATTGTAATAGTTGTGCCTTTTTATATATTTACATTTAATGAATAAAATTTATCTCCTTTTATTAGGTATTTTGTTAGTTGGATGTCAAACAAACGCCTCTTATATCGATCCAGTCAAGTCAGAATTTGAAAAAGTTTCCTTTGATGTAGTAGAAAAGAAATTAGTTATTGAACCTAATTTACCTAGTCATTTGCAGATTTTGGTTGCAGAGTGGTTTAATCAAAAAGTTAAGATTGACGGATTTGATGGGGAGATGAAATTTACTATTTCTGATTATTTAGAGGAAGTCTCCTCAATTAGCGATGGAAAGAGGGTAGATATTTCTCTTTCTTTTAATGTCATTTTAAATAAACCGACTTTATCTCAAATTAAAAAAATTGAAGGGTCAGTATCCACTTACGGAACTTTGACAGGAAATTTCAGTCTAATTGAATTTGATACAGTGATCCAAAATACTCAGACTGATTTGATTTTAAGACTCAGTCGTTATCTAAAATCAAAGGTTTAATTTTTCCAAAAAGATGGCAAAAGCAATACAAATATGGTGAGCATCTCAAGTCTTCCTAAAAACATCGTCAGAGTTAGCACTAGTTTTGAATAATCAGTTAGTTTGCTGTAATTACCTTCAGGTCCAATAATTTCTCCTAAACCAGGGCCAACATTTGAAATCGCTGAAGCTGCGGCAGAGATACAAGTTAAAAAATCAATCCCGCTGAAAGAGAGAAGTAGAGCTGATGAGGCAAAAGTGATTATATAGATAAAAAAGAATGTCATTACGGACTCATAAGTGGAGTCCGGTATTTTTTTTCCATTAAATTGAGAGGAGATAACCATATGTGGTTGGAGCATTTTTCTTAAATGAAGTACGATGTATTTAAACAAAATTTGAAATCGAAATATTTTTAGACCTCCGGTAGTTGAACCAGCGCATCCACCAATAAACATTAAAAACAAGAAAAGAACTGAAGCGTAATTTCCCCAGTTTTCAAAATTATCACTGACAAAACCTGTGCCTGAAATAATGGAAATAGTATTAAAACTAATCGTTGATAATTGGTGAAAAAGGTCACCTTCAACGAAGTTTCTTGCAAAATAATAAATCATGGAGATGGAGATAATAAGGATAATTAAAAATAGTCTTACTTGATGATCTTTGATTACATTAAATATATTAGTAATAGTTGTTTGTGCTAATAGTAAAAAAGGAATACTACCAATGATCATAAAAATGATCGCGACATTTAAAATCGAATTACTTTGAAAATAGGCAAAAGACTCATTATGCGTTGAAAATCCCCCAGTAGAGATTGTTGTAAAGCTATGAGCGACTGCATCAAATAATATCATACCATTAAGGTAGTAAAGAATAATTAGTAGTAAGGTAAGCAATACATAGACCAAGATAATTTTGGAGACCACTAAGGAAATTTTAGGTAGAAATTTTTCATAGGGGTCATCGCCTTCTAGGTGGAAGAGCTGCATGCCTCCAATTCGAAGAAAAGGTAAGATAAACAAAGCTATCACAACGATGCCAATCCCACCAAGCCATTGTAGCATTGCTCTCCAAATTAAAATTCCTTTAGGTAGGTAATCAAGATTATTAATAACAGTTGATCCAGTTGTTGTTATCCCACTCATTGACTCAAAAAGAGCATCAACAACACTTAAATTTATTTTGGTATAAATGAAAGGAACAGCACTTAAAAATGCAAGAAGAATCCATGATAAAACAGTAATAACAAAAGCATCTTTTGTTGATATTTTAAGTTCTACACTTCGATTCGTTATAATCAAAGACCCTCCAACAATAAGATAAATTAAAATAGGAACAACATAGGACTGCCATGACTCTGATTGATAAAAAATTTCTGTTATTAGTGGAATAAAAAGTAAAAAACCTACAGCACATATAACTGTCCCTCCGACTAGTCCAATTGGTTTTAAATTGAGCATTAAAAATTAATGTAGGTTTTTTTTGTTATATGGACTGTCTAAAGAAAAGGTTGGAATATCTATTTTTATTTGCTCCCCATTATTTTGAGACATTATATAAAATCCTTGCATAATCCCATTGGTAGTTTTCAAAGGTGTACCACTGGTATATTCAAAACTTTCTCCTGGTTGAAGGATGGGAAATTCTCCAACAACGCCTTCGCCTTGGACATTAATAATTTTCCCATTTGCGTCTATAATCACCCAGTTACGATGATTAAGTTTCATAGTGCTCTCGCTAAGATTTTTGATATTAACCAAATATGCCCACACATAGTGACTTTCTTGAGGGGATGATTGATCATCAAGAAAATAAGGAGTAACTGTCACGGTCACACCTTTGGTTGTTTTAGAATACATTTAGATGAATATAAACCATTTAAGGGTTATATTGAAATAAATTGATTTATTAAAATAGACCTTGGATTAAGCCGTTTTCATCCAACATAATGGAGTTTGCGCTTGGAACTTTAGGCAAGCCTGGCATTGTCATAATCTGACCTGTTACAACAACTATAAAGCCTGCTCCTGCTGATAGTCTTACTTCTCTAACTGGGACAGTAAAACCATTTGGAGCACCTCTTAAAGAAGGGTTAGTTGAAAAACTATATTGTGTTTTGGCAATACAAATAGGAAGTTTTCCATAACCGTTTTCCTCAAATCCTTTTAGCTGATCACTGACAGATTTATCAATAACGATATCATCAGCCCTATATATTTTTTTGGCTACTGAGCGAATTTTTTCTTCTAACGATACAGTATCTTCATACATAAACTTAAATTTAGATGGATCACTTGACTCACTAATTTTTACAACTTCTTCAGCCAACTCTAAAGTACCATCACCACCATTGGCCCAGTGCGAACATAAAATTGCTTTAACACCCAATTTTTCGCACCCATTAGAGATAACTTTACCCTCAGCTTCAGTGTCTAGAGTAAAACTATTAATAGCTACTATTGGCTGAAGTCCAAAAGATTGAATATTTTCAATATGACGTTGTAAATTTTCAAAACCTTTTTCAACTGCTGCAACATTTTCGTTATTAAGATCTGCTTTTTCAACACCTCCATGAGATTTCAATGCTCTCACAGTTGCTACAATAACAACTACACTTGGTGTTAATCCTGCCTTACGACATTTAATATCTAAGAATTTTTCAGCACCTAAGTCTGCACCAAATCCAGCCTCAGTTACAACATAATCAGCAAGTTTTAAGCCAGCTTTAGTCGCAATTACTGTATTACATCCATGAGCAATATTGGCAAAAGGACCACCGTGAATAATCGCTGGATTATTTTCTAATGTTTGAACTAAGTTAGGCATTAAAGCGTTTTTTAACAATACTGTCATTGGTCCATCAGCTTTTACATCTCTTGCATAAATAGGAGATTTATCTCTTTTATATGCGATAATTATATCACCAATTCTTTTTTGAAGATCGTTAATATCATTCGCTAAACAAAAAATAGCCATGATTTCACTTGCAACTGTAATATCGAACTTATCTTCTCTAGGGAATCCATTTGAAACACCCCCTAGGTTGACATTAACTTTTCTTAATGATCTATCGCCTAAATCTACTACTCTACCCCAGGTAATTCTTCTTTGATCTATTTGTAACTCGTTGCCCCAATAAATATGATTATCAATTAATGAAGATAATAGATTATGAGCTGCTGTGATTGCGTGAAAGTCACCAGTAAAGTGAAGATTGATTTCTTCCATAGGCACAACTTGAGCATATCCACCTCCAGCGGCACCGCCCTTCATACCGAAACAAGGACCAAGACTAGGTTCTCTGAGACAAACAATTGATTTTTTTCCAATTTTATTAAGACCATCATTTAAGCCAACAGAGGTGGTAGTTTTGCCTTCACCAGCTGGTGTTGGATTAATCGCAGTAACTAATATTAATTTTCCATCTGGGTTAGACTTACTTTTTTCAATAAAATCAAAATTTATTTTAGCTGCATCATGACCATAAGGAATTAGATTTTCCTCAGGAATATTTACTTTAGCAGCAACGTCTCTTATGTGAATTTTTTTAGCAGCTCTTGCTATCTCTATATCTGACATCTAAATTTGGATCCTTTCCCAAAAAATCTGGTATACAATATACCAATATCTTTTTAAATTTTAAGCTATTTAAGATAAAAATATTAGAATTTCTCTATTATTTTTAAGCCTATGTGTCGCATTAGAAATTTTATTTAGTAAAAAGTCATTGTTCCATACTAAATTTATAATAGTTTAAAAATGTTGAAAATATTAGTAATAGGGCTTGGTTATGTGGGTACTGCAAATGCTGTCCTTTTATCACAATATAACGAAGTTACCTGCTTCGATTTAGATGTCTCAAAATCAAATAACTTAATAAACGGTATTTCGCCAATAGAGGACAATGAAGTATCAAAATATCTATCTTCAAAGAAATTAAATTTAAAATCAGTAGAAAAATTTCCATTGGAAATTGACAACTTTGACTTTGCAATAATTGCCACACCAACAAATTATGAGATAGAAACAAATAAATTTGATACCTCTTCTATAGAAAAATCCCTAGAAAATATTCAAAATTCTAAATCAAATCCAACAGTAATTATTCGGTCTACAGTTCCAGTTGGTTATGTGAATATAGTGCAAAAGAAATTCCCTGGACTTGAAATTATTTTTGTGCCTGAATTTTTAAGAGAGGGAAGAGCTTTAAATGACAGTCTTTATCCATCAAGAATTGTCATCGGTTCCTATTCTGAAAAAGGAAAAGAGTTTGCAAAATTATTAAAGGATGCATCTCTTGATAAAAATGTTCAAATAGTATTCACAAATTCAACAGAAGCAGAGTCATCAAAATTATTTTCTAATGCTTACTTAGCCATGAGAGTTACATTTTTTAATGAATTAGATTCTTTTGCAATGTCTAGAAATTTAAATACAAAAGAGATTATTAAATCTGTAAGTCTAGATCCTAGGATAGGAGATTTTTATAATAATCCCTCATTTGGATACGGGGGATACTGTTTACCTAAAGATACAAAACAATTATTAGCAAATTTCAATAAAGTTCCTCAAAAAATTATGGAGGCAATCATTGAGTCAAATTCAATGCGAAAAGATTTCATTGGTTTAGAGATTGCAAAACTAAAACCTAAAACTGTTGGTGTTTATAAACTCATTATGAAAGAGGGGTCTGACAATATAAGAGAGTCAAGCATGCAAGGCATTATGAAAAGAGTTAAAGCTAAAGGTATAAGAGTGATAGTCTACGAACCTCTTATTAAAGACAAACTATTTTTCAATTCAGAGGTTTATCAAAATTTAGAATTATTTAAAAAAGATGCTGATTTAATTCTTTGCAATAGAAGCCATTCAGACCTAGAAGATGTACAAGACAAGATTTTTACTAGAGACTTGTTTAATCAAGATTAAGTAAAAGATTAATATTTTTCCTAAATTGATCGAAAAAACACTGGAAATTCTTAGTATTTTTATATTTTAGTTTCGCATCAGATAGGTCTATACTGCCGAGGCTTATATATATAAGGAGGAAACGATGACAAAAATTAAATCGTTGTTTATTTCTCTTCTTTTAACACTAGGTGTTTCAACAGCTATCGCTGGTAGTCACGGAAGCACTCTAGATCTAGTAAAAGAAAGAGGAAAACTAATGTGTGGTTCCAACACAGGTCTTGCGGGCTTTGGTGCTCCTAACGATGCTGGTGTTTGGGAAGGTATTGACGTTGACGTATGTCGTGCTGTTGCAGCTGCTGTTTTTGGTGATGCTAATGCAGTAGAATTCGTACCAACCACTTCAAAAGTACGTTTCACTGTTCTTCAGTCTGGTGAAATTGATATGCTTTCAAGAAACACAACTTGGACTCTACAAAGAGATGTTGAGCTTGGTTTAGAATTTGTTGGTGTTAACTATTACGATGGACAAGGCTTCATGGTTAGAAAAGACCTTGGCGTTTCAAGTGCATCTGAATTAGACGGTGCATCTGTTTGTATTCAAGTTGGTACAACAACTGAAATGAACTTAGCTGACTATTTCAAAGCTAATGGCATGTCTTATGAACCAATTCCTGTTGAAACAAACTCTGAAGCTGATGCGGCTTACTTAGCTGGTAGATGTGATATCTATACTACTGATGCATCTGGTTTGTATGCAAGTAGAGCTGGATATCCAGACCCTTCTGCTCATATGGTATTACCAGAAATTATTTCTAAAGAGCCTCTTGGCCCTTCAGTAAGACACGGTGATAGTGAATGGGCTGACATCGTAAGATGGTCATTGAATGCTATGATTATCGCAGAAGAAAAAGGCATTACTTCAGATAATGTTGATGAAATGAAAAACTCAAAAGATCCAGAAACTTTAAGATTACTTGGTGTTTCAAAAGTAGGAGATACTGGTGCTGGTTATGGAGCTTGGTTAGGCTTAGATGATGATTGGGCTTACAATATCATCAAACAAGTTGGTAACTACTCAGAGAGTTTTGAAAAGCATATTGGTGTAAACACACCTATTAATATAGCCAGAGGTTTAAACGCTCTCTATAAAGATGGTGGTATTCTTTACGCACCTCCATTTAGATAAAATCTATTTTTTTCGGGCTATTTAAAATAATAGCCCGAAAATTTCAAAGAATAATAAATTAAAAATATGTCTAATAGTTTTTTAAGAAAACTAATTTTTGATGAAAAAATTAGATCATTAGTTGTTCAAACTCTCATAATCGGCATATTCGCTTTAATTATTTATCTTATTACGCAACAAACTGCTTATAATTTAGAAAAAAGAGGCATCGGAACCGGTTTTGGTTTTTTAAATATGTCTGCTGGATACGATATTAGTATTAGGCTTATTCCTTATACAAGTGAAAGTACACACTTTAGGGCCTATTTAGTTGGTTTAATAAATACTCTTATGATCTCAATATGTGGATGTTTTCTTGCCACTATACTTGGTTTTCTTGTTGGCATAATCAGACTTTCAAGCAACTGGTTATTTAGAAATATTGCTTACGTATATGTAGAGTTTACAAGAAATGTACCGGTGCTTTTACAAATTATATTATATTACACAATTCTACTTTACCTTCCCAAGATTAAACAGGCTTTGGTGCTTTTTGATACTTTTTATATTACTAATAGAGGCATATACTCCCCATCTCCAATTTTTAAAGATGGATTTTCAATAGTTGCATGGAGTTTTGTTATTGCAATAATATTTACAATTTTTCTAAAAAAATATTTTAAGAAAAAACAAGAGCAGACAGGAAAGCAATATCCAATATTTTATGTTAACTCTGCATTAATAATTTTTACACCAATAATTTTTTTCTATATCATGGGTATGCCATTAGATTTTGATCATCCTATTTTAAAAGGTTTTAACTTCAAAGGAGGCATAGTTGTTAGACCTGAATTCATGGGAATGCTATTAGGTCTTTCAATTTATACTGCAGCATTCATTTCTGAAACAGTTAGATCTGGTATAATGTCTGTTTCTAAAGGGCAAAGAGAAGCATCACAAGCTTTAGGTTTAAAAAACAACTTAGTTTTAAGATTGATTGTCATACCTCAGGCTTTACGAGTGATTATTCCACCTTTGACCTCACAATATTTAAATCTTACTAAGAACTCATCTTTAGGAATTGCAATTGGTTATGCAGATTTAGTTCATGGTTTTGGTGGTATATCTCTAAATCAAACTGGTAAAGCGATTGAAATTATGTCAATGGTGATGGTCACATATTTAACTATAAGCTTAACAATTTCGTTATTTATGAATATTTATAATAAAGCTGTTCAATTTAAAGGTAACGCATGAGTAGTTCTATTTCATTTACACATAATAAATACTACTCATGGTGTAGAAATAATCTTTTCTCATCATGGATTAACGGAATAATTACAATACTTTCTATTTATTTCATTTATGAAGTGTCTTCTTTCTTTTTAAATTGGACAATATTCGAGGCTGATTTTGTTAATAATTTTAGAGGTGAAAAAATAACAGACAGGACTTTCTGTTCAAAAAATATTGAACCTGGCCAACATGGGGCTTGCTGGGCAATTATCATAGTAAGATTTCATCAGTTTATTTATGGATTTTACCCTGTTGAGGAAGCCTGGAGAGTTAATTTAGTCTATGGCTTATTACCTTTTGCCTTAGTTGGAATATTTTTTGATAATTTACCTTTCAGAAAGTATTTTATTTATTTTACTTTTTTATTTCCATTCATTGGGTATTTCCTTTTATATGGTGGGGCTGGTTTAGATGTTGTTGGAACTAGTAAATGGGGAGGACTTCTTGTTACTTTATTTTTAGGAGTAACGGGCATTCTATTAGCATTTCCCTTAAGCATTATTTTGGCTTTAGGTCGAAGATCTAAAATGCCAGTAATAAAAACTATTTGTATAATTTTTATTGAATTTATTAGGGGTGTTCCTTTAATTACATTGCTATTTACAGCTAATGTAATGTTACCTCTCTTTTTACCAGAAGGAGTCCGTCCTGATAATTTATTGAGGGCTTTGGTTGCTGTTACCTTATTTCAATCCGCATACATGGCAGAGGCAATAAGAGGAGGATTACAAGCCATACCCAAAGGACAATTAGAAGCTGCTCAATCTCTAGGATTGACATATTGGCAAAGCACTAGAAAAATTATTCTTCCTCAAGCTTTAAAAATTTCAATTCCACCTATAGTTAATACATGCATAGGTCTTTTTAAAGATACTTCACTTGTTTTAATTATTGGTTTATTTGATTTACTTGGTGTGGGAAGAGCGGCAGTTGCAGACATTGATTGGGCAAAATTACATTACGAGGTTTATGTTTTTATTTCTCTAGTTTTCTTTATATTCTGCTTTGGCATGTCAAGGTATAGTTTATATTTAGAAAAGAAATTGAAGACGGATAATAGTTAAAATGACAGAGCAAGTAATCCAGCTAGAAAAAGTCAATAAGTGGTATGATGACTTTCACGTTCTCAAAGATATTGATTTATCTGTTGATAAAGGTCAAAAAATTGTGATTTGTGGTCCCAGTGGCTCCGGTAAATCAACTATGATCCGTTGTATTAATCGTCTTGAAGCACATCAAGAAGGTAAAATTGTAGTTCATGGAACTGAGCTTACTAATGACCTCAAAAATATTGATTTAATTAGAAAGAACGTTGGAATGGTTTTTCAACAGTTTAATCTTTTTCCTCACTTATCAGTTTTGGATAATATTTCTTTGGCTCCAATTTGGGTTAAAAAAATGCCTAAAAAAGAGGCTGAAGAAATCGCCATGTCATACTTGGAAAAGGTAAAAATTCCTGAACAAGCTGAAAAGTTTCCTGGGCAATTATCAGGTGGTCAGCAACAGCGTGTGGCTATTGCGAGATCTCTCGCGATGAACCCAGATATCATGTTATTTGATGAGCCTACCTCGGCTCTTGATCCTGAAATGATTAAAGAGGTTTTGGATGTGATGATACAATTAGCTGAAGAGGGTATGACTATGTTAGTTGTTACTCATGAGATGGGATTTGCAAAAACTGTTGCTGATCAAATGATTTTTATGGATGAGGGAAGAATTGTTGAACAAGCATCGCCAGATGAATTCTTTAATAACCCAAAAAGTGATCGAACTAAACTTTTCTTAAGTCAAATTCTTAATCATTAAAAAAGTATAAGATGAATGAAGTTGTAATGGCTTTATTATCCGGATGGATAATATTTTATTTTGCTGTGTTTTTGCCAGGACCTAATACTTTTTTTGTGGCATCCGTTGGAATTAGTGGACAGAAAAAACAAATTTGGGGTGCTGCAGTTGGTACTGCTATTGGTTCTTTTACTTGGTGCTTACTTGCTACAACAGGTATTTCTTTTCTAATTTCAAATTTAATGGGTTGGGGTTTTATTGTTTTAAAGATCTTAGCTAGTCTTTATATGATTTATTTAGCATATCAAATTGGCAGCCAATACTTTAGCTCTGAAAATCAACTCATAAAACTATCCAATGAAAGAAATTTTTTAAACAGTATGAAGAAAGCAATAATTGTTGCTTATACCAATCCCAAAGCTTTCGCATTTTGGTCTGCTCTAGCAACTTTACAATTCAGTGAAAACCTAAATTTTAGTATCGCTCTAATTTTTGCATCAGGTAGTTTTTTTATTTCAGCAATGAATTATTCAATTATCGGCCACTTTTTTGGTATAAAAAAGTTTTCAAATTACTTCAATAGACCTAAAAATATTGTCAATTTAATATTTGCTGGACTTTTTATATTTGTAGCTATTGAAATTTGGGTGTTAGGCTAGGCAAAAAGCCCTAGATAGGGCTTTTTAAAATTTTCTAATAAATCTTCTATCTATCTCTTTTTGTCTTCTTTCAAGATCAATCATGTCGATAGCTTGAGATAAATATACCTCTTCTTTGTAAGACCTTGATTTTTGGTCATTTTTTCCATTAATAATTATTTTTCTAATAGATTTAAATAGATTGCTCATTAGGCAGCCTCTTTTAAGCTATTTGGAAATGACTGATTTCTTTGATACTCGGAGTAAGCCCATTGCCAATCAGGGCCATATTCAACCTTACAAAAATTTATAATACTGTCTTCTTTTTTAGTAAATAAAGATAACCAGAATTTTAAAGATCTTTCTGTAAATCCAAAAATTTTATTCATAATTTTTTTTCCTTTCTTACATATATATAGTTTTAAAAAGAAGTTTTACTTTTGCTAAATATAGACAGCAGATGTCTATTTATGAGACTTCAAACAAATTCATTAAATATTTTTAATTTGCATGTAGTCTAAGTAACAAAAAAAATGATAAATTTATGACATGGATTATAAAATTTTCGATGGTCATAATGATGTATTATTTAGACTATTTTTAAAGAACAAACCTGACTCCTATCTTGATTTTATCGATGGAGATAAAGAAGGACATTTAGATCTTCCTCGAATGAACCAAGCTAATTTTAAAGGAGGTTTATGCGCCATATATGTTCCTACCCCAGAACAAGATATCTCTGACTCTGATAAGTTGGTCAACTATAAAGATATGGAGCAAGATGAGTATTTATTACCACTTCCAAGGCCCGTAGACGTAAACGATGCATTACCAGTTGTTTTAAATCAATTGTCTATCCTTTCAAAAATTGAAAGAAACTCAAAAAATAAAGTTAAGATTTGTTTATCTGGCAAGGATTTGGAAACCTCGTTTAAACATGATGACCAATTATCTGTAGTAATGCATATAGAGGGTGCAGAATGTATAGATAAAAATTTTTATAATCTCGAAACTTTATTTCGAGCTGGTCTTAGATCAATTGGGCCAGTTTGGTCAAGGCCTACTATTTTTGCAGAGGGCGTTCCCTTTGCTTTTCCAACTTCACCAGATATTGGAGATGGTTTAACCGAAATAGGAATAGAACTAATAAAAAATTGTAATTCACTAAATATGTTAATTGACACCTCTCATTTAAATGAAAAAGGCTTTTGGGATATAGCAAAATATTCAAATTCGCCCCTAGTAGCCACGCATAGCAATGCTCATCAGATTTGCCCACATTCTAGAAACCTTACAAATAAGCAATTAGATGCAATCAAAGAAACTCAAGGGATGGTTGGAGTTAATTTTGCCCCAGCTTTTTTAAGGAAAGATGGAAAAATGGTTTCTGATACAGATTTACAAATAATAGTTGATCATTTTAAGTACCTTATTGACTATTTGGGAGATGATAAAGTTGGATTTGGCTCAGATTTTGACGGTGCAATGATGCCAAAAGATCTAAATAGTGTTCTAGGTATGCACAAATTAATCGATCTATTAATTTCACAGGGTTTTAATGAAAACTTAATGATTAAAATTTCACATTTAAATTGGATTAATCTTTTAAAAAGAGTTCTAAATTAATAAATATTCAATGAAGTGAAACTTTAGTATCAAAAAAATTCTGATATAATCTTCTTATGGGACTTCACTTTGACTATAAATCAAAAGCTGGTGAAAGAGCTATGGAGAAAGAGCGTAAGCGCCAAGAAAAACTTGCCGCTAAAAAGGCTAAAAGAGAAGCAAAAAGAGAAGCAGAAGAGTTAGCCGAATTAGAGCGCCTTACAGATCCAAATGCTCCAGCTGAGGGAAATCAGGAACAGTAATCTGATTACCTTCAAATATATTAATTTTTTCGATCGCTAGTATCGACTCAGATTCTTTTTATCTTATAAATTTTTTGATCCTCTGTCATAGATCTGACTTGCTTTTTATACCATTCCTTAAAATCATTTGATGTGTCATCATAAAACATCACTTTCTTTCGAATTAAGAAAATACCAATATCACTCTCTGGAATTCCAATAAAAGTCTGTCTTTCTGTGTGCATCACTTTTACACTTTCTTGCAAAGGTTCATGCTCACATAAATAATAACCATAATGCTCTCCCCAAACATATCTTATAATAGGAGTTGTTGCTTCAATCATCATCTGAACATATTTATCCTCATTTTTTAAAAAATTTTCCATACCTGGTACAGGTTGATGGATTTGAGCAAAACTAAGACCAATTTTTTCTTTAGGCACCCAAACGGAGGGAAATGAAACATGTAAAGCTATAAGTTTGTTACACCTGTGAAAAATGGCTATATCCTCTTGAAGATTATAACCAAGTTCTACAAAGTTATTAAAGTTAGAGTTTTTAGATGGGTATTCTTTTTTTAATATAGAATTTAACTTCTCGCATACAGCTATATCAATTTCTTTTGTAAAATAATCATCAATAAAAATATTTTCTTTACATTTTTGTTTCAAACTTAAATATCTTTCTTCATGCTCATCATATTCAATGATTGGAAGGTCTTTTATTTTTTTTATTCCAGGAGCTACAGAGTAAATAGGTCCATATGGTTCCCAGTCGATCATTTTGTAAATAAAATCAATACTCCTATCAAAGTGATAGCAATAATAATAAGTTTTTTAAATAGGATTTCCGGTATTTGTTTATGTATAAAATAACCCAGCCAAACACTTAACATAACTAAAAGAGCTATTGGATAGTATATTTTCACTATCTCTAAATAGCTTCCTCCCAAAAACATAAAAAATATTGCTCTCAAAGAGTTTATAATAAAAAAATATCCAGCCATAGTTGATCGCAACTCTTGTTTTGAGGAGAAATAATCTTTATACCCCATTAATACAAATGGTCCTCCAATAGTATAAATTCCTTGAATAAATCCACCTAGAATTACAAAAAAATTTTTCAAGAGTTGAGGAAACCTGATATCAGGAAAGAATAAGTTAAAACATCCATAAATAATTAAAATTATTGCAAATATTTTTATTAAAATATCCGATGCAATATAACTGATAAAGTATGTTCCAATTAGTGCACCAGGAATTGTATAAATTAAAATTTTGATCAGATGATTTAAAGAGACATATTTGTATGATTGAATTAAAACAGCTAAACCGGAGGATAGCCCAACAATCATTGCAAGCTTTAACAAAGAATTAAAGTCAAAGAAAAATCCACTAATTCCCAGAAAGATTATCGTACCACCAAAACCAAAAATACTTTCAATGGCGTATGCAAAACAAGCTATTAATGCAATAGTTGAAAAATTTGGCATTTAATTCTATTTAACAATTTAGAATGTTTTATGTTAAAAGTAATCTATGTATTTAAAAGTAATATTTTCTCTTATTGTAATATTATTTCTTAAAACGAATTTATTGTTTGCCCTTTCTCAAGATATTTCTTTAACAATCATGGTTCGTTCTACATTGGGAACAGAATATATTCTAGCTAAAAGTATTTGCAAAGTATTGGACAGGGAACTTGAAATATCTCATAGTTATGGTGGTTCTAACACGTTAGAATGCAATACACGCCTCGATGATAGCGTTGATGAAATAATTAAAAAAATTGAACAAAATCAATTTCAATATGCAATTATTAAAAAATCAGATTTACTCAATCGTCCCTCTAATTTATCGCTTCGTTCAATTTTAAATTTTCCCGCAGATAATGATTATGTTTTTATTTCAAACCAGAATGTAGATCCTAATGTGATTAAAGATATAAACTTTGGAATTATGAATCATTTGCTTGAGTTTCGCTATCTTCATAAATCTTTTTTTGAATTTTCGGAAAATAATTTAATTGTTAAAGAAAAAATACCGTTACACTTAGGGACTTTAAAATTTAGTGATGAGTGGAGTAGTGGTAAAAGAAGAAGGTTTACAGAGGTAGACTAATTTTTACAAAACCATCAGTTACAACAAAAATAAATATTAAAGCAAAAAATACTCCACCAACAAAAACTTTCATAACACAAACTTACTAAATAGATTTTAGGTGTAAAGTATATAAACTGTGCAAAATTGTCATGAACGAGTTTATTTTTGGTTTTTCAACAGGTTTAAGTTTAATACTTGCTATAGGTGCACAAAATTTATTTGTTATAGAGCAAGGTATAAAAAAAAATAATATTTTTTTAGTAACTTCAATATGTATAGTTGGTGATTTCTTATTGATTTTTTTTGGAATTTTCATATTTCACTTTATTAAAAATTTCATCAACGATCTGATCAATTTACTATTATCTATAGGGCTTGTCCTCTTTCTCTTAAATTTTATATGGTCAAAAATAAAAACATTTAAACATGATATTGTATTTTCACAAACACATACACAATCGTCAAAGTTAAAAATAGCCCTCCAGACACTTGCCTTTACTTTTTTAAACCCACACGTTTACTCAGATACTGTTTTTATTTTAGGAAATTTATCAAAAAATTTCCTAACTATTTCTGACAAGATTTTATTTGGATTAGGTGCAAGTCTAGCGTCATTGATTTTTTTTTATTTTTTAGGCTATGGTGCTCAATCACTAAGATTATATTTTTTGAACAAGCAAGTTTGGAAATTAGTTAATATAATAATAATTCTTTATTTGCTTATACTTACCTTATCTATTATTTTCTTGGAAATAATTTGATTATTAATTTTTTATTTTTAAATTATTTCATCAGCTGTCTGTAAGTTGCATAGTTGTTATGCAATCATAACACGAGTTTTTTAAAATATTATATGTATAAATTTATTAGGAGCAGTTTTTAAAAGTTTCGATTAACTCCGTGTTGACATAGATACTTAGTTATTCCCTCCTAGTTATAACAAACTGCTCCATTAATAGTATGCCAAGCTTCACAACACTTTATCCTGCACTTTTGTTTCCAGCTATACCTTTAATGATGATATCGTTTGGTAATAGATATACTTCTCTTGCTTCATTAATCAGAAAGATCCATGATACAATAATTACAAATAGACCAACTAGCAATGTGGTTCAACATCACTTAGATCAAATTAAAGTACTTACAACCCGTTTAACATTAGTAAGGTCAGTTCAAACCCTCTCTGGGATCAGCTTTTTGCTGAATTTAATATCTATTTTTTTTAGCTATATCAAGATTTATGACTTAGCCTTAAATTTTTTTGGTTTAGGGATATTGATATTTTCAATAGCTATAGTGTTGTTTATTTATGAGATACAATTATCTACAAAAGCTCTTAGTAAGCATTTGGAAGACCTGAAAGATTTTAGTTAATTTACTAAGATACTGGATTCTTTTTTATATAAATATTTCATATGAAAAAAAACAAACACTGAGCCTAGTAAATTTGTAAAAAATATAGCCCACCAAATACCAATTAGGCCTTTTTCAAGAGTCTCAGAAAATAAATAAATTACAAAGGGGGGAAGAAATACCAATCTAATAAAAGTGTAGAACACATTTACAGAAGGTTTTTTTAAACCAGAAAGTACAGAGTCACACCTATCAATAACTTGATATATAAAAGCCAAAAAAGCTACCATAAACAAGTAACTACCAGCAATAATTATTACTTCACTGTCTCTTGAAAAAAAACTAGCTATCCTTTCACCCGCAAATATGAGCACTAATGCTCCAAAAATCATCATTGTCATAGATAACCTTAATGAAATTAAAAAAGCTTCATAAATTCTATCAAAATTCTTCGAACCAAAATTTTGTCCTACCATACTTAATAAAGCACTACTAAATCCTATAGCAGGTAATAAAATAATTTGCTCAATTCTTAAAGCTATACCATAAGCTGCACTAGCTGAGGCACCATAACTTGTAACAAACTTTTGCATTATGAAGAAACCAACTGCAATCATGAACATATTCATACTAGAGGGTATAGATTGTCTTAGAATTCTTAATACGAATTTAGATTCTAACCAAATATAATTGTAATTAAAATACTTAAACAAAGGACTGTGAATAGCATAATAGCTTAAAAAGAAAAAATGAAATAATTGAGATATGACTGTTGCAAGAGCTATGCCGAGAGTTCCCAATGCAGGAAAAGGACCATAACCTAAAGATAAGAAAGGACTAAATATTAAATTAATAAAAAAGCTTATGATTAATGCATTTCTATTTTTTTTTGTATCTCCTTGTGCATATAAAAGAGAATTAACAACAAAAGAAACAATAAAAATTGGAGCACCAATTGAGAGTATTTTTATGTATCTTAGACCATTGTTAAGAAAAATACCTTCTGCCCCAAAATATAAAAATACAGGTCGAGATAATAGAAACGTTGTTAGCCCTATGGCTATTGAAACCAATAAAGTGATAATTAAAGCTTGAGTATGTATCTTAATTGCCTCATTAAATTTTTTTTTGCCTATAGCTATCGAAACAAGAGCTGTGGTACCTTGTCCAAAACCTACAGCGAAGGCTAATAAAATAAAATACAAGGGGTAAGATATTGACAAGCCTGCAATAGCCTCTGTGCTTATGAGACCCGCATAAAAAGTATCTACTACATTGTATAATGTATAAAACAAAAGACCTGTTCCTGCTGGAACAGCCATACCGATTAATTGTTTTTTTATATCCCCTTGGGTAAGATCCATAAAATTAAAAAGGTCTTACAACTACAAGCAATACAATTAAAATTAAAAGAACAGTAGGCACTTCATTGATTATTCTTAGATATTTTGAGGTATAGTCTCTAAAATTACTCTCTAGACTTTTTCTAATTTTACTTAAATACATATGAAATGCAGATAGAATAAGAACTAATATAATTTTCAAAAAAAGCCATAATTCAAAACCTACATAATGGATAAGTGCTAAACCAAATACCCAAGTCAATATCATTGCTGGGTTCATTATAATTTTAAGCAATTTATATTCCATTTTTTGAAATACACTATTCATTTCAGGATTGGTTATGTTTTCTACATGATAAACAAAAAGTCTTGGTAAATAAAATAACCCAGCAAACCATGATACAAAAGATATGATATGTAAAATTTTTAATAACTCATACATTTTGTTACCATTTAGCCTCTGGAGGCATTGACATTAATATAGCATCAATATTACCACCGGTTTTTAATCCAAATAATGTCCCTCTATCATAAAGTAAATTAAATTCTACGTAACGAGATCTTTTTTTTGAGAGAGCATCTAAGTCATCTTGATTAAAGTTAAAATTCTTTTTTCTTTTTGAGTTTTCAATTACAAAATTAACAAAGAATTGCCCAACATCTTTTATGAATGATAAATCCTTATCAAAGTCTGTATTGATATAATCAAAAAAAATTCCTCCTATACCTCTACTTTCTTTTCGATGCTCTAAATAAAAGTATTCATCACATTGTTTTTTAAATTTTTCATAATAAGTTGAATTATGTTGATCACATGTTCGTTGGAGACCTTGATGAAAATTATCTGTTTCTAATTTTTCAGGTATTGCAGGGGTTAAATCACAACCACCACCAAACCATTGTTTTCCTTTCGTGGTTATGTACCTAGTGTTAAAATGAGCTGCAGCAATTTTCGGGTTTTTCATGTGAGCTACGACTGAAATACCACTGGCCCAAAAGCTTGGATCCTCTTCGGTTCCCGGCATTGATTTTTTAAATTCTTCACTAAAGTTACCATGCACTGTTGAAATATTTACTCCTACTTTTTCAAATATTTCTCCTTTTAGTAAGGACATCAAACCTCCACCACCACCAGGTCTTTGCCACTCTTTTTCTATAAATTCAGACCCATCAAGCTTTTGTATTGATCCAACCATTTGATTTCGAAGTTCTCGAAACCACTTTTCTGCTTTAGTTTGTTGATTTTTTATTTGATCACTCATACCCACCCATGTAGTTCGTTTTCTATCAACGAAGTGAGTAGGAGTATATGATCTTCTCGATCATTTAGACAAGGAATATATCCAAATTCCTTTCCACCATTTTCCATGAATATTTCTCTATTTTCCTCGTTAAGTTCTTCTATTGTTTCGAGACAATCTGAGGAAAAAGCAGGACTTATAACATGAATATGGTCTGTACCATTTTTTGCTAAGCTCTCTATAGTTTTATCTGTGTATGGTTGAAGCCATTCTGCTGGTCCAAATCTAGATTGAAATGTGGTCATATAACTTTCCTCTGGTAAACCCATGGTCTCTGCCACCAGTCTAGTAGTTTTTCTGCAAAAACAATGATACGGATCCCCTTTATCTAAATATTTTTTTGGAACACCATGATAGCTAAATATGATTTTTTTTGGTTTTGAATTTTTAGTCCAAAATTCTTCAATGCTATTTTTTAAAGCTTTAATATAAAGTTCATTTTCGTAATATCCTCCAATAAAACGAAGAGATGGTACCCAACGCCAACTTTTTAATTCTTCTGCAACAGCATCAAACGTTGAGCCAGTTGTAGCCGCACAATATTGAGGGTATAAAGGTAAAATAATAATACGATCACAATTTTGATTTCTAAGATTATTTAAACCCTTAGAGATGCTAGGATTCCCATAACGCATTCCAATATCAAATACGATATTTTGATATTTCTTATTAATAAATTCTTTTATTTTCGATAATTGGTTTTTTGTGTGGAATAGAAGAGGTGAACCTTCCTCTGTCCAAACAGATTTGTAATTTTTAGCTGACTTCGCTGGTCGAGTATTTAAAACTATTCCATTAAGAATAGGCCACCAAATAGCTTTTGGTGTTTCTATGACACGTTCATCTGATAGAAATTGTTTTAGATAAGTCTTTAAAGACGACTTAGTTGGTTCATCTGGTGTTCCTAAATTTGTGATTAAAATACCTGTCTTAAGACCAGAGCCATGAACGTAGAGTTTATTACCTTTAAATGAAGCCATTGAAAAACATTACGATTTTTATAATAACTTAGTTCTTATCTTTTCTATGAATAAATGAACATTAGCCTCAGGAGTAGTTTTTTTTACACCGTGATCGAGGCTAGCAATCCACCCAGATCTATGAGATGACTCACTCTGTAAGCATTTCTCAATATATTTATCAATATAATCAGAAAAGGATTTAGTGTCCTCCATAGCTAACAAATTATTTGAAAAATTCCCCTGTAAAGATAAATGTGTCTTCGGTAATTCAGTGAAAACCTCCAAATTAGTTCCTAAAACTGTAAGTTTTAAATTTTTTAAATTTTGTAATTTATTAAATTTAGTTTGAGAAATTTCTTTAGTGAAATATCCAATTTTATTTGGATAACTATTTGAAATTTTAACTAAAAAAGGAATAACAAATTCATCAAAATCTTTATCATTTAGTTTATTAGCCTCAGTATCAAATATCATTAACAAATCAATGTCATTTTGTAACTGAATTTTTATATTTTTTTGTATTAAAATTTCTAAAACGGGTAGGGTTTGTTGAAATAGTGTCTGTGATACAGGATTATTCCTCGTTGCAAAATGGTATAAGGTTACAGGTCCACCAGTAAATCCAATTAAGGATTTATCATTTGAAAGTTCATTTCTAATATGTTTTAGAGATATATTCTGAAAATCTATAAAACTTTCAAATTCATCAATATTAAATTCGGATATCATTTTTGAACTTAAATTTTTTTCAAATATTGGTCCAGGATTAAACTTCAAACTCATACCTAAATAATCTAAAGGAAAAAGAATATCACTAAACAATATTGCGGCATCAAAATCGAATTCAACAATAGGTCCAAGAGTTACCTTACAAGCAAGCTCAGGCTCTTTACATAATTGTTCAAAAGAATATTTTTCTTTTAATTTTCTGTAATGCTGATGATATCGACCAGCCTGTCTCATAAACCAAATTGGAGGAATTTTTTGTTCAATTTTATTTAAGGCATTAAAAAAATTTTTGTTATAGGTATTTCGCAATATCTCTAGCTCCATAAGTAATAATAAAATCTGCTTCAGCTCTTTTGAGTACCGTTAAAGACTCTAAGAGCAAATCAACATAATTGCCAAATTTAGCTTTGCTGAGCATTTGTAAACTAGCATATTCACCGCTTACTTGGTACGCACCTGTGGGAAGCAGTGTCTCCTTTTTTATATCTATTATTAAATCTATTGAAGTCATTCCAGGCTTAACCATTAAATAATTTGCACCTTGAGCTGCATTACTAATTGAGCTTTTAATCGCCTTTACTTTGTCCTCAACAGGTAATTGATATGATGATCGATCAAATCCCTGTGGTGATGATTTTGCAACATCTCTAAAAGGGCCGTAGAAGTGACTTTTAAATTTTGTTGAATAACTCATGATTTGAGAGTTTGAAAAACCATTTTGAACAAATATTTTTCTCAAATATTTAGTCGTATTTTTCATCATGTCACTTGGTGCAATTATATCAGCTCCCGCCTCAAGATATGTATTTGCCGCTAAACCTAAAGAATAGTGTGTCTTATTAAGATCAATTGATTTTTTATGAGTAACTCCACAATGCCCATCAACAGTTATTGAGCATAAGCATGTATCTATAAGTAAAACTACATCTTTTCCAAAATAATTTTTAATTTTTCTTATAACTTCATAGTGAAAGCTAAAATCCTCTGGATGTTTTTGTTTTTTATTTGGAACGATAAAAAGTAGAAAATTATTAATACCTTTTTTTAAATCCATTTCAATTGCCTTAATTATAGATGAAGATGACCAACTCTTATTATCACCTAATCCTTTGATTTCCTTTGAACTTTTTACTTTTTGATCCACAAATAAAGGTTGAATTAAAATTTTCTTTTTAAGAGATTTTGACTGATCAATAGGGAAATAGTTTTTAATCATTTTAGTTCAAAATTTTTAAAATCATCATAAGTAAGATATACATTTAATTGATTTTTAGGAATAAATTTAGAAATTTGAAGATACGTTTGTCCAGGTCCACACGAATTACGCTTATTTAGTATTTCTGGTCTTAGTTGTATAGCTAATTTAAATGCAGAGAAGCTCATCCAATAAAAACTCTCCGCTATAAACAAATTATCAATCGTATTGCCATTAATCAAAGGGACTAAACTATAGTGTGATATAACAGGGAATTTTTTATTTAGCGTATTTCCCTCATATGTAAGTTTATAAGTAGGTTTTTGATTATCTTTATAAAAATTTTCAGTTTCTCGATAATTTTCACCAAAACTATCGAGAGAAGAATTTACAAGAATGCCCATTTTACTTATTTTTTTCCAAGAACTAACGCCGGAAGTTATAAGATTTGATACACTTTTCAAAGATTTAAACTCTTTAAATTCTGATCTTGTGGCCAAAACATTTTTATTTTTTACTGCTTTATTAAATTCATGCAAATTTCTCTGAAACATTTGATATTTTGATAAGTTTGAAGGAAATATATTTTTAACTTTTTTAACTCTTTTATTATTTAGATATTTTTTTTCTTTAAAATATTTTTTTGTTTGATTATCTTTTCCTTGTGCAAATAAGATTTTTTCATTTAGAATATTTTCAATAGTTACACCTACATCTAAATTGCAACCACCTCCCCATTTGTATAAATATTTTCTCTCTCTTTGACAATCTTTTAAAGAAGGTAAATGATTAATTTTTTTCAATATTTTTTCTGTTTTTCGATCATCTCTCCTGTATTCCAAAGCAATACATCCTTGTGCTGCTGCACTAGGAAATTCAGAAATTGGTAAAATTATTTTCTCAAACTTTTTAAATTTCAATTTAAAATTTCTATAATCTTTTTTATTAATTTTTTCTCCATATTTAAAAATTCTATCTATAGCAGCTTTAGCCATAAACACCCCGTCCTCTTTTGAGGAATTTAATATTTTTTCCAGCCTAGATGGTACGTTTCCTCTAATGTCGAATGGCTTCAATTCCTCAAAGGGTAAAAACTCTCTTAATTTTTTTAAATAATATTTTCTTCTAGGAGAGGATGTCCCTATAACTAATTTTTTTTTATTTAATGAAGTCTTTTTAATAAGAATAACATCTCTTGGATCATCTCTTTTTAGACAAATAAAAGAGGTCTTATTAAGATTTTTAACAGGAAGATCTTTGAATGAATGAATTACCACATCTGCATCTTTTAATATTAATTTTTTTGAGAGTGAATTTGTAAATATTCCAAATCCATGTTGTTCCCAAGCTTTAGCTGACATATCTGTGTCACCAACACTTGATGAGTAATGGGTATCAATTATATTTTTTTGTATTTTATTAATTTCTATTTCTGCAATGTGTGTCTGAATTTTAGCGAGAAAACTTTTTCTTGATAATAAAACAATCTTTTTCATAACTATTGATGACATTAAGAAATAACAAATAATCAACGCTAATACAATTTAACCGAGACTTATTGGTCAATATGTACTTATTTCAAAATATGTTATAGCTATATATAACGTTTGAAATTATGACACAAAAAGCAGTTTTAATTGTCGGAGCAGGATCAGGTTTAAGTGCTTCTTTGGCTAGAGCATTTAGTTCAAAGGGGATGAAAATCGTACTTGCTGCCAGAAACATAGACAAACTTGACAGTTTAAAAAAAGAGATTGAAGCTTTAGTTTTTAAGTGTGACTCAACGGAAAATAAAAGTGTTCAAAATTTATTTTTGCAGACTGACTCAATTATAGGTACTCCAGAAATTGTTATCTATAATCCATCTCTTAGAATTGTAAAACCTTTTATTGAATACGATCCTGATGAAATGCTTCGATCAATAAAAGTAAATAGTTATGGGGCTTTTCTAGTAGCGCATGAATCAGTAAAAAGAATGTTAAAAATAGGAAAAGGTAATATTTTTTTCACTGGATCATCTGCAAGTATAAAGGGTTTTGCTAAATCTGCGTCCTTTGCTATGGGAAAGTTTGGTTTGAGAGGCTTAGCACAATCTTTGGCAAGAGAGCTGCACCCACAAAATATTCATATAGGTCATTTCGTTATAGATGGAGGAATTGGAAAAGAACCAGTTGGAAATTATCAAATGATACACCCTGATGAAATTGCAAAACAATACCTAAATTTTTATTTACAGGATAAAAAAGCTTGGTCATGGGAAATTGAAATTAGAACAAACACCGAAAAATTTTAGAAGAACACCATGGAAATCGGTATAGACAGTTTTGCAGATAAAAGAGAGGGCTCAGATAGTGTTAAAGCCATTAATAATGTTATTGATAGAATTATTTTTGCTGATGAAGTTGGATTAAATTCATTTGGGATAGGAGAGCATCATAGAAAAGAATTTTTAGACTCAGCACCATTTATGATATTATCTGCAGCTGCAGCACAAACAAAAAATATTAAGTTAATAAGTGCTGTAACTGTTTTAAGTGCTGCAGATCCTGTTCGCGTATTTCAAAACTTGTCTACTCTTGATCTGATATCCGGAGGCAGAGCAGAAATGGTAGCTGGAAGAGGTTCATTTTCTGAAGCCTTTCCATTGTTTGGTTTGGATTTCAAAGATTATGATGAATTATTTATTGAAAAGCTCGGTTTACTTTTAAAAATTAGAGAAAATGAATTTGTTAGTTGGTCAGGTAAATTTAGACCCTCTATAAATAATTTACCTATTTATCCAAGGCCCATTCAAAACCCTGTCCCAATTTGGTTAGGCGTTGGTGGCACACCTCAATCTTTTGCTAGAGCAGGCTCAATGGGCTTACCTTTAATGATTGCCATAATAGGAGGTAATACTCATCGCTTTAAGCCATTGGTAGATATTTATAGACAGGCAGGTAAAGAAGCAGGACATCCCCCAGAAAAACTCTCAGTAGGGCTTCATTCATTAGGATATGTCGCAAATAGTATGGGTGAAGCAATAGATTTGTATTATGAGGGTTATCATAAAATGTTTACAAAAATTGGACAAGAAAGAGGTTGGGGCCCAGTAACGAGAGACCAATTTGACAATCAAATTGGTCCATTAGGCGCTATAGTTTTAGGAGATCCAGATCAGGTCTCTGAAAAGATTATCAGACATAGTCAAGCCCTTGGAGGTATTGATAGATTCCAATTTCAAATGGATATTGCTGATATTACCCATGAAAATTTAATAAAATCTATTGAACTGATTGGCAAAGAAGTAATTCCTAGGATAAATAGGACAAAAAGCCCCTAATTAGAGGCTTTATGCGTCTTTATTGCAGTATCTTTTAGATTGGTAAAAAATAAATTATTATTTGTGAAAAATCACAATTGGAAATCTAATTATTTAAGCACCCTTCAATCAGAAATTGATAAAATTAAGGATGAAGGCCACTACAGAGTATTCAATAACATAGAAAGAAAAGCCGGACAGTATCCCAAAGCTACAAGACATAGCAATGGTAAAACCGAAGAGATTGATGTCTGGTGTTCAAATGATTACTTAGGCATGAGCCAGAACAAAGAAGTTATTTCCGCAATGCAATCTGCTGCTGAAAAGTTAGGAGCGGGAAGCGGAGGAACAAGGAATATATCAGGCACCACTAATTTCCATATTCAACTCGAAAAAGAAATCGCACTCTTACATAAAAAAGAAAGAGCTCTAGCATTTAATTCTGGATATAGTGCTAATGAATCTGCACTAAAGTCTATTATATCTGCTTTTGATAATTGTTTAGTTTTAAGTGATGAACTAAATCACGCATCACTTATAGAAGGCATTCGTACAAGTAAAAAAGAAAAAGCTATTTATCGTCATAACGATGTAAAACACTTAAAGGACATTCTAAAGGGAGTAGATTTTTCTCGACCAAAAATTATCGTCTTGGAGTCTGTCTATTCAATGGAAGCTGATTTTGCACCACTAGAAGACATTATTCAGGTCGCTCAGGATAATGGAGCATTAATATACTTAGATGAAGTTCATGCTGTAGGTTTATACGGTCCTAATGCAGCAGGTGTAGCAGATCAAAAAGGATTATCTGAGCATATTGATATTATCAATGGAACATTGGCAAAAGCATTTGGTCTAGCTGGTGGTTACATAGCCTCGACTGAGACAATAATTGATTTTGTTAGAAGTTTTTCAAAAGGATTTATTTTCACAACATCCATGTGCCCAGCAGTAGCTGCTGGAAGTTTAGAGAGCATTAGACAAGTAAAGAAAAACGATGAAATTCGATCTTCATTCTTTGAGAATGTTGATTTTGTTAAAAAAGAACTACGAACTGCAGGTATTCCTTTTTTAGACTCAGGTTCACATATAATCCCTGTATTAATTGGAGATAGCAAATTGTGTAAAGAGATTAGCGATTTTCTTTTAAATGAGCACCAGGTTTATGTTCAGCCTATTAATTATCCAACAGTCCCAAAAGGAACTGAGAGGATAAGAATAACTCCTACTCCATGTCATGACCCAGAGTCTACCGAAAAATTTGTAGAAGCTTTGAAAGATGCTTGGTTTAAATTTATGCCTCAGTTAGTTAAATTTGAAAATCAATTTACTAATAAAATCAAAGTAATTTAAACGCCTCATTTGATCAATCTATACATTTGTTATAAAACATACTAATGAGAGTCATTGCGTTTTACAGTTTCTTTAACGTATCCAATCCCAGATTATTAAAAGAGAGGTTAAATTTATACTTTCTTTTAAAACAAATAAAAGGTTCGATTATTGTTAGTGAGGAAGGTTTAAATGGTACAATAGCAGTCTCTTCAAAATTAGAAAAAAAAATTATCGATTATTTAATGTCTTTAGGAGTCACTAAAGAAAATATAAAAATATCAGACTTTAATGGCCAAAGAATTTTTAACGAGTTTAAAATTAAACTTAAAAAGGAAATAGTTACATCTGATTTTGGATTAAAAATTTCAGACATTAAAAAATCTAAGTTTATTGAACCAAGTGATTGGGATAAATTTGCCAATGATAAAAATGTAGAAATTCTTGATACAAGAAATGATTATGAATTTAAAATTGGTCATTATAAAAATGCTATCAACCCTAAAATTGAAACATTTAAAGATTTCAAAAACTATATAAAGAATAACAAAGAAAAACTTCAGAATAAAAAAGTTGGTATTTATTGTACAGGTGGTATTAGATGTGAAAAAGCAGGACCTTTAATGGAAAAATATGGTATTGAGACATATCAACTTAAAGGAGGAATATTAAAATATTTTGAAACCACATCTGCTGACTTATGGAAGGGTGAATGCTTTGTTTTTGACTACAGAGTATCTTTGAACAAGCAACTTTCTCAAGGTACGAGTAAGCTTTGTTACGGGTGTAACATGCCTTTAACTCCAAGAGAGAGAAAATCTCCAAAATATGAAGAAGGATATTCATGTTCCATCTGTTTTGATAATATGACAGAAAAAAAGAGACGTTCTCTCAAAGATAAGCGAGAACATTGGAAAAAAGTTCTTTAATTTCATTAAATATCAATGTTGACCAAATTTAAAATTAGTTTAGTTTACGCCAATGGCTAAAAAGTCTACATACCAACTTAAACAGTTAATACCTGAAGAAAAACCTGAAACTGGCACAAAATACATTGTACGTAAACCCACTAAAGGATTGAAAGTTTCTGACAAACTTCGCCAGAGAAAGTATGACCCTGTTTTGAAACAGCATGTTTGGTTTGTAGAAAAGAAAATGCCTCCTCATAGTAAATAATTTTGTTATTATTTTATCATCGAAAATAGAACTTTATATTGGCTGAGAAGAGACTTTAGGATTAGTGATAATCCTTGTCTAGAATTTATATCGAAACAAAAATCCCCAGCATTACTTGTTTATATTTATGATGACATTGAAAAGAAAGCTACTGGAGATGCTGGTCAATGGTGGTTAAATAAAACTCTTCAATTGCATTCCAAGAATTTAGAACAAAAATTTAATGTAAAGCTTATAATAACTGATGGTGAAGCGAAAAAAAATCTCTTACACCTAATTGAAAAATACAAAATTTCATCATTAATTTGGAATAGGCTCTATTCAGACCAATCTATTAAAAGAGACACTGAGATAAAGAGTTTTTTTAAAAATAAAAATATTCATGTTGAAACTTTTAATTCACACTTACTCAATGAGCCTTGGGAAGTACAAAATAATTCTGGTCAGTTCTTTAAAGTTTTTACTCCTTATTGGAAAACTGCTTTTAAAGTTTATCTGAACAAGAAATTTTCTTACCAAAAAAATACAACAATCAAATCATTTAAACACAATGAAAAAACTAAAATCAATTTTTTATCTAATAGAAGTTGGTATGAGAAGTTTAATAATTATTGGAGTCCAGGAGAGGATGCAGCTTTGAAAAAAATTGAGAATTACATTTCTTCTCATATAGATAAATATGAATTAAATAGAAATAGGCCTGATTTTGATCAAACATCAAGAATATCACCTCACTTAAGATTTGGAGAGATATCCCCGCGGATAATAATTGAAAAAATCCAAAATTCAAAAAAATCTAATAATGCTGTAAATACTTATTTATCAGAAATTGGCTGGCGAGAATTTTCTTATTCATTGCTGTATTATTCTGAAGATCTATCAACTAAACCGATTAACCCTAAATTTAAAAAATTCCCATGGAGAAGTAGTAAAAAAGATTTTACTCTATGGACTGAGGGTAAAACAGGCATACCTCTTGTAGACGCTGCAATGAGTCAAATTTATGAGGAGGGATGGATGCATAATAGGCTTAGAATGGTTGTTGGAAGTTTTCTTGTGAAAAATTTATTATTAAACTGGACATTAGGTGAGCGGTATTTTCAAAAAAGTTTATTAGATTATGATGAAGCTAGCAATGCAGCTGGATGGCAGTGGATAGCAGGCTGTGGCGCAGATGCTTCCCCATATTTTCGTGTATTTAATCCTGTGCTTCAGTCAGAAAAGTTCGATCCACAAGCTCAATTTATCTTGAAGTATATTCCACAATTAAAAATATTTAATTCATCAAAAACGGTATTTGAGCCATATTTAGATAAAAAATTATTAGATAGTTTAGTCAAAGAAAAAAAATATGTTAATCCAATCGTTGATTTGAAAGAGTCTCGCAACAGAGCACTCGATGCTTATCAACAAACGAAATCATAATTTGAAAAAAAGCGTAGCTATAATTGGATCTGGTATAGCGGGATTATCAACAGCATATTTTTCACAAGAATATTTTGATGTAACACTATTTGAGAAAAATGATTATTTAGGTGGGCATGCAAATACAAGAGAAGTCAAAGATAGTAACGGAAATACTATACCAATAGATACAGGTTTTATTGTCTACAATGAACTGACATACCCAAATTTAACAAAATTTTTTGATCTTCTCAAAGTCGAAACTGTTAATAGCAATATGTCCTTTAGTTTTCTTAATGAGGAAAATAAATTCGAGTACGGAGGAGGAAGTTTAAGTGCATTATTTGCAGATCGTAAAAATTTTTTTAATTTTAAATTCTATAAAATGTTAAAAGACATCATTATTTTTTATAAAGTTTATCAAAAAAAAAATATTACATCAGATATTTCAATTAGAGATTTTCTTAAAACAAAAAATTACTCTGATGAATTTATTAATTTCCATCTTGTTCCTTTAATTTCAAGTATTTGGTCAACTCCCGATCAAGACTCTCTTAATCAGCCATTAAAAAGTATTATTAATTTTTTTCAAAATCACAAATTGTTTAATTTCACGGATAGACCACAATGGAAAACAATAAGAAATGGTTCTAAACAATATATCAATTTACTAATTAAATCTGCAAAATTTAAAATCAAAAAGTCATGTAGAATTCAAAAAATTTCAAGAAATGACAAGATTGAAATTTTCTTTGAAGGAAAAAAATCTGTTTTTGACATTATAATATTTGCATGTCCTCCAAACCATTTTTTTCCTCTTTTAGATAAAATACATCAGAAAGAGCATGAGGTTTTAAATGAATTTGATTTTCAAAAAAATTTAGCTCAATTGCATCAAAATAACTCTCTTATGCCAAGTCATTTAAAAGCTTGGTCAAGTTGGAATTTTCACACTAATTTAAATAATAAATGTACTTTAAGTTATTGGATGAATAAATTGCAACCACTAGAAACTAATGACAATTTCTTTGTCTCTCTTAATCAGGATCAAAATAAGAATCACTATCAAACAATTTACGAACATCCAATATTCTCACCTAAAACTCTAAATGCTCAAAAAAATATTTCACAAATTCAAGGCTATGAGAATTCTTATTATGTTGGAAGTTATCTTGGCTATGGTTTTCATGAAGACGGTATTCAATCTGCTATAAAAGTTTGTAAAAGGTTAAATATAGATTTAAAGGAGTTTAAAAATGCGAATACATCAAGAGTGCAATGGAATTAATTTCTTCTCATTGTTTTGGAATAGGTAAAATAATTCATAAAAGAACAAGGGATACTGATAATTTTTTTCAATACAATGCACCTTACTTAAGTATAAATCTAAGTAACACAAAAAACATCCATCCATTTATATCTTTAAATAGATTTAACTTTTTTTCAATTTTTTATAAACAGCACGGATTTAGAAATAAAAAAAAGAGTTTATATGATTTTGCAAAAAATGTTGCTGAAAAACACAATATTGTTTTTAATAGTATTCAATTTATATGTATCCCATCAATTGTTGGTTATTCTTTCAACCCTATTAGCTTTTATTTATATCTTGATAGTAAAAATAAAGTTAAGTCGATCATATATGAAGTGAAAAATACATTTGGAGACCAAGTTCATTATTTAACTTTGAATAAATTTAAAGATAAAGAGTTTAAAAAAAATATGTATGTGTCACCATTTATTGAAATGGATTGCACTTATAAGATTTCTTCAAGAAATAAAAGAAAAAACCATTTTTTTTGTAATATTAATCAATTTAACCTTAAAAAGGAGCAAATATTTTATGCCTCTATAGATTTAAATTTAAAAGAAATAACTTTCTATAATTTTATTTTGTTTTTATTTTTAAATATTTTTGGGAGTGTAAAAACAATCACTCTTATTCACTATCAGGCAATCAAGCTTTTATTAAAAAAAAGTAAATTCTTTAAATATTCCAATAGAATAAAAGATAATCTATACTTAGATTAGTTACAATTAGGTAAAATCTTGTTTATTGATAGATATATAAAAAAAGTTTGTTCTAAAATCAGATATGGATCTTTGACTTTAAATGTTAAAGGTAAATCTTATGAGTTTTACGGTGAATTAAAGGGTCCTTCAGTGCATTTAACAATTAGTCGTATTTCTATGATATGGGATTTGTATTTTCGTGGTTCAGTTGGGCTTGGTGAAGCTTATATAAAAAAGAAATTTGAAGCAGACGATTTAAGTAAATTCTTAGAATTTGGTGCACTAAATGAAAGAGCTTTTGGTAACGAAATGAGTGGATCTAAGTTTTACAGATTTTTATCAAAAAAATATATGAATAAAACTAAAAACTCATTATTTCAGAGTAAAAAAAATATTCATGCTCACTATGATCTTGGTAATGACTTCTATTTGGAGTGGTTGGATGATACTTTAACTTATTCCTCAGGTTTTTTTAAAACAGGCTTGGAAACGTTATCTGAGGCACAAAAAAATAAATTTGAAAGCCTTATTGAGGGTAATGAGCCTAGACCAGGTGATCATGTTTTAGAAATTGGGTCTGGATGGGGAAGTTTTGCTTTTTATTTAATTTCAAAATTCCCTGATATCAAAATCGATACTTTAACTATCTCAAAAGAGCAATACGAATTTGTAAAAACAAAAATTAGAGAACATCATTTAGAAAATAAGCTAAATGTCATATATAAAGATTACAGAGAACATCAAGGAGAATATTCTAGAATCTACTCTATTGAAATGTTTGAGGCTGTTGGAATACAATATTGGCAAACTTATTTTGAAAAAATCAAAGACTTGTTAAAACCATCGGGAGTCTTTTCAATGCAAACTATTGTAATCTTTGAAGATTTCTTTGAAAGGTATACTCGAAAAATTGATTTTATTCAAAAATATATTTTTCCCGGTGGAATGTTACCATCAGTAAAAGCTTTAGAAAAAATAGCTAACCAAAAAAAATTCGACTTCCAAATTAAAAATCAAATGGCCGATAGTTATTATCAAACACTTGAGATGTGGAGAAAAAATTTTAACAATAAATGGGATATAATTAAAAGTTTAGGTTACTCTGAAGATTTTAAAAGAATGTGGAATTTTTACTTATCATATTGCTCAGGAGGTTTTAAGGCAAAAACTATTGATGTATATCAAATAGATTTTATCAATAAGTAAATTAAATCTGTTAAAGATCTACTTTCATTAATGAGCGTATTGATTGTGTGTATGAGAAATGTATTAATAGCGAGTATTTTATTAATATTTGTCAGTGGGTGCAATAACATGAAACTTGAAGACTTTGCCAACAAAAAACCAATATTCAAAATAGAAGAGTATTTTTTAGGAAAAACAACAGCAAGTGGTCTTTTTATTGATAGACTTGGAAAGGTAAGGCGACAATTTACTGTTGAAATGGAAGGTATTCAACAGGAAGATAATTTTATTCTCAATGAGACTTTCCTTTATGATGATGGAGAGGAAGAATTCAGAAGATGGGAAATAAAAAAAACTGGTGAAAATACTTACGAAGGAATTTCTGATGATATTATAGGTGTAGCTTTAGGTGAAAGTTCAGGTAATGCTTTAAATTGGCATTACACATTAAAACTCAAGTATGGTGATGGAATAATGAATGTTAAATTTGATGATTGGATGATTATGCAAGATGAAAAAAATGTATTCAACAAAGCTACTATGAAAAAATTTGGTATAAGATTAGGAGATGTTTATTTATTCTTCACTAAGCAGTAGTAGACTGTAATTTTTCTGCCTTTTCTTTTGCTTTTCTCTCGCGTTCTGCTTTTCTCTGACCTTTTTCAACTAGTGCTTCGAGCTCTTCATAAGTACATAAACCAAGATCAGTGGGGTTTCTAAATTCTGTAATTGGTTGAGATTGATTACCAGCCCTTATATTAGCAACAGTAGGCTTAGTAGAACTTGTAAGTTTAGCTATTTGTGTATCTGTTAGTATTTGTCCATACTCACGAATTAGCCAAGCTATAGCCTTAGGCCTTTCTTGTCTTACTGATAATGGTAAGTATTTTTTTGTTTTAACGCTCGATTGAATGGACTCAGATTTTTTATTTTGCAATTGAAGTTCAAGTGAATGATCTCCCTCACAACGTTTAATCTCATCCATAGTTAATTGACCACTTGCTATAGGGTTTAATCCTTGCATACGATAAGCGTCCTCACCATCTGCAATACTTTGAACTTCTAGCTCATGTAATTGACAGAATTGAGATATTTGGGAAAAACTTAACGCAGTATTGTCTACCAACCATACGGCCGTAGCTAAGGGCATTAAAGGTTTATTGTCAGACATGGTCTTGTTAAAATATTAAATATTAAATGACTTATATTTATTTTTAAATCGTGCAACTCTTCCACCTGAGTCAACCATTTTTCCAGATCCTTGATTCCAAGCTGGATGAGATAATGGGTCAATTTCAAGCTTCATAGTATCGCCAGCTTTACCCCAAGTAGATCTCGTCTTATATGTTGATCCGTCAGTACGTTCTACAGTAATTTCATGGTAATCAGGATGTATTTTTTGTTTCATGGTTATGAGAAAATAGAGATCAAAGGTTAAAAAATCAAGTAAATATTTATAGGTTTTTCAGCAATTCGCCGCTAATAGCTGCACTAGATGCTATTAAACTTTCATCATTTAATGGATCAAAAACATTACCTTTTTCATTTAGGCATATCCCGCCCGCCTCATTTACTAAAATAATACCTGCTACGATATCCCAAAGATTTAATCTTAATGACCAAAATCCATCAAATTTTCCTGATGCCACATTCGCTAAATCAAGAGCTGAAGAACCAAGTATTCTGACACTTGTTTTCCTTTGAAGCGATCCTATTTGAGCAATTCCTTTTTCAAGAATATCTTCATGCTTGATTTGCACACCAGATGTAAACATACATCCATCTAACTTATCTCTTTGGGAAACCCTGAGTCTTTGGTTGTTAATCCAAGATCCAGAACCCTTATGAGCCCAAAATAATTCATTCAAAATTGGATTATATGTAACACCAGCAATAATCTCTCCTTTTTGCATCAATCCAATGGTTACTGCAAAGTAACCATTTCCATGTATGAAATTTTTTGTTCCGTCAAGTGGGTCTGAGATAAACACAGGAGTATCACCTTTAAGCTTATCTAAATCTTCAGCACTAAAAGTCTCCTCGTCAATTTGAAGAAAATCAGGTCTATCTTTCCCCAAAGTATTACTGATAGTTTCAGATGCTCTAATATCTGCAGAGGATACAAAATCGTTTTTATCTTTTTTAGAAATTTGAAGTTTCTCAAGCTCTCCAAAATCTCTTATTAAAGATTTAGCAGCATTCCTACATGCTTTTTCCATAACAACAATTACTGGTGGGACTATAGCCATAGAAAAAATTATTTTGCTTTTTCTATGTAAGTTAATTCAGACGTATTTATTCTAATTTTGTCACCAGTTTCAATATGAGGTGGAACAGTAACTCTTACACCGTTAGTTAACAATGCTGGTTTATATGATGAAGATGCTGTTTGCCCCTTAACAACTGCCTCTGTTTCGGCTATTTGTACTGTAAGACTTTCAGGAGGGTTAACATTCATTGGTTTTTCATCATAAAACTCAATAGAGACTCCCATTCCATCTTCAAGAAATTTTGCTGTATTTTCATTCACTTGGCTAATATTCATAACTATTTGCTCATAAGTTTGGTTATTCATAAAAGTAAAATCCTCTCCACTACGAAATAAAAATTGATGATCTATCTCTTCAGCGCGAATTTTTTCAAGAGACTCAGAACTTCTAAATCTCTCATTTAATTTTGACTGGTTTGAAATATTTTTCAACTCAGCTTGAATGTATGCCCCACCTTTTCCAGGTTGTGTGTGAGATAATTTAGCGACTTTCCAAAGCGAATTGTTATGCTGAATTATATTTCCTATCTTTAAGTCGTTAGCATTAATCTTCATTTAGATTTATAAATTTGAACCATTCGCTCTAATAAAGCCAATGCATCTGCTCTCGACCTTTGAAAACAATTTCTTCCAATAATTGACCCGTTTCCATCTCCCTGGTGAATTGCAAGCACCTCATCCATTAAAGCTTGATCATCTTTTGCATCGCCACCCGAAAATACTACTAAGCGTTTTCCATCAAATGCAACTTTTTTGATATGAGCCACACGATCCTTTAAAGTGCTTATAAGTATATTATTCTCTTCAAATGCTTTTTTAGTTGGGTCTTCTTCTAAAAAATCACTAGGTAGTTTTACTTTTATTATATTTGCCCCCAATAAAGCAGACATGTGTGCTGCATATGAAATAATGTTCATAGCTGTTTCACCTTTTTTGCTAATCTTTGAACCTCTCGCATAAGCCCATAAAACAACAGCAAGTCCTTTTTCTTTGGCCTCGAAACTAAGTCTTTTAAATTCTTCCAGTAATTCAAAATTATGATCAGACCCAGGATAAATCGTAAAACCTATCGCAGCACATCCTAATTTTAATGCATCATTTACACTCCCAGTAACAGCTTGATCAAGAGATGTTGCAAGAGTATTAGAACTATTAATTTTTAATATAGTTGGAATTTGACCATTATAATTCCCAGAACTCATTTGCAGTAAACCAAGAGGAGCAGCATAAGCAGATAAACCAGCATCTATTGCAAGTTGGTGATGATAGTTTGGATCGTATGCTGGTGGATTTACAGCAAAACTTCTATCGGGCCCGTGTTCAAAACCTTGATCGACAGGTAAAATTATCATTCTTCCAGTTCCGCCTAACTTTCCATGTCCCAAAATTTTCATAAGATTTGATCTCACTCCAATATTTTCGTGAGTGTAGTTTGATATAATTTTTCTTGTAGTATTTGTAACTTTCATAATAGCTCCTATAAATTACACACTTGAGCAGTTGTCTCAAGCATTCTATTTGAAAATCCCCACTCATTATCATACCAAGTCAATACTCTACCAAAATTATCTGACACCGTTGTTGTTTCACTTAAATCTAAAATAGAACTCCTTGCGTCATGATTATAATCACTTGATACTTTAGGGTCTGTATTCACTCCTAAAATACCTTTAAGAGGGCCATTTGCATATTCTTGAAATTTATTATTTAAATTTTCAATTGTGATATTTTTTTTCGTGTTAAATTTAAAATCTACTAGAGATACATTTGGCGTTGGAACTCTTATAGCTGTGCCATCTAATTTTCCATTTAAATGAGGAAGGACGAGACCGACAGCTTTTGCTGCACCTGTGCTTGTTGGTATAATGTTAGTTGATGCTGCTCTTGCTCTTCTAAGATCTTTATGAAACGTGTCTACTGTATTTTGATCTCCTGTAAAAGAGTGAATAGTTGTCATATATCCATTTTCAATTCCGAACTCTTTATCAATTACAAAAGCTACAGGAGCAAGACAATTAGTTGTACACGAGGCATTAGAGATTATTTGATGATCTATATTAATATTTTTGTTATTTACTCCTTGCACAACCGTTATATCAGCACCAGAACATGGAGCAGAAACTATAACTTTACTTGCTCCGCTTTCGATATGAGACATTGCCTTTTCTTTAGATGCAAAAACACCTGTGCACTCTAAAATAATGTCGACTTTTTTATCTTTCCATTTCAAATCAATAGGGTTTTTCTCAGATGTAACAGTAACTGTATTTTCCCCTATTGAAAATTGTTCATTGGAGATTTTATTAATTTCTTTTTTTAGAGATCCATGAATACTATCATATTTAAGTAGGTGAATATTTGAGTCAATATCAGCCAAGTCGTTTATATAGCTTATCTCATATTGATTACTAAATTCATTTAATCTCTCCAAAAATGCTCGATAAACAAGCCTACCTATTCTACCAAAACCATTAATAGCTACTTTTTTTTTCATTTTGTTTTTATTTTTCTAATTATTTTATTAGATACTGTTTCTGTTGTTAAACCAAATTTTCTAAAAACTTCATTCCCAGGTGCACTAGCACCAAAATTATCTAATCCAAATATATTTTCATATTTTGTGTACTTATTCCAATACATTGTTGATCCAGCTTCAATTACAAAAGTTTCACTAGATTTTGATTTTAATAAATTGTTTTTAAAAGTTTTTGATTGTTCTTCAAAAACAGAAGTTGATGGCATTGAAATGACTTTTGCAATAATACCATTGCCTCTAATTTTTACAGCTACGTTTACAGCTAAAGACACTTCTGAACCAGTAGCTATAATAGTAATATTATTATTATTTTTTGGACCATATATAACGTAAGCACCTTTAAATTTTTTTGAGTCTAATTTTTTATTTGAAATTTGTGGCAGATTTTGCCTTGAAAGACAGATAAATGAAGGTGCATCATTAATTTTTAAAGCCTCTCTCCAACATACAATTGTTTCCTTAAGATCGCAGGGTCTAAATACATAACTATTAGGTATGAGTCTTAACATATTAATTTGTTCAATAGGTTGATGAGTAGGACCATCTTCACCTAATCCAATAGAGTCGTGTGTGAAAACTTGTATAGGATTAATTTTCATTAGTGCAGCTAAACGAAGACTTGGTTTCATATAATCAGCAAAGCTCAAAAAAGTTCCTGAATATGTTTTGTAAATTTTGGTAGCGGCAATACCATTCATTATTGCTGCCATACCATGCTCTCTTACACCATAATGGATATATTGTCCTGCTGTGTTCATGCTATCCAGAACAGACATTTGTTTACCTTTTGTATTATTGGAGCCTGTTAAGTCTGCAGAGCCCCCAAGTATCGGATGATCTTCTTTAAAATAATGTAATATTGCTTCAGAGGATTTTCTAGTAGCCTGATCAGACTTAAAATCTTTTAAATCTATTTCTATTTTATTAAATAACTTATCTATGTCTTTATTTGATAATGATGTGTGAGATATTGATTTAGTTTTATTGTATATTTGTAAATTTTTGGTGGATGAATTTCGCCAAATTTTTAAAAGTTTATCTGGAATTTGAAAAGGTTTTTCATTCCAAGATAATTTACTTCTCGTTAATTTCACTTCCTCTGAACCTAAGGGTGAGCCGTGTGATGATGCTTTTGCAGATTTATTTGGAGAACCAAATCCAATAGTAGTTTTAAAATTTAGCAAACAAGGGACTTTTGAAATTTGTGCTTTTTTTAAAAGTTTATAAATATTTTTATGATCATGACCTTTTCCACTATGTACCTCCCAATTTACTGATTTAAATCTAAGGTTTGTGTTATCACTAAAAGCTAGGTCTGTAGATCCATCAATACTAATGTTGTTGTTATCGTATATTAGTATCAAATTATTAAGTTTTAAGTGCCCAGCTAGACTAATTGCTTCTTGGCTTATCCCCTCCATTAAACAGCCATCACCACAAAAAACATATACCTTTGGTGCTTTATACAATTTTTTCTCTTTTGAGAGCTTTTTAAGTGCTATGGCCATTCCTACCGCATTCGAAATTCCTTGTCCAAGAGGACCAGTCGTTATTTCTATACCAGCATCTGGTTCATATTCAGGGTGTCCCGCTGTGATATAGCCCAATTGTCTGAAATTTTTAATTTGAGATATTGTCATTTTTTTATAACCGGTGAGGTATAAAAGTGAGTAAAGCAACATCGAACCATGTCCATTAGATAAAACGAATCGATCTCTAAGTAACCAGTTCGGATCCTTGGGATTATGAATAAGAAAATCGTGAAAGAGCACTGTGGCAATGTCAGCCATTCCCATCGGCATACCAGGATGACCAGATTTTGCTTTTTCTACAGCATCAATTGATAAAAATCTGATACAATTCGCTAATTTAGTATAATTTTTCAATGGAATAACTTTTCTTAATAACTAATAATTAAAGTATGAACGAATTTCAACAACAAATACTTCAAAAAATTGAGCAAATTGCATCAAAACTTCAGAATTATAAAACTAATAATCAAGAATTAATCAATGAGAGACAAGAATTAAAAGCCAAGATAGAATATTTACAGAGAAGAGAGTCAGAATTAGTAACTGAATTAGAAAATAACAAACTTGAGCTATCTGAAAAATCTCAACTTATTGATCAAGCAACTAATAAAATTGAGGAATTACTCGGATCAATAGATATAGATGGCTAATTTAACTTTAACAATTGGAGGAAGACCACTAAAAATACAATGCTCCGATGATAATGTTGAAACAGTAAAAGAGATCGCTTCCTCAATTAGTAAACTCATAGATGATGAGAAGAAAGAGAACGTGCCTTT
>CACDXE010000001.1:0-184060 GCA_902556735.1 uncultured Alphaproteobacteria bacterium | reverse complement strand
TTTTTTCCTCATGCCAATTTTGAAAAGATGCTACATCGCCATTTTTATAATAATATGTGCCAAGACCATATCTAGATCCTTCCGAACTTAAATCTCCCACATATTTACCATTTGTATAATGAATAACTCCATATCTAATTTTATCATCTACATAATATAAGTAATTTGGTTCTTTATTTTTAAATTTTTCATATACATTTCCTGACCATTTCCCAGACGAGGACCCACCCCTCACAATTTTTCCATTATTGAATGAGCAATCTGAAAATTTGCTAGTCTCAAAGCACGTAGCGTTTGAGTATTCAACTTTTTTAATTTCTTCAGAATAACCATGATTATAGAAAATCAGGAAAAAGAAACAGAGTGAAACTATATTAACAATTAAGGTTTTGGCGGAGTTTGGCAATTTTTTCTACCATTTTTGTAGCCTGATCTCTTTTATTTTTATCATTACTGGCAGTCAATCCAGACCATTTAGAGTATTGTTTTCTAAGTTCTTTACATTTTTGTTGTTTACTCATTTTTTCATTCAAACCAAAAAGTTTTTCCTCATCTCCATCTGCAACATTTATAGTTGTCAACTTAGATAAACGTGCATCTCTCATTGTCTTTATTATTTTATTATCGAGGCTTAATGATCTTACAGTATTTTCTATAAGCTCATTTTCCTTCGCATCAAGTACTTTATCAGCAGCCATAACATCTAGCATTAATTCAACAACTTTGTATCTCTGATCTTCAGATAAATCATTTTTAATTTTTGAATTGATCTGAGTCATATTTAATTTTCTATCCTTTGCTAGTTTATAAGTACGCTGAATTAAAGTTGATAAATTCTTTTTTTTATCTTCGGCGTCTTGTTCATTTTCTATAAAAAAAGATCTTTTTTGACACCAACTTTTTATGACATCTAACTCTATTTGATCTAATGATCCATCAACAGCAGCTGTAAACATAGCAAGTTTTATTGCAGACTCTTCAAAGTCTAGTGCATTTTTTTCAAATTCTTTGTAACCTATCGACTTTACTGTATAATCAAACTCAGTAACAGCTCCCCCTATATATGCGTGTTTATCTTCATCTCCAACACCACCCATTGAGACTTTAAGTTGACGAGTTCCATAAATCACTCTTGCTTGAATTTTTCTTTTACCTTTGTAAGGAAAAGCCAAAACGTCTACAGGTACAGAAAATATGCAAGTATCAGGATGCCAGTAAGTGTAAGGTCCAATATCCATTTCAAAGTCCTGATTGTAAATATGAGGAAATAACTCCTCACCGTATCCTTCAGTAGAGGTAAGAATAATACCCTCTGATCCAGGTGTTTTATCAATTAATGATAAGCTGATTTTACCTGTAAATTTAACATCCGTATCTCCTCTTATCCAACCCTCCGCGTAAACATTAATTACATTGAATTTTTGACCCTTAAAATCAACACTCTCTTCTTTCGCATACAATTTTAAATTTGGGATAGAGTTTATCTCTTCACGAATTTGATTATCCCTCTTAGCTCTACTTGACCAACGCCAAATAAAAAAACCTGCGATTAAGAGCCAAATTAAATATTCCATTATTATTCTATTTTAAAGTCTAACTCTGCATCCTCCGGATTAAGTGAGCTGTCTGGTCTCAATTCTAAGATTTGTTTATCACCAGTTGTAATATCGATAAATTCACAATTCATTCTTCCACTTTTATCGTAAGTAAATGTTACCTCAATTGGCTGACCAGCTGGTCTACCAGGAGGTAGTTTTAGTTCTGTATTTTTTATAACAGTGACAAACTCCATATCAGTCTCTTCATGCTCCGATTGAGTAACATCGCATTGAATAACCTCTTGCCCATCACTTAGAGTGGAATACTCTTTTGTGATAGAGTAGGGAAGCTTAGTGTCTCTTGGAATTAGTATGTCATTTCTTATTATAGGTTTTTTTAAATTTGGATCAATGTCAGCTATACTGGTGCCAAAATAATGATTACTAACATCACTTAGTTTTACACCTGATAAAGATTTTTTTTGAGTTGCTGTTAAATCTTCAGAGGAAGCATTTAATCCTGCAAAAAGAGCTGCCCCAAGAGCAACAGCCTCGTCGACATTTACACCTTGTACAGGTTTCTTACCCATAAATTCAGTAATGAGGTCTGTGATAGCTGGAATTCTAGTACTACCACCTACTAATAAAGTTTGATCAATATCCTCAGCCTTTAGATTTTTTGACTCTAATGCCTCTTCCATTAACATTTTTATTTGTGTCAACTTAAGACCTAAAAGTTCGTTAAAACCATCTCTGGTTAATTTAAATTCAAATGGCCCATCAGGTCCGTCGATAAATTCTGAGGTCTCTTGTTTAAATGATAGAGTTTTTTTAATTTTTTCTGCGACTGGTAAAAGTTTTCGTTGATCACTTTTTGATAACGGTTTACCTTTATCTTTTTCATATCCTCTTGTCATCTCATCTACAATAAATAAGTCAAAATCATGTCCGCCCAAATTTTTATCACCACGAGAGGTTAATATTTCAATATCAGTGTTATTGACATTTGCTATAGACACATCAAACGTGCCGCCACCTAAATCAAAAACCATTATTTTACCTGAAACATCAACATCAGGAATACTTGCATAATGCAAAATTGCAGCAGTTGGTTCATTGATTAAATCTATGAGTTCTAATCCAGCAATCTTGACTGCATCAGAAGTTGCTCTTCTGGCAGTTTCAGCAAACATAGCAGGTACAGTTACAATTACTTTTTCTGTTCCTTCATTAAATTCACTTAACTTTTTGAGAATTAATGCTGAAATTTGTGCTGGCGTATACTCATCTTTGCCAATATCAGCTGTATTTTTATCAACAAACTCCCCTTTATTAGTGTTCCAAACGATCTCATTTTCCATTTGCTTTTTTACTGCTTGAATTACCTTATCGGGTTCAGCAGCAAGAGCGTTTAAAGCTTTTTCTCCAACTTGAACTTTATTATTAGAACTATCTATATATACAACTGATGGTAAAATTTTTTGATTGTTTTCATAGTTAGGTGCAATCTCAGCTTTACCCAAATCATTTAAAAAAGCTATTGCTGAAAATGTTGTACCTAGATCAATACCTGCAATTTTAGACATATATTTTTTCCTTTCATTTAAAAACTTTTACCTCAGCGGGTTTTAAAATTTCTTTTCTCCCATCTTTAAAATCAATTTGAAAACCGGCACTAACGATTTCTGCTACACTGTTTGTTTTTTGATCATTTTCAGCTGTAACAGAATCAATGACATTTATCCCCTCAATATTAGTAGTTATGTCTCCAATATTTGGAGCAAACTTTTGTATGCTTAAGTTATTTAATATTTGTAACAGTTGAGACTCATAAGCATTTAAGTATTCAATAAAATTATTATCAATAAATCGTGATCTATTATTTTGAAGAAAACTTATTGCATTTATAATATCTAAAACAAATGCGCGCATTCTTACTAAATCATAACCTTTTTTAAATCTATCTAATTCTTGATTTTTTTCATTTACAATATTATTCAGATCTTCTAGTAAGTCTGATGTTTTTTTTGAGTCCTCTCTGATATTACCGAGAGATTTATTTAAAAATTCTTGAAGTTGTTTTGTAAAAGATACAATTTTTTCGTTTAAAGAATTTAAGTCATCTTCACTTTTTTTTGACAATATAGAAATTTGTTCTTTATCTTTAAATGCATTATTCAGATCAATATTCATTGAGTCAAATTTGTTTGATAGCTTCAAAAAAAGAAAAATTACAAAAACAACTGAAACAAATGATAAAGCACTTAAAACCAGTATAGCTATTTCAGCCACAGCCATTATTTCCCCCTAACTATATTGAACAAATAAGTCAATTAATTGTCAAATAAATTTTAAATATTATTTCGACTTAGTTTTTGAGACGATAAAGTCCATGGTTGCAAGGATTACACCACTTATTACAAAAGTTAGATGAACTGCTATAAATAAATATATCTCCTCTCGAGTATACTTTGTTATATCAAAAAATAATTTCAAAAGATGAATTCCTGAAATAGCAACTATTGAAGATATAAGTTTTAATTTCAGACCGCTAAAATCAACTGTGCCCATCCATGATGGTTTATCCTCATGATCACCAACATCGATTTTGGATACAAAATTTTCGTAACCGGAAAAGATTACTATGAGTAAAAGATTTCCAGTGAAAGATAAATCAATTAAGGTTAAAGAAAATAGAATCATTTGTGTTTCTTCAAATTTCATACCACCTGAAAAAAATTGATAGAGTTCATTAAAGAAAGTAATAAATAGAAAAATTAAACATATTATTAATCCAAAATAAAATGGGGCCATAATCCATCTAGACATAAACATCAGTCTTTCAAGAGCAGTTTCTAAGAATTTTAAATTCATTTTTTAAAGTTAATTAAATATTATTAAATTCATAGGTCAAATTAATTATAACCTTTCACAAATTCCATATCTTAATACCAAAGAGTCGCCTGCATGATCAGCTACATGACCAAAAATTGATGCCCATGTAAACTCATTATTCAGAGTATTAAACATAAAAATTTGACCATATCTATTACTACAAGTTAAATAAGCTAAATTATTTACATTATCGTGACAAACGGTTGGAGCAAGATTTTCAGTATCAAAACTGCTAGGCATTCCTAAATCTTCACTTCTTATTTCATTATTATCAATATCAATCTTTATTTCAAAGCTACCTTGGTTAAAATGGATTAGTTTATAATCATCTTCCATATAATGAAATCCACCAATATCATAATCAATACATCTATATAATTCTTCCTTAGCAAATAGATTAGAACTTACTAACAATAAAATTATTATAAGAAATTTGTTTTTCAAAATTAAATAGCCTCTTCAATAAAATTCATTTTTTAATCTAATTTAAATAAAGTTTCTCCATTTTTAGGTTCAGAAAATTGTTTTGATAGCTCATCTAAAAAATCATCACTATCATTACGTAAGGCATTCAAATCCATATCGATAGCCAATGTCTTTTGTTTTAAATTATAGTGAAAGTCTTGAAATAATTTCAATTCAAACTTATTAATAAGATAATTTTGCATATTATACCTACCGTTGAAAGTGTGGTAAGCTAGGTAAATAAGCAAAAGAATAAATAAAATATTCACTAATATTTTTGAATTAAAAAACCTCATTATTCTCCTCAGTTAAAACATATCATTTCCCTTTTTTTGGAAAGCTTGAGCTTAAAATTTTTTTGTTAATAAAGTGTGGATATTTTTAAGATTTGGGAAACATCTAGATAGAAGTACTTAAATACAAAACTTTTTAAGTTTCAAAGAATTCTTAGTAAGACTTAAAGACCCTATTGATGACATTTAGGGCAATACAAATCTGGAATAGTATCAAAATTACTGTCCTCTGGTATGTAGTCTCTTGCCTTTTGACATGACCGGCAATAAGACTCTGTTTGGAATATAAGGTCTCCTTGTTTATCGTATAATGTAAGGTGACACTTGTTCTCTAATGAGTGACAATTGCTGCACTGATAAAGAGAGTAACCACGTAAATAATGGATGTGAATTTGTTTTCGGTGTTTTAAGAGTTGCACTGTTTTTTTATCATTGTCTCTAAGTGCATGGCTTATGTCATCAATGTTTCCAAATAAAAAACCAAGGCCCATTGTGATCTCCTCAGATTTGTAGGCACATTTTTGACATTTAATAAAATAATTTTTAGCCATAAAAGGTAATATGAGTTTTTTTGAAAACTCCCCAAATAGTTTTGGTGCAGCCGGATCAGGAGTCGAACCTGCATCTTCCCTTCTAGCAAGAAATCTCAGTGTGGGACGCTTTTCCATTTAAGCTAAGGCCGCATAGGTAAATCTTAATTTCATAGAAAATATTATTTTCCATATTTAGGAACTACCAAGGGCTTGGATTCCTCAGGTATGGTGCACTGCTCTTTGTTGGCGGGCAGTTCATCAAAGGGGCGTGTTACCCAGATATGTGAAAAAATAATATCCCCGTTTTCATTTTGAAAGCATTTCTTACCAAAATGAAGTTGGCTGTGATTTTGCTCGTCTGCAACATACAAGAATAAAACTGCTGCTAGAAAATGTAAAAAAGTCATGTTTTTAATCCTTTCTGAGAATTGTTTAGGCTAGCTGAGATGGGATCAGGTATTTTTTTGCAATGCCTATGAGCTCTGTCCATCGCTTCCTCTACTTTTGGCATGGCCCACTGAATTGTAGGCAAGTCAATGAATGTTCTTAAGGCTACTGGCTCCTCAAAAGGAACATCAGTAACTGTTAAGCGAGAGCGTTTATGAAAAGTATAATATTCTTTAATTGTTTGATAATTGTAAGAACCCATACCTATTAAAATCATGTGCCCATTCTTAAATGGATATATTTCATGCACTGTTCCGGTGGTTGTGTGACCATTTTCCTGGAGCTCAATTTTTTTATCTAGTAATTTTGTAAGATCAGGGTGAATTGATAAGGTAAATAATTCAAAGAATTGAAGCACACGATCACAATTATTTTTTGTCATAACAAAAATAATATTTTCTGAAACTTCAAAGTCTCCACTACGTTCGATTGCAATCATTTCCTCTTCCAATAATTGAATATTCCAACCATGAAATTTCTCTAAAGTCATCGCAGAGCTTAAGGAGACAAAAAATAGAGAGTTAATTATTAATATTAAGTATTTTCCTCTTTGTACCACGGCTAATTTAAAGGAGGATGGGATTAACCGCAGCACAGAAAGGAACCATGAAAAAACCACCTCAATTTTTCCTCTCTTTTTTTTTTGTTTGCCATTTATTAACCTGGTAGGAAATGACTTAGAGAAGGAGTAACTAGAAAACAGAAAGGAAGAGAGAGGTCTTTGCACTGAGGACAAAGATATTAAATTTTAAAAATTAAGATTGGGGAGAAATTAATAAATTTTAGACAGAAATACTAATCTAGTAGAAATTCCAATTTTTTGTGATTCCCCACCATAAAATTACCATAAAAATATGGTAGGTTATTGGAACAGACCATCGAAGTTTTCTATCAATCGTATTGTAAAGACCAGTTTGTTTGTCCCTATGATAATCCCAGTAGCTCCAAATGGTTATCAAAGTAGATAGGCCAGCAAATAAATATGAAAGCAAAATCCACGCATCTAAAATAGTAATATAGTTTAATTTTGGAACATCGTCTCCAAAAACGAAGTTGTAGGCAACTAATGTTAACAAACTACCCATTGAAACTGCAAGCTTCGACTCTAATTCTCTAGCTCTAATGTAAAAAACACTAAAGGATAAATAGACAAGGAAGATCACTGGTAGAATGATCTTCAAAATATAGTAAAAAGATTTTCGGTTGAGATCGAAACTGTATTCAAGTGTCTGAAGCACTCCTTGCCCGTAAAGTTGAGTGTCGCAGCAGTTTAAGCGATGGTCATTAATTTGCCATTCATACAAAATTTCATTGCCCTCCATCATACTAATCTCTGGGTTGTATCGAGGAGAGGTACTTAAATCAATATCTTGAAATATAAAGTCTGCTGATGTGGAAATATCATCAAAAGGGAATTTTCTGAAGTCGGAGGAATTTGCTACTTGATAATTAATTTGCTGCTTTAGTAAAAAATTAAAAGGAGCAGATTTATCATTTGTGATAAGTAAACTTTTAAAGGTTATATCATTTATAAAAGATCCTGTTTGTGTAGTTTCGAATGTGGGATACCAAATCTTTTGTAATATGTTTTCAAGTTCAGCAGACTTTCTATAAATACATTTAATTGGCGATTTATCAAGTTCTGCTAAAATAAAAAAATTATGTATTAAATCCTCATTTTGCCACTGCAAATAAACATCTAAATTCAAATTTGATTTGCTACTTTGTTGAGTTACCTCAAAATCGTTTAATATTATATCTGCCTCAACTATAGGGTGGCCTAGATAAGGAATTCGTTTCAAGTCAACTATCTCCTCTTCCCCATCTAAATGTTGAACAGTTAATGAGAGGTCTCTCATCGCAGAAGTCTCTAATAAGTTAAATAAATACAAGTAGGCATCAGTATCATTCGAGGAAACCGGTTTTTGATCAACTGCTAAGATACGGTCTCCCACCTTGAGTGGTGTATTAAAAGCGAAGGAACCAAAGCGTTTTTTGTTGATAATAGGTAGATTTTGCTCAAGAACTACACCGCTGTCGTTATATGCTAACCTAATATTAGAAGTTTCCCTGAATTCTTTTTTTAAGAGTCGCTCACAAAATTCTGCTCCCCAGCTAACACTGGAAAAGAAAACCCAAAATCCTAGAATTATCCCCCTTAAATACAAATTAGAGTGATTTTAACACACTCTTAATTTTACTCAACTGATCATCTAATTTTTGGATGTCTTGGTAAATTTTTTCTTTTTCATGAGGGACTATTTTTGATCCCCCTGAGCTTTTCTCATCCATTGACTCACGTACAGCATCCATTAAATCTCCCAATCTTCCCCCTACCGCTAATATCTCTGATTGTACTTCGCTTTCGCTAGTAGGTTTTTCAGGTTGAGCGGTTGCTAGATAATCTTTCAAAAAATTGCTAAAGGGAGTTTTTTGGTAAATTTTATGCATAGCATGCTCTAAACGTATGACAGTTCTAAATTGTATATTCCTATCACTATCGTCAGGATCAGCACATTTGTATATATAAGACTTGGACTTCCCAGTGATATCTTGAATATCTTGATCACTTAAATTTTTAAGAACATCTTTTAAGGTATGTTCAATGGTGATAATTTCTTTTGTTTTAGACATACCCCACTATAGCAATTTATGTTATGCGGGTAATCAATAATCTATGTCCAAAAGTAAAAAAGCTTTGGACTATTTGTAGAAATAATATTCCGCATTATTGTTATTATGAAGTCAAATTATTTTACTCCTACTTTAGGAAGAAGATTATCCTCTAATAAAAAAAATGAACCACAATCCTTAAGAGATATTGAAGAATATTTGCGTTGTTTAGCACAAATCAGACAAGAAAATAATATTTCAGTTGAGGATGTAATGCAGCATTTGAATTATTCTCGTAGTACTCTTGATGCTCTTGAGAATGGTAATCTAGAATTTATTCAGTATCCATTGAACTACTTTTTTACAAGACAGTATGCCTCTTATCTTAAAGTGCCCTTTCCTCAGCAATTTTTAATGAGCCATTTCAAACTAGGAGAAAAAAAGTAATGAGAGTTATATTATTGTTATTTATCAGTATTTTTTTAATCAATTGTCCTCTTAAAGCAAAAAGTAGTCCTGTGCATCATGAATTTGACAATTGGATACATATGGAGGCTAAAGAAGAAAACTTAGACTTAGTCTTTAGTTTGGAAAACCAAGATCAAATGATTATTTTTATTGTTGATCCAAACTTAAGTTGTGATGCTCGTTTAGTTTACACCAATCGGGAATTTGAGCCCAAAGATTTTGATGTTATGAGTGGTGAGACATTTGATTGGAAACTCTCAGGGCAATCTTATGAAGGTGAGGATGCGAGCCGATTGAATGCCGATGGATACGTTCGGTGGGAGTTAATGAGTTTTTATAAACACCACTTCTCCAAACTGGAAGACCTGTTGTCCAAAAGAGGGCAAATTTCATTTTCTATCAATGATCCTCTCAATAGGTTTGAAAAACAAGAGATAGAAATGAAAGCTAACGGACTCAGTTCTGCTCTTAACAGCGCTTTGGATACATGTCAGGGGTGGACATGATTAAAAAGTTATTATGCGTTATCGTAATCCTAACTTGGTCTTTACCAATAAAAGCAGAAATTAAGCAATCAACGATTTTTGTGCTGGGTAGTTTAGATAAAGAAACAAAGCAACTATTTAGAGAAACAATTTATGACCAGATACACAATTACGCTCAAACAATTAGTATAGAAACACAGTCGAACATATATGTGTTTCCCTATCAAAATCAAAATCAATGGCAGGTTGTGAGTTTACATGTCCAAGGAAATGAAAACCATTCATATCTTCTCGAACTCTCTTTAGAAGGTCACCCTCTTCGGTCTTTAGATGAAATCCGCCAACTCGTTGGTCTAGATGGTTCTCTGAAATACATCGGTTGGAGCAGCTATGATGAGCTTCCACCAGAAAAGGTTTTTATTGCTTCAAAAATTATTGCTCAGGATTATCTGTATTTGTATTTTTAAAAAAAGCTCTATGAGTGTTCTAGTCTTTGTATCTTTGATGTCTTATCAAAGCGGTTTCATTCCTTTAGTGGTTATAGTAGGTGTCTTTTTATATGCGTTTGTAGTATTATTTTTTTTCTTAACCTACGACACCATCAAAGGTCGTCAACTCCATCAATAGCAGAAACCACCATTAACGACTCAATATAGCGCTTTTTGCTACAATCGTAGCAAATCGTAATCATTTCATCGTTGATTTTATTGATATATTTCTTTGAGACTTCCTTGTAGTCACCACATTCAGAACACTTATTATAAGGAATTTCATTATTTTCAAATAACTCCTCTTTACCATTCCACCAGCCCATTAATGATAAATATCATAGATATGGATTAGTCTTTGATAGAAGTTACGCATAAATTAAAAAAGTTGTTAATAAATTATTTGGTTAATTCGTTAATTAAAATATTGAGATCGCTTATGAAAGTCTTTTGATCAATAGAGGTATCAAGATACATGGTGCAATGATGATTGACGAAGTGATCTGTGAGAAATTTCATTGCATTTTTCTCGCCACTCCAAGATCGACTAAAATCCTCTGAGGCTTGAAAAAAAGACTTCAATGACTCCTCACTACAATTATCCCAAAACGCAGGACAATAGTTTATTCCATCTCCCTTAAATAGATTGATGTATGCGTCTAATACTAAGATTTCAAAGTTGGGATAATTGACTTTTTTATATTTGCTTATATCCACGCCATCCAAGTCAGTTAAAAATTGCTTTGATTTGGAGTCGTAATATAAGTCATATTCTAAGTTTTTTGCACCTTCAAAATTATCATCAAAAAATTTAATTATTCTTTCTCGAACTTCAATCTCTTCTATAGGGTCCAAGGACCAGTAGACTTCCTCTAAGTAGCCAACACAGTAATCTTGATCTGATGAATATAAATTTTGATAGAAACTTAGATTAATAATTAAAGTTATAATTAAGAAATATATTTTTGACAAAACATTTAGTTATTTTTTCGGAAGTCCCATGGATATTCAAATTTCATGGACCATATACCAAGTTTATTAGATTTAGCATACTCTTCATCTAAAATATATTTATCTGAATATTTTCTATAAGCAAAGGCAAAACCCTCTCTGACTAAATAACTACTTAATGACTCTCCATTGACAAAGCACTCACCTAAAACTCTTCCATAAAAGTCTTTTCCCTCATCTGTACAACTAATTTTATTATTTGTAACTTTTGTAAGTAAAATATCTTTTGATATTTTTCCACATGCAACCTTCCCTTCACTTGCAACACACGTCTGATTAATTTCAGGAGCATCTATTCCACTAAAACGTATTTTAACATCACCTAATTTAATTGTGTCTCCATCAACTACAGTGACATGAGAGGCAAATAGGTTATTTGCGAGTAAAAACATTGAGAAAATTAGGTAAATAATAGAAAATTTTAGTGACACGCAATATTGTACTTTTTTAAACGCCAATAATTATAGGGCCAAGGAGTAATAAAACCAACAAAAAGCATTATAGGAACGACCCACCAAGTAAGCTTTGCCCCTCCCGTTAAAATTACATCTGTAACATTCATAGCAATTTCCATTGATATCATAGATATAAAGCTCATTCCAAGAGCAGTGCTAATTGCCTGTCTTAAAGAAAAATTTTGTCTTAAAAGAATTATTGTTTCAAGAATGATGCTAGTAATCAGTCCATTAATAATTGCTAAAATCATTATATTTAAGGTAGGCCAAGCAATTTCATTAATTTGAAAATAGAATATCGTACCAAGATCTCCTATAGCACATCCAATTAAACACCACTTAGTATTATGAGCACTTTTTTTCCAAGTGTGTTTACATTTCCAATTAAAGTTGGTGAGAGTCGATACAAACATTTTTTTATTTACTATATACTGGTATATAGTATATTACTTACATGTCAAATATTATTAAAATAAATAAAAATCCAGATCATATTAAAAATATTCATCGTATTAATCGAATTCATGGTCAGCTTAAGGGCGTTGAAAAAATGATTGTTGAAAAACGATATTGTCTTGAAATTTTACAACAAACAAGAGCTATAACTTCGGCAATAAAATCTCTTGAAAATAACATACTTAATAAGCATATTGACCACTGTGTTGTTGATGCTATGAAAAAAAACGACAAACAAAAAAAACAGAAAATAGAAGAATTACAAGATCTACTTAGAAAATTTAATAACTAAAAACATTGTCGTTTCTTTTTAAAAGAATTTTAATATTTGTCATTAGTTTCGCAGCAATAATAATTTCTCTTCTGTATTTTTTAAACCCTAATAAAAAAGAAAATGACAATATTGAAATAACTAATATCGAAATTGATGAAAAATTAATTAGTCAAATTAACTTAGGTAAATCTCTTTATGTAATTCATTGTGCGTCATGTCATGGGGACAACTTACAAGGCCAACCCAACTGGAGCACTAAAAAAGATAAAGATGGTCATAATCTCTCCCCACCCTTAAATGGTACTGGTCATACATGGCATCACAGTCAAGAACAGCTCTTTGACATAATTAAGTATGGGTTTAAAATTTATAATGAAAACTACGATGGCAAAATGCAAGGTAATGATAAATTAAACGACGATGACATATGGTCAATTTTAGCTTTTATTAAGTCTGTTTGGCCTGAGTCGATACAAAGAAAGTACTATACTATAATTAAACATTAATTTTAAACATAGCTAAACAATAAAAATCCCTAAAAAAGTGGATTGAATACTAATATAGATTGATAATATTGATCTTTTGATATCAGCTAATTGCATATTATTTAGGCTTTTAATGTGTATGAAATCATATTCATTTTGTTAAATTCATTCTCACATATTTTTATAGGAGGAGGATTTCTATGAAATTAATTAAAACACTTACAGCTTTGATAGCTATTTCTCTATTTGGAGCAAGCTACGCAAATGCTGGTTCTCACGCATATACAGGCCCTGACCTGTCGGGAGAAAAATTAACAATCTTTGGTCCTTGGTTGGCACCACAAGATGATGACTTCAGGGATGTCATATCAATTTTTGAAGCAGCAACAGGAGCGTCCGTTGAGTATGGTGGTTCTGATGAATTTGAATCAATTATTAATATTGACTGTCAAGCAGGTAGTCCAGCTGACATAGCTGTATTCCCTCAACCAGGATTAGCAGCAAACATCGCAGCTACTGGTTGTTTATCTCCATTAGGTGATGACGTCAAACAAATGGTTCTTGACAACTATGCTGCAGGTCAATCTTGGGTTGATCTTACAACATATAAAGATCCAGTTGGTTTTGAAAAGTTCTATGGCGTCTTTTATAGAGTGAATGTAAAAAGTCTAGTATGGTATTCACCTGACAACTTTGAAGATAATGGCTACGAAATACCTACAACAATGGAAGACTTATTAGCATTAGCAGATCAAATGGTCAGCGATGGTAATACTCCATTCTGTATCGGTTTAGGTTCTGGTGGTGCTACTGGATGGCCAGCAACAGACTGGATGGAAGATATAATGCTAAGAACTCATTCACCAAACACGTACGATCAATGGGTTTCAAATGAAATGAAATTTAATGATCAAAGAGTTATTGATGCTATGGACTTCTTTGGTTCAATAGCATTAAACGACTCTTACGTTAATGGTGGTACTAAAGCTGTTGCAACAACAGACTTTAGAGACTCTCCTAATGGATTGTTTACCTCTCCTGCGGAGTGTATGATGCATAGACAAGCTAGCTTTATTCCGGCTTTCTTTCCTGAAGGCGCAGAAGCTGGTGTGGACTATGATTTCTTCTACTTCCCACCATTCGCTTCACAAGACTTAGGTAAACCTGTGCTCGGAGCAGGTACTTTGATGGCTCCTACAAATGACAGACCAATTACAACTGAGTTCATGAAGTTTTTACTTCACCCTGAAGCTAACGAGAGATTTATGGAAAAAGGTGGTTTTTTAACACCTCATAAATTTGTGGATACTAGTAAATACTCTAGTGATACATTCAGAGGTCTTCATGAAATCTTAATGAATGCAACAACTTTCAGGTTTGATGGATCAGACTTGATGCCTGGTTGGGTTGGAGCAGGATCTTTCTGGACCGGAATGGTTGATTATACTAATGGTAAATCAGCTAAAGATGTAGCAGACGAAATCCAAGCTAGCTGGGAAGCTGGTCAGTAAGCAAAAAAAATAATTTTCTTATCTAAGGGCGAATAGTATATTTGCCCTTAGATCCATCATACTTAATGAATATATTTTCCTTAGCAATTACCGTTCTTATTGGAGTACTTTTTTTTGTCGCTTTCTTTCACTTATCAAATTTTTTATTGGATTATTTTCGAGTAAGAGCTACAAAAAAATTTGCATTAGAAAATTCAATTAGAGTTATTATTTTTATCGCACCTGCTTTTATAGTATTATTTATCTTTATACTTTACCCAGTTTTTGAAACTATCAGACTCAGTTTTTATGATAAACAAGGAGAGAGCTTTGTAGGACTTTATAATTATGCTTGGGCAATAAAAGATCCTGATTTTAAGAGAAGTATTATTAACAACTTAGGTTGGTTATTGGTTGTACCAACTCTTAGTACATTTTTTGGTTTGGTAATTGCAAATTTGGCAGATAGGGTCTGGTGGGGATCAATTGCTAAATCAATTATTTTTATGCCCATGGCTATTTCATTCGTAGGTGCTGGAGTGATTTGGAAATTTATGTACGATTACAGAGGTCCTGGTGACCAACAGATAGGCCTACTAAATGCAATAACTGTTAATTTAGGTTTTGAACCTCAAGCTTGGTTAACAATACCAGTCTGGAATAATTTTTTTTTAATGGCAATAATGATATGGATACAAACTGGTCTTGCCTTAGTAATTTTTAGTGCTGCACTGAGAACTATACCTAGTGAAACTTTAGATGCTGCTAGAATTGATGGAGCAAGTGAACTAAAGATTTTCTGGAAAATAATCATTCCATATCTAGAACAAACTATCTTAGTTATTTGGACAATAATCACACTCTTAGTCTTAAAAGTATTTGACATAATCTATGCTATGACCAATGGACAATGGCAAACAGAAGTTTTGGCAAACTTAATGTATGATTGGATGTTCAGAGGAGGGGGCGATACTGGCAGAGGAAGTGTTCTGGCATTTTGTATTTTAATTGGCGTAACTCCCATATTGGCTTGGAACTTGTATAGACACAAGCAAGATCAAAAAGTATGAAAAAATTAACATTTACTTCAATTTTTTCTCAACTGTTATTACTAATTTTTGTAATAGTATGGATAGTGCCCACATTTGGTCTTTTTATAAGCTCTTTAAGAGACAAAGATGTTTTAGCAATTAGCGGTTGGTGGACATCTTTTACAACAACAGAAGTTAATGAAATATATCGAACCGAAGGTAATGAGTCTCAAATTAAGGAGGGTGGACAATATTATATAAGAGGAAATCTTTTTGGGGAAGATAAAGGAAAACAAATTTTCCGATTTGGTGTAACTTCTAAAAACATTGATGAATTTGAAGTTGGCGACACGGCTATATTCAAAGATAAAACTGAAATTACTGTTTTTGAAAACGGAGACTATACTTGGAAATCTCAAGAGGAATTTAAAAAGAAAAAAGGTAAAAGAGTCTTTGTATCTGCAAAAAGCCCGCCAAGTTTTACATTAGATAATTACAAAGAGGTTTTATTTAAAGAGGGTTTGGGACAGGCTTTTTTAAATACATTTGCTGTTGCTCTTCCATCAACATTAATTCCATTAATAATATGTTCATTTTTTGCATATGCCTTAACTTGGATGAAATTTTACGGAAGAGATATTTTATTGGCTGGTATAATTGCATCACTAGTTGTTCCACTTCAAATGTCATTAATACCTATACTAACAGTATATAATGACTTTGGTGCTTTATTTGGAGTAGCTGCAAAGTCTTATCCTGGAATTTGGATGGCTCATACTGGATTTGGATTGGCCTCTACAACTTTTTTATTGTGGAATTTTCTAAAATCTCTACCAAGTGAAATGATGGAGGCAGCTAAAGTTGATGGCGCCACGCATTATGATACTTTTCTAAAAATTGTTGTCCCATTGTCAATCCCAGCTTTTGCCTCTATTTTTATTTTGCAATTTTTATGGGTATGGAATGATTTATTAGTTGGTCTTGTTTTCCTAGATAAACATCCAAGTGAAATCATACTAACTGCAAAATTGAAAGAATTACTTGGCTCTAGAGGGGAAAATTGGGAGATACTTACCACAGGTGCGTTTGTTTCAATGACAGTGCCGTTATTTATTTTCTTTTCTTTGCAAAGATACTTTATAAGAGGACTTGTGGCAGGATCAATTAAAGGATGAAAAGGAACTTTAGTGAGCAATAAAATAGTAATTATTGGGGCAGGTAGTACAAACTTTGGTTTAGGACTTGTTGGAGATTTTTTTAAATCTAAAATTCTCAGTGGATCAACTTTAGTACTTCATGATATTAATTCTGAGACTTTAAAAAATACTCATAAAATTGCGAACGACTACAAAGAAAAAATTGGTGTTAACTTTAAAATTGAGTCAACAACTTCAAGAGCTGAGGCACTTCAAGAAGCTAATTTTTGTCTAATTTCCATAGAAGTCGGAAATAGATTTGACCTCTGGGAGCAAGATTGGAAAATTCCTCTTCAATACGGCATCAAACAAGTCTACGGAGAAAACGGAGGTCCTGGTGGTCTCTTTCATGCAATGCGTCAAATTCCAGAAATTATAAAAATTTGTGAGGATATAGAGAAAATTTGTCCAGAAGCATTTATATTTAGCTATTCCAATCCTATGCAAAGAATATGTCATGCATTAACAACACGTTTTCCAAATTTGAAAATAACAGGCTTATGTCATGAAATTGCTTCAATGAGTCGACAACTTCCAACTTTAATGGAAACAACTTTAGAAAATATTGAGTTTGAGGCAGGAGGTTTAAATCATTTTAGTATTTTATTGAGAGCTAAATATAAAGACTCGGGGGAAGATGGATACCCATTTATAAAAAAAAATTTCAGTGAATATTATTCAGATTTAGTGAATGATCATGAGGGTTTTTATTCAAATCCAGGAGCAGAAAGAGGTTTGTTCTTTGAACTATTCAAACAATACGGATATTTGCCAATTACCACGGACAGTCATTTAGGAGAATATTTGCCTTGGGCGTACAGTGTTGTTGATCATGATGGTATTTTGGATTTTTATGATAAATATAAAAAAAGATGTTTATCTTTTTATTCAAATGATGGTTATGATCAATTTTTTGATATGAGTCACCCTGAGCCTCATGAAAGAGCAATACCAATTATTGAAAGTATAGTCGATGACTCCAATATGCTAGAACATGCCGTAAATATTAAAAATGATAATTTTATAAAGTGTTTGCCAAATGATGTAGTGGTAGAAGTGCCAGCAACAATTAATAAAACAGGGGTTCACGGAAAAGCACTTGAGGATTATCCCAATTCTTTTGGAGCTCTACTTAACTCACAAGTAGGAACTATTCAATTAACTACAAATGCAATTTTGAATAAATCAAAACAAGAGGCTAAATATGCTCTTTTAGCTGACCCAATTGTTGGAAATTCAAATACAGTCGAATCTTTAGTGGATACAATGATTGAATTTCAAAAAGAATATTTAGGATATTTAAAGTAAGTAAAAGGAATAATGTTTAAAACTATCAATAAATGCAACAATGTTAATGATTTTATAAATATTAATTATAAGATGACTTATTAAAATGGCTTCTATTAACATTAAATCCCTGAATAAATTTTACGGCAAAACCCATGTAATAAAGGATTTTTCTTTGGAAATAAAAGATCAATCTTTTACAACTCTAGTTGGCCCTTCTGGCTGTGGTAAATCAACTTTGCTAAGGATGATTGCGGGTTTGGAGGAAGTGAACTCTGGAACTATTTCAATAAATGACAAGCAGGTTAATGACTTATCGCCTAAAGATAGAAATATTGCCATGGTATTTCAATCATATGCTTTATATCCGCATATGACTGTTTTTGACAACATGGCTTTTGGTTTAAAATTAGAAAAGAAATCCAATGATGAAATTAATGAGCGAGTTTTAGATGCTGCAAAAACACTTCAGATCCAAGATTATTTAGAACGTAAGCCTAAACAATTATCAGGTGGTCAACGACAACGTGTTGCTATTGGAAGAGCTATCACAAGAAAACCTCAAGTTTTTCTTTTTGATGAACCTTTATCTAACTTGGATGCTGCTTTAAGGGTACAAATGAGAATTGAATTAGCAAAACTACATGAACAACTTAACACTACAATGATTTATGTTACTCATGATCAAACAGAAGCAATGACGCTATCAAATGAAATTGTTGTTTTAGATGAAGGAGAGATTTCTCAACAAGGAAATCCTATAGAACTCTATAATAATCCTAAAAACTTATTTGTTGCAGGTTTTATTGGATCTCCAAAGATGAATTTCATAAATTCTAAAGTTTTATCAAAAGATGAGAACAAAGTTGAAATAAGTGTATTAGGGTCAAATATCTCAATTCCAAAAAAAATTAATACATATGATGATAATGATATTATCTTTGGTATAAGACCTGAAGATATTACTATTACAGATGGCTCAGATTATGATTTTCAAGGTAAAGCCTACGTTGTAGAAAAATTAGGGTCAAACACATTTATTTATTTAGACAACGAGGGTGACCCCATAGTAATAGAAGCATCGGGTGATAGCAAAATAAAAGTTGGTGACGGTGTTAAAATAAAATTTGATTTGAACAAAACAAATTTATTTAATTCTAAAAATAAATTTAGAATTGATTAATTTATCTGAACTACAAAACTTTCCTAAAGAATTTAAGTTTGGAGTTGCTACCTCTTCTTATCAGATTGAAGGAAACAATTATGGGGATTGTGGTAAATCTATATGGGACGACTTTGCTAAAAGAAAATTAAGCGGCATTGATGGCAAATATGCCTGCAATCATATTGAATATTTTATAGAGGATATAAAACTTATAAAAGAAGCGGGTTTTAAAGCCTATCGTTTCTCGTTTGCATGGCCAAGATTATTTCCAGACAATGAAAAAGATGTAAATTTAAAAGGTGTAGATTTTTATAAAAGGCTTTTGGATGAGATAAATAATTCGGATTTAGAGGCTTTTCCAACAATTTATCATTGGGATCTCCCATTACGATTTCAAGAAATGAAAGGTTGGGAAAATCAGGAAACCTGCAAACGTTTTGGTGATTTATCTTTTTTCATTTCAAAAACATATGGTGATCAATTTGAAAATATATCTACAATTAATGAACCTTGGTGTGTTTCTTGGTTAAGTCACTATCTTGGAGAGCATGCGCCAGGTATTAAAAATATCCAATCAGCTGCCAAGACTATGCATAATATTTTATTTGCGCACTCGCAATCTGTTGAAGCATTAAGGTCCTGTAATACTCATCAGATTGGGATAGTTCTAAATAATCAGTTTGGTCAATCTATAGATAGTGATGAAGAAAATATTCATGCAACAAAACTCTTTGATGAAATTCATAATAGATGGTTTTCCGATGCAATCTTTAAAGGTAAATATCCGGAATTAGCTTTATCAGTCTTAGAAAAATACCTACCAGAAAATTATAAAACACAATTAGAATTAATATCTTCGCCAATTGATTGGATAGGATTGAATTATTACACCCGCTCTTTAATAAAATATAAAAAATCAGAAGATGGTGTTAATTATGAGTGTAATAGTGGAGCATTAAAAAAAACAGATATGGGATGGGAATTTTATCCTGAGGGATTGAACTACTTTATTAAAAGAATTCATAAAGAATATGATAATAAAATTCCAATATATATTACTGAAAATGGGATGGCAAATAACGATAAACCAACTTCAAATGGAGAGGTTTGTGATGAAGATCGAATAGAATTTTTTAATTTACATTTAAAACAAATATTAAGCAGTTTGAATGAAGGTTATTCTGTTAAGGGATATTTTGCTTGGTCATTGCTTGATAATTATGAATGGGCATTTGGCTACTCTAAAAGATTTGGGTTGGTCTATGTTGATTTCGATAACTTTAAACGAATTCCAAAAAAATCTTATTATGAATTCTCAAAGTATTTAGCCTAAATTAAAACTATAGTCACTGATGTATATTTATATAAAAAATGCTAAAGTTTTCAGGGTATTATGGCTAATTTAAACCTTAAAAATGTAAAAAAAACTTATGATAAAACTGAAGTGATACATGGTGTAGACCTTGATATCAACTCTGGTGAATTCATTGTTTTTGTTGGGCCATCTGGTTGTGGTAAGTCTACACTCCTTAGAATGATAGCCGGACTAGAAGACATAACAGAAGGAGAAATATCTATAGGCGGAGAGGTGGTAAATAAAATTATTGCAGCAGAGAGGGGTGTTGCGATGGTTTTTCAATCATATGCATTGTACCCTCACATGACAGTTTTTGATAATATGTCATTTGCTTTAAAGCAAGCTAAGACTCCTATTGATGAAATTAAAAGTAGAGTTTTAGAGGCAGCAAAAATTTTGCAAATTGAAAGTTTATTTGAAAGACTACCTAAACAATTATCAGGTGGTCAACGACAACGTGTTGCGATTGGAAGAGCAATAGTGAGAAATCCAAAAGTATTTTTATTTGATGAGCCCTTATCTAATTTAGATGCAGCACTTCGCGTTCAAACGAGAATAGAAATAGCTAAACTTCATAATCAATTAACTGCAACTATGGTTTATGTAACACATGACCAAGTTGAAGCGATGACTCTAGCAGATAGAATTGTTGTTATCAATCAGGGTATTATTGAACAAGTTGGCACTCCTATTGAACTTTACAATTCTCCAAGAAATCAATTTGTGGCTGAGTTTATTGGCTCTCCAAAAATGAATATGATTGATTTAAAAGATGGACATCAATTAAATTTGATTAATTTAAAAGCTCCAAGTGAGGCTACCAAATTAGGAATTAGACCTGAGCATCTTAGTTTGTCTAATGATGATTCTTGTAAGCTCAAAGGAACCGTTAGACATGTAGAAAATTTAGGTGAGCACTTATTATGTTACATTAACTTGGAAAAGAATAATGAGATCACGGCTAAACTTGATGTAAATAGTAGAATCAAAATTAATGAAATTATTCATCTAGATTGGCATAAAAATCACCAGCATTTTTTTGACACCTCAGGTGTTTCAATCGACTAAAGATGTCTAAGAGTCCCGAATTGGGGGTATGTTATTACCCAGAGCATTGGCCTGAAGAAATGTGGATCACTGATGCTGAGAATATGGTCAAAAATGGTATCAGTTGGGTGAGAATTGCTGAATTTGCATGGTCTCGGATCGAGCCAACTTCCGGTGTTTTTGACTGGAATTGGCTGGATAAGATTGTCGATATATTAGGAAGTAATGGTTTAAAGATTGTAATGTGCACTCCAACTGCAACTCCTCCTAAATGGTTGGTTGATCAAATGCCAGACATGGTTGCCATAGATGAAAATGGTCATGCTAGAAAATTTGGATCTCGAAGACACTATTCCTTTTCTCATATTGGTTATCAACAAGAAAGTCAGCGCATAACTAAAGCAGTAGCAGAGAGATATGGACAAAATAATTTTGTGAAAGCTTGGCAAACGGATAATGAGTTTGGATGCCATGAAACTACATACTCTTGGTGCCTGTCTACTTTGCGAGAGTTTAGAATTTGGCTTGAAAAAAAATATCAAAACATAGATGATTTAAATAAATCTTGGGGAAATGTTTTCTGGTCTATGGAGTATCGTTCCTTTGAGGAAATTGAACTTCCTAACCTAACAGTTACTGAAGCAAATCCTTCTCATAATTTTGATTTCCGAAAGTTTAGCTCGGATCAAGTTAAAAATTTTAATTATCAGCAGGTGAAGATATTAAAAAATTACTCTCCTGGAAGGCCCATTAGCCATAACTTTATGGGTCATTTTACAGAATTTGATCATCGTGAAATATGTGAAGATATAAATATTGCTGCTTGGGACAGTTATCCTTTAGGCTTTCTACAAAATATGCAAACTATCGCCAGAGAAGATAAAAAACTTCTTGAAGACTGTTACAATATTGGCGATCCTGATTTTCAATCATACCATCATGACCTGTATCGAGGGATGGGTCGTCTTTGGATAATGGAACAACAGCCTGGTCCAGTTAATTGGGCTAGATATAATCCTATTCCTGTAGCTGGTGCTGTAAGGATGTGGACGTGGGAAGCATTTGCTCACGACGCTGAGGTTGTAAGTTATTTTCGTTGGAGACAAGCACCTTTTGCACAAGAACAGATGCATGCAGGACTAATGTACCGTGATAACACACCAGCAATAGGTAGTCACGAGGTCATGCAAGTAAGTCATGAGATACGAATGTTCAATTTACCAGAAACACAAAAATCCGAAATTGCATTATTGCATGATTATGAGGCTTGTTGGATAACTGAGCTGGATGGACAAACAGAGGATTTCCACTACACGCGCCTGTTGATTGATTTTTATAAATCGGTCAGAATTAATGGTGGGTCTTTAGATATCGTTGGGAAAGAAGCTGATTTTGCAGGTTACAAATTAATTATTGTTCCCTCTTTTGTGCATCTTGAAACTGACACTTTTAAAAAAATGGTTTCTTCTGGAGCAAAAATTTTAGCTGGCCCTAGGACGGGAATAAAAAATAGAAATTTTCAAATTCCACAAAACTTAAGCCTAGAGGGACTTGGTTATAAAATTACAAGAGTAGATGCCTTACCATATGAACTTCCTGTTGAAGTAAAATGGAAAGGCCAAAAGGGAAAGTTACATGTATGGAGAGAGCAAGGAGACAGTTCAGGTGTGTCTGAGGGTAAATCAGAGGATGGTTTTCCTGTTATCACTAGTGGGAACCAAGGAAGTTATTTGTGTGGATGGCCAGATGAAGCATTGTTAATTTCAATAATGAAAGAACAAATGACTATGGCAGGTTTAAAACCAATTACACTTCCGGAATATTTAAGAGTAAGGCAAAGAGGTGATCTATTATTTTTTACTAATTATGGAAAAGAAAATGTTGCTATACCTGACGCTTTTCAAGGCGAAATTCTCTTAGGATCAAAAAATATGAAACAAGCGGATGTAACTATTTTAAAAATTAATAAATAAAAATTATCTTATGCTTCTTCCACCATCTACAGGGATTGTCAATCCTGTCATGAAAGTTGAAGCTTCGCTTGCAAGAAAATAAATTACACTTGCTACTTCTGCTGGTTTTCCAATCCTTCCAATAGGATGATTTTCTTGCATCCTTTTTTCAAATTCCTTTTTTGTTAAATCCTTTTTAAAAGAGGCTAGCATTGGAGTATCAATAGCACCAGGAGCAACAGCATTGACTCTAATATTGAAATTAGATAAGTCCAAAGCCAAAGATGCCGTAAAAGATATTATCGCACTTTTTGATGTTGCATAAGCCAACATATTTTTTGCTCCTCTTATGCTATTTATTGAAGCTAAATTTACTATGGAAGATTGCTTACTTTTTTTGAGCAATGGTAATGCATATTTGCAAGCTAAAAAAGTGCCAGTCACATTGTTATTAAAGTGATAAGTCCATTCACTCATCGAGGTTGTCTCTAAATTTCCGCTTAGTCTCACACCGGCACTATTAACTAAAACATCAATTTTTCCGTACTTTTTTTTGATAGTGTTCGATAAACTTTTCCAATGAGAATTATTGGTTATATCTATTTGATAGTATTCAATGTCTTTAATTTTTTTGTTAATTTTTTTGAGTGAAGTTCCTAGTACTCTGTAACCATTATTGGCAAACATTTTAGATGTACTTTTTCCAATACCAGATTCAGCCCCGGTTATCAGGACAATTTTTTTTTTAGAAATCAAGATTAAACGCCTTTACGTTGTTTACTCTTTCCCGTTTCAAAGTCATCTAATGCTTTTTTGTTTTCTTCAGTTATTGGATCTTGAAGTGTTGGGCTTTCCCAAAAAGCTGTCCCATCTAACCATTCATAGCCATGAGTTTTTATAGCTATGACATATGTTTTATCAGACTCTTTAGCTCTTTTGAAAGCAGCCTCTAACTCTGAGGTCGAACTCACTGTCTCAGCATTCGCTCCCATGCTTTTAGCATGGTTTTCAAAATCTACGAATTTAAGATTGGTAGCTCTTGCAGCACGAAGATTACAAATGTATTCCTTACCTCCTTTAGCTAATTGAAGACGATTGATAACCATATGTCCGCCATTATCACAAATGATAATAATTAGTTTTTGATCATAGAGAACCGAACTATATATATCGCTATTATTTAGTAGATAAGAACCATCTCCAACAAATACAACGACATCTTGATCGGGTTTAGCCATTTTAATTCCCAGCGCTCCTGATATTTCATATCCCATACAGCTAAAACCCCATTCAGTCTCAAAGGTGTTAAGTTCCTTTGGCTTCCAAACTTGAACGACCTCTCCTACGAGGCCTCCTGCTGCTGTTACCACAATATCACTTGGATCCGAATTTCTATAAATTGCTCCAACTGCATGAGCGTAAGATGGCTCTTCTTGATTTGTAGGGCCACTTTGTTTTGCAACATATGCCTCCCATTCATCTCTCTCTTTAATTGCTCTTTGATACCATATATCAGGCGCCCTCCAATCACCAAGAGCCTCCGATATTTGTAGCAAGCCAACTTTTGCATCACTAATTACAGGAGTTGCTAAATGCTTAGTGGTGTCATAACGGGCTGTATTAACTGAAATTAGTTTAAAATTAGGATTTTCGAAATTTGCCCATGAACCTGTTGTAAAATCTGCAAGTTTTGTACCCACAGCTAGAGCTAAATCAGTGTCTTTAGATAAATTGTTGGAGGAGCCCTCTCCTAGAGCGCCAATAGCACTAATGTAATAAGGGTCATCTTTGGTCATACATCCAATTCCCATCACAGTTGAAGTTACGGGGATATTGTGTTTTTTTGCAAAATTAGAAAGTGTTTGTTCTGCCTCAGAATATAGAACACCACCCCCAGAAATTATTATAGGTTGTTTTGAATTTTTTAATTTATCAGCTGCTTCTTGAATTTGATTTGGATCAGGATAAACCCTTCTTAACTGATGGATTTTTTCTTCAAAAAAAACTTCAGGATAATCAAAAGACTCCCCTTGAACATCTTGAGACATGGCAATAGTAGCAGGACCACAATCTGATGGGTCAAGCATTACTTGAATTGCTTGAGGAAGAGATGCAAGAATTTGCTCTGGTCTAGTAATCCTATCAAAATATTTGGACACAGACTTAAAGGCATCATTTGCGGTTTCTATAGGAGAGTTGAAATTTTCAACTTGTTGTAATACAGGATCAGGAAATCGGCTTGCAAATGTATCTCCTGGAAGAAGTAAGATTGGAAGACGATTACTCATAGCTACTGCTGCAGCTGTAACCATATTTGTAGCTCCAGGACCAACAGATGAGGTAGCAATAAAAATTTGCTTTCTTCTCATAGCTCGTGCATAGCCAATACCAGTCAATGCCATGCTTTGTTCATGATGTCCTCTGTAACCTGGGAGATCAGACTGAAATTCTTCCATTGCTTGACCTAAACAAGCCACATTACCATGACCATAAATCGCAAATGCTCCAGGAAATAATGGTAGTTTTTTACCATCAATAATGGTTTTTTGTGCAATTAAATATTTAAACAGTGCATGTGCACAAGACAATTTGATGGTTTTCATTATTCCTCCAAAAAATAAACGTATTAAAGATATTACATGATAGAAAAATAATTTGAATGAAAAACCTTTTAAAATTGACACTTTTTTGACATAACCTTTAATCAGAGAGTAAAATGAAAATTGCAATATTAGGAAAAGTTCATCAAAAAGGGTTAGAATTTTTAAAAGAAAATGAGCTAGAAATAGTAGAAGTAACAAATTTTAATAATCAAAACCTACAAGAAGAATTAAAGTTTGTTGATGCAATCCTACTAAGAACATCAAGGCTAGATCAAAATGTTTTAGAACATTGTAAAAATTTAAAAATTATTTCAAGACATGGTGTTGGTTATGACAATGTTGATTTAGATTATTTAAATAAGAAAAAAATTGCTCTTTGTATTACATCAACATCTAATGCCGTAAGTGTTGCGGAGCATGTAATGTCGTTCTTTTTGTATTTAACGAAAAATTTATCTCTATCTGATAAATTAGTGAAAGGCGGGAATTTTAATCAAAGGTCTGAACTGCCAAACTTTTTTGAATTATATAAAAAAAAATTACTTATAGCTGGTTTTGGAAGAATAGGAAAAGAAGTTGCAAAGAGATGTCTCGGTTTTGATATGGAAGTATATGTTTATGATCCATTTTTAAACAGTGATTTAATAAAAAAAAGTGGCTGTATACCCATAGAAAAAAATGATGGTTTAGTATTAGCCGATTTTGTTAGCATACATTTACCATTAAATGAAGACACGAAAAATTTCATATCACAAACAGAATTAGATCTTATGAAAAAGAAAACAATTCTAGTAAATACATCTAGAGGTGGGATAGTAAATGAAAATGATTTATATCAAGCCCTTAACTCAAAAAAAATCTTAGGAGCAGGAATGGATGTTTTTGTCTCTGAACCTCCAGAGTCCAATCATCCTTTTTTTAAGTTAGATAATATTTTATTAACGCCACATAATGCTGCTTTAACTTTGGAATGCAGAGAGAGAATGTCTCTAGAGGCATCACAAAATATATTCTACTATTTAAAAAATATGACGAAATTAAACATGGAAAATTTAGTTAATAAGAAATTTCTTTAAAATCAAATATCAGTTAAAAGTTGAGCACGACCTTGAGTACTAGTTTCAATTTTATGAAGATTTCCACCTTCATTATCAGTAGTTGGGTCTGCTCTTAAAGATGTAATGTAAAGACTGTTTAAATTAGCACCACCAAAAGTTACACATGTGGGCGTATTGGTTGGAAGACTAATTTTTTCTAAAATTTTTTCATCTTTTGTATCAACACAAATAATGCATTTCCCTCTGACTCTTGCTGACCAATAATTATTATCTATATCTACAGTAGCTCCATCGGGTTCACCGACATTTTTAAAGATCATATTTGTTTCTAATTCATAAAACTTATTGAAATTTTTAGTGTACTCGAATTTTTGTATTCGACCAGTTGGAGTATCAGCAAAATACATGATATTTTCATCTTCTGAAAAGGCTATTCCATTAGAAACTGTGACGTTTGACAAAAGTTGTGTTAAAGATAAATTTGGCGCAAGTCTATAGAGATTTGCAATAGGCTTTCTTTTTACTTTATCCGGATCTTCATTATAAGTACCAAATACTATGCCTCCATAAGGATCTACTTTTGCATCATTAATTCGAGTTTGATTATTTGTGATTTCAACTTCGCATATTTTTTCAAATGAAGAAAAATTTTTATCACAGATAGCAATAAATTTGGGAAATCCAATAATAAATCCCTCTTTTTTCCTTGGAAGAATAAACCCTGCCCTATCTGGTAAATTAAAAACAAAGCTTTGATTGTTATCATCAAGCATCCATGCCTTCTTTGCTTCTATGTCTGTCCAAACTAAGCAGTTATATCTTGGGTCCCAAAAACAACTTTCGCCAAGTAAATTTTTGCATTTAAGAATTGTTGTAACTTTAGATTTATTCATTTTTACTATTTGCAATATTTTGCCCTATATTGGTAACTAAATATGATTTAGGACATTGTTCTAATATTTTTTTGATAATATCATCTCTTCGAGTATTTGACGACAAAACCACAGTGCAACCTCCAAATCCAGCTCCCGTAAGTCTTGCGCCTAAAGCACCGTTTGACTGAGCAGTTTTAACAATATGATTTAATTCAGGACTAGATATTTCATAATCTTTGTCCATAGAAATATGACTTTCGTTCATTAGATTTCCAAATGCTTGAGCATTATTATCTTTTAAAAATTGTACAGCCTTTAGTACTCGAACGTTTTCAGTAATGACATGTCTAGCTCTTCTAAAAATTTTAGGATCTTTAATAATATTTAAATCAGAAATTTCTGCATGGCGTAATGACGAGATATTAAGAGATTTACTGGCTATTTCTGTCTCTCTTTTTCTTTCATTATACAATCCTTCTGAAAGTTTTCGTGTACTTCCAGAATGAATAATTATGAAAGTATAATCTTCAAAGATGGGTACTATTTCTGTATTCAAATTTTCACAATCCAAGAATAATACTTGTCCAAATTTAGATTTTGATGACGACATTTGATCCATAATTCCACAAAAGGTTCCTATAAAATGATGCTCTATCAGCTGTCCTATTTTTGCTATTTTAGTTGATGATAATTCATGTCCAACCATTTGACACAAGGCCCTCAAAATTGCTATTTCAAGTGCGGCTGAAGAGGATAATCCAGACCCTGTTGGAATAGTAGAGGCAACCGCAATATTTAAACCCTTAATTAGTTGTCCTTCCTTTGCCATATAATATAAAGCTCCTCTGACAAAATCTATCCAAGTACCATCAGTATTTGAGTCAGATAATACGGTCTTTTCACCAAATTCTTCAGAAATACCAACTATTTTAGAGTCTAATCGAGGACTAAGACTTACTTCAATTTTCTGTTCGATTAATGTTGGAAGTACGAAACCTTTATTATAATCGGTGTGCTCACCAATTAAATTTACTCTTCCATGTGCCTCTGATGATGATTCTGCAGAATGTTGGAAGTGCTGCTTAAATAAAGACTGACTATTCATCAGGAAGTTCTTCACCTCTCAAGATACGAGCTGAGCGTTCTGGAGAAAGATCTACTAAAAAAAAACCTGTAATTTGCTCAACACCTGCTAAATATTTTAATTTTGTTTTTGATCTGCGTATAGGTTGAAAGCAGGCATGAAAATGGTAAGAATTCTCATAACCTTTAGGAGATAGTTGCCATGCAAGAGTATACGGCATGGGATCATCAAATACTTTGTCTAAACTTTTAGAGGCATAAAGCATAAGTTCAGCAAGATCTTTTTGCTCATTTTCTGAAAGTTCAAAAATATTAGATGTCCTTCGGTAAGGTACTATCCAAATTTCAAAGGGGTATCTAGCCCAACGAGGCACAAAGGATATAGCAGAAGAATTTTTTTTTAAAATTAATTCTTTAGGAATATTCGATAAATATTTTTCGAGTGGATTTGATTTTTGTACTATAGCTTGCCTTTTAATCAATTCTGGAATATGTCCAAAACTATATATTTGTCCATGAGGATGTTCTAAAGTTACCCCGATTTCTTTTCCTTTGTTTTCAAATGGTAAAATAAATTTAATTTTTGAATTATTATATAATTCTTCAGTGCGGTTAGATAGTGCTTGAATAATTAGTTCAATTCTCTCGATAGGTAACTTAGAGAACTCATCGTTATGTTTTGGACTATAAGAGATTACATCGCAAGTTCCTTCTGCCTGATTAGTTTCTACTTCTAAATGAGGTATATCAGACTCGACTAATTTGAATGAGCTAAAACGATTTGTAAAGATTGCAACTTCATATTGGTCAACAGGTATGTCACTCGGTGCTTCATCATTTTCCATTGGACATAACGGACATTCAAGGGCCTTAGGTAAAAAGGTTCTATTTTGTCTTGATGTTGAGTATCCTACCCATTCAGAGCGAGTTGGGTGGTACCTAAGATGAGTTTTGTTATCAGAGATTGGCGGTAAGCCTTCAAAAACTTTGTAGTTTATGGGGTTTCGACTAAATAAAATAAGTTCTTTTCCATCACCCCTGTCAATTCTTTTTATCGATAGATTAGCCATCATTTGAAAACAGGTAAAATTGAACCATGGGCGTCAAGTAGCTCATCAACCATTTTCCAAATTTGATCTAAATTAAGTTCACCAGCGGTGTGTGGGTCTAGCATGGCAGCATGATAAATACTCTCTTTCTTAAGAGTTTTAAGAGCCTCAACTGTTAATTGTTGAACATTAATATTGGTCTGAATTAGATTTGCTAAGTGCATAGGTAATGGTGGTACTGATTGTGGAGTGAGGTTATTTTTTTGAACAGTACAAGGAACTTCCACACAGCAATTGTTAGGTAAATTGGGTATGAAATTTTTATTAAGAACATTACCATAAACAGTGTCTTGATTTCCAGTTACCATTGATAAAATTATTCTCGAAGCATACTCAACAGATTTATTATATTCTTTTTGAGGTTTGCTAATTAACTCTTTTTCTTGGATTTCCCATTCTTGAATTTGTTTTTTACAGCGACGAATATATTCATTAACTGGTATATCAAATTTTGAAATTAATTCTTTTTGGTGATTTTTAATAAACCAAGGCGTATACTCAGCAAAATGTTCTGACGACTCTGTAACAAAATAACCAAGTCTTTTCAATACTTCATATCGTACGTGATTTGAACAACCATCCCAATTGGTGCCAAAATTTCCTTCCTCTCCTGCCTTAAAAATTTTAGGGTAAAGATCTTCCGTTAAACCATTATCTAATTTTTTTTCAAACTTTGTAAAAAATGACATATGATTTATTCCGGAGCACTCATATTGAATTTTGCTTAAATCTTCATTTATGTCTCTTGCTAGATCAGCAGCTGTACCTTGGACAGAATGACAAAGTCCTACATATTTAAGCTCGGGAATAAAGTCTGAGAGAGCTAGACAATTGATTGCCATAGGATTTACATATTGAAGCATCCATGCTTTAGGGCATTGTTCTATTATATCTTTAGCAATTTCAACTAAAACAGGAACTGTTCTCAATCCGCGCATAATGCCTCCAATACCTAGAGTGTCTGCAATTGTTTGTTGAAGTCCATACTTGGCTGGTATTTCAAAATCAATAACAGTTGAAGGTTCATAACCTCCAACCTGTATCATAACTATAACAAAATCAGCACCTTTAAGGGCCTCTTTTCTATCTAACGAAGTTTTTATTGATGCCGGAGCTTTTAGTGACTTACATATATTATCAGCTACTATTTGTGATGTTTTTAATCTTTTTGGGTCTATATCATGTAAGGCAATATCAAACGAATTTAATTCAGGCTCAAGTAAAATATCTGCCAAAATACTTTTCATGAAGACAGTACTGCCCGCACCTATAAAAGTAATTTTAGCCAATTCTATCCCTTACTAGCGCCTAGTGTAAGACCAGCAATAAAATGTTTTTGCATTAGAAAAAACATTATCACAGGAGGAACTGCTGCGATTATTGATCCAGCAGATAAAAGATGATAGACAGTAACCCATTGACCATTTAGAGATTTCAAACCTGCAGTAATTGGCATTGCGTGTTGTCCTTGAATTAAAACAGTTGCCCAAAAAAAATCATTCCAAATAAATGTAAATATTAACACAGACAATGCAGCGATAGCTGGTCTTGTAAGGGGAACTACTATCTTCAAGAATATATTAAACTCCGAAGTACCATCAATCCTTGCGGCCTCAAATAACTCATTTGGTAAAGCTTTAATAAAATTTCTCATAAATAAAGTACAAAAGCCAGTTTGAAAGGCAACATGAAATAAAACTAGACCTGTAACTGTATCATACAAACCCATTTGGAAAGTCAGGTCTCGAACTGGTATCATTAAAATTTGAAAGGGAACAAAATTTCCAGCGATAAACGTGAAAAAGATAAAAAGATTTGCTTTAAACTTATATGATGCTAAAGCAAAACCTGTCATACAGCTTATAGCAACAGCACCTATTACAGTAGGGATGGTTATTTTAAAACTATTAATTATGTAAGACAACATTGGGGTATTTTGAAATACATCTTTAATGTTACTAAATAATAAAAATTCACTAGGTATGCCCCAATAATTTCCTGCGGTGATATCTCCTAGACCTCTAATTGAAGTAAGCATAATCCCTATTAGAGGGATCAACCAAATGAACAAAGATACAGGGACGAGTATTTTGTATGAAATCCTGTTAATTAAAGTTCTTTTTTGAATTGGTATGGGAAACATTTAAAGTCCTTTTTTCTCACTTTGATACATCCGATAAATAAAAAATAATATATAGAACATCATTATGGTGAATAAAACTGCTGCAATAGCTGAACCATAACCCATTCTATATCCATATTCGCTTAAAGCGGTCTCAAACATATAATAGGCTAAAACATTAGTTGAACCATATGGGCCACCTTGTGTCATGATAGCAACCATGTCAAAACTTCTAAGGGATCCGATCACAGTTACAACAATTGCTAGAAAAGTGGCTGGCTTCAATTGAGGTAAGATAATATTTTTAAATAAAGAGAAACCTTTTGCACCATCCATTCTACCTGCCTCAATTTGATCTGTATTAAGATTGTTTAAGCCCGTTAAATACAAGATCATACAGTATGCAATTTGTGGGTAAATTCCTGCAAAGATAATTCCATAGGTAGCGAAATTCTCATCTGCTAATATGGCATAATTACTGAGACCTAATTTATCTAAAAAAGGCCCAATAACACCTCTTGGATTGTAAAACCATGAAAATATAATTCCGATAACAACTTGGGAAATTACAAAAGGGAAAAAGAAAAGAGATTTGATGAGTCTTATACCAAAAATAGTTTGATTTAAAAATATTGCTAAGCCTAATCCTATTGGTACAGCTAACATAAATAAGATTAACCACTTAAGATTATTCATTAACGAAATATAAAAATATTCGTCGTCCAATAATTCTATATAATTTGATAATCCAACGTAAATTGCTGGAGATAGCCCGTCCCATTGTAATAAAGAAATATATAAAGAATTAAAAATTGGCCATATTACATAGACTAAAAATAGTAATAAACCTGGAAACAAAAAAATCCATGGTGTTAACCTTTGTTGATTAAGTTTCCACCATGATGACTTTCTATGTGTAATTTGTGTTGAATCAGGCACGTTAAGAAATGGGGTGGTTGAAAACCACCCCAATTGAAATTGATTATTTATAAACTCTTTGGCGTACTTTTTCTAAACGCTCAAGAATTTTATCTCTTCTATCAGGATTAACCATATATTCTTGAAAACCCTTCATTCCTTCAGAGGCCATTTCAGCTGGGGCATCCCTGTCGTAGAATTGCGCCATTGCATATGCGTTATTTAACATATTCAAACCTGCTTCTAAAAATGGATCTGGATCAACTTTAGAGCCGCTATTAACTGGCAGTTGTCCTAGAGTCTTATTCATCTCCTCTTGAACATCTGCTCTGCTTAAAAAGATCAAGAATCTTTTAGCATCTGTCTTATTTTTGGCTCCAGATGCAATGTGCATCGTATCAGTTGGTGCCTCTTCAGCCATAGGAATACCAGGAGTTATTTCTGGGAATTGGAAAAAGCCGAGGTTGTCATTTGTTAATCCACCCTCTTTGAATAATGCAACTGAGAAGTTACCCATAACATACATCGCCGCCTCTCCATTAATCATTGGAGGAATTGCTTCTTGCCAGGCAAGTGAGGCATGATTTTCGAGAAAATATCCTGGTTTAACTAACTCATCCCACTTGTCAAATACAGCATGCACTCTGGGGTCAGTGTAAGGTATTTCGCCTTTTGTCAAAGCCATGTGGAACTCATAACCATTTGTTCTTAAATTTAAATAGTCAAAGACACCTGCTGTTGTCCAAAGATACTTTGATCCAATCGTAATTGGTGTAACACCTGCAGCTTTCAATGTTGCGCAGGCAGCAACAAATTCATCCCAAGTTGTTGGTACTGAAATCCCGTTGGCCTCAAAAATATCTTTTCTGTAATAAACACCCCACTGGTAATAGGTGTATGGAATACCCCACTGTTTGCCACCAATAGTCATTGGTTTCTTAGCGTGAGACATACCTTCTGTTAAGTTTCCATCAACCCATCCGGTATCTGACCAGATATCTGATACATCCTCTATAAGCCCTGCTCTTACAAATGGAAGCATTCTGTTTCCTGCATACCAATTGAAAACATCAGGGGGACTTGTGGTTAAGAAATTTCTGATTGCTTGTTTATATCCTTCATGATCGAAGTTATTAACTTCAATTGTGACGTCAGGGTTTTCTTCTTGGAATTTATTAAAAGCCCATTCAAACGCTGCTTTTGGAGCTGGATCAGTTAAATCAGTATTAATGACTAATGTCCCTGCGAATGAAGAAGAAAATCCCATAGCTAAAATAGCTGTTAAAGTAGCTATGATTTTTTTCATTTTATCCTCCTACAAATCTATATTAGATTGTATTTAATTAAGCAGTCTTATTATATAAAAATAATTATATTGATACAGTAAAATAGCTAATTTACTTTATTTTTAAAGTTTTTTCCCAATTCCATGCTGATTTGACGATAGTCTCTAAATCAGAGTATTTTGGGTTCCAGTTTAATAAATTCATTATTTTTTTATTATCAGCAATTAACTCTGCTGGGTCTCCTTTTCGCCTTCCTTGAATCTTGAAGGGAATATCGACTTTAGTAATTTCTTTGGCCATCTGGATAATTTGATTAACACTAAAACCTTTTTTGTTGCCAATATTAAAAACTTGAGATTTGTTTGTATTCGTTAAATTTTCCATAGCTAATATATGAGCCTCTACTATATCCATTACATGAACATAATCTCTCACACAAGTTCCATCAGGGGTAGGATAATCATCACCAAAAATACTAATATGTTTTTTTCTTCCTGAAGCAACTTGAAGCACAAGGGGTATTAAGTGTGTTTCTGGATCGTGCATTTCACCTATTGTGCCATCGAGATGGGCGCCACAAGCATTAAAGTATCTCAGTGATACATATTTTAAACCACAAGACTCCTCGTAACTTTTTAAAATTTTTTCAACTTCTGCTTTTGTATCACCATATGGATTTACTGGATTAAAAGGATGTAGTTCAGTAACTGGAAGGTGCTCAGGTTCACCATAAACAGCAGCAGATGAAGAAAATATAAATTTATTAATTTTTAAATCTCTCATACACTCAAGAAGGTTGATTGTATTGACTACGTTATTTTGTTGATATTTTTTTGGATTATTATACGACTCCTCAACATTAATTGATGCTGCAAAATGCATTACAAGATCATAGTTTTGCTCTGACAATATTTTATTAACTGTTTTCTTATCTGATAAGTCACAAACGTGAAGTTTGTAATTTAGAGTGTTCTCTTTTTGTCCACTTGATAAATTATCAAGAATTTCAATGTCATAATTTGTTTCTTTGAAACGCTTTAACATATGTGAGCCTATGTATCCGATGCCACCCACAACTAAAATTTTCATGTTCTAATTTTATACAGATAGCAAAAAAAATTCATAGTAATTATCCTATTTATAGACTTATTTTACTTAATATTTTGGACACAATTTTCTAAAATAGGAGGAAGGAAATCAAAATTATTCGACCAAGCATAGTGTATTTCTGTTTTCATAAATTCTATATCTTCTAATGGAAAATGACCATCCTCGTATTTATCGAGTAATTCTTGTTTTTTTAAAAACATCTCCTGTGAAGTTTTTTCATCTTTCATTGATGAAAAAAAATCTGTAGCTAATTCATAAGTCGCAATACAAATAATTTCATCTTCATTATACGCATATAAACTAAAGTTAAAAAATATGAAAATAAAAAGTAAAATGTTTCGCATTTGATTAAGATAGATTAAAGCTATGGTTTTAAAACAAATAAATTTGAGTTAGTCTCATCAGCAATAATATATATATTTCCCAATCTATCTATTTCCATATCTCTGACTCTCCCAATTTTATCTTTAAATACTATTTCCTCTTTAACAAATTTATTATTTTCTCTATGCAATACAGATAAGTATCTGAATTTTAATGAAGACACCAAAAGTGAATTTTGCCATTCTGGAAAAGCCTCTCCTTGATAAAATTTGATACCACTAATTGCAATTGAAGGTACCCAAATAAATTCTGGTTTTAAAAAACCAGGTTCCCAAGCATTGCCGTCTCCAATTTTAGTTCCAGAGTAATTTGTTCCTCCCCATCCTATTTTCTTCCAACCATAATTAGTACCTCTTACAACTTTACCAATAAAGTCTCCTCCTTTAGGTCCATGATTAGATATATAAATAGATTTAGTATGAGGATCCAAAGTCATCCCTTGAGGGTTCCTTACACCAATTTGAAATAACTCAGGAAGCCAATCATTACCCGATATGAAAGGATTGTCTTTAGGGTGCTCACCATTTTTATGTATTCTGATTATTGAACCAATTGAATTTGAAGAGTCCTGAGCAATCATGCCTTTTCCTCTTTCACCAATGGTTACATAAAGGTAATCATCAAGAATTTCTATTCGAGAACCAAAGTGTTTACCATTACCAAAATATGGCAAAGCCTCATATATGAGATTTTCATTAATGAGCTTATTTTCTTTAAGCTCAGCAGAATACACAGCAGTTGTGTATTTGCCATTTTTCTTAATTGAGCCAGTAACCCATATAAAATTCTTTTCACTTACAATATCTAAAAGCCCTCCTTGGCCATGTTGAACAAAAGGAATGTTGTGATCAATTTTAGTTTGTGAATAATCGTTTGTATTTACAAGGAAAATTTCACCTGATTTTTGAGTGATCAATAATTGATCATCTATCCAACTCATTCCCCAAGGATTTTTTAATAATACTGATGTCTTTTCTAAAGTTATGGGGTAAGTATGAGTACTAAGAAATAATAAAAAAATAGTATATAAAAAAAATTTATTAGATAAGCTTATTGTTTTCATATATACAGCAATGTTCTGCTGGCAATTTTAAAATAACTTTTTCTGAAGGTATATCTAATTCTCTTTTAACTTTAGCTTTAATTTTTAATGAGTCAAAAGATGCTGTGATAAGTTTATAATTTCCAAAATCTTCAACTTCAATTACATCAGCTTCTAATGAGTTATCACTATGTTCACTCTCAACTGTAATGTATTCAGAGCGAATTCCTAGTTTTAGATTATCTGAATTAGAATTAATATTTGTTTTAACTTTGAATGCTTTTGCACCAATACTAATTTTGTTTTGAGAGCTTGCGGAGCATTTATATAAATTCATTGCAGGTGAACCAATAAAATAACCGACAAATGTTGTTTGAGGCCTCTCAAAAAGATCCTTTGGTGATCCTGCCTGTACAACTTCACCTTGATCCATGACTATAATATTATCTGCAAATGTCATTGCCTCATTTTGATCATGGGTTACATATATCAATGTTGTCTTGTATTTATCATTAATTTCTTTTAGTTTTCTTCTAAGTCGAAATTTTAAATCAGGGTCAATAACAGTCAGTGGCTCATCCATTAATATAGCAGCTACATCCTCTCGTACTAAACCTCTTCCAAGAGAGATTAATTGCTTTTGATCTGCTGTTAATCCTTTTGCTCGATTACTCAAATAATCATGTAAATTCAAAATTTCTGCAACTTCTCTAACTTTTCTTTCTATTTGATCCTCTGGAAATTGTCGACATTTTAGAGGAAAGGCAAGATTTTCATATACTGTCATTGTTCCATAAATTACTGGGAATTGAAACACTTGAGCAATGTTTCTATCTTCGGTAATCATAGAAGTTACCTCTCTTTCGTCAAAAAATACTTTTCCGTGAGAGGGCCTAACCAATCCACTCATAATATTTAACATTGTAGTCTTTCCACAACCAGAGGGACCAAGCAATGCATAACGTCCACCATCTGCCCAAGAAAGAGACATTTCTTTCAGAGCAAATATTGGATTATTTGCATTGGGTTCATAAGTGTGTGCAATGTTGTCTAGAATTATTTTAGCCATTATTATTGATAAGGAGAGTGCTGCAGTTCTCCTGACTCCTCAAACAAATAAATTTTTGATTTATCAAAATTAATTTTTACAATCTCATTTGTATTATAAGTTTTTACCTCTTCAATTGTAGCTACACATTTTAAGTTGTTATTACGCAAGTGGAGAAAGGTCTCTGAGCCTGATATTTCTGAAATTTCTACATCAAAAGCAAAACCTTGATCATCAAGGTATATATCTGTGGCTCTAATGCCTACAAGATACTTTCCATTAGGTATTGATTTAAGTTGATCAGGGATTTGGATTTGAACACTATCATTCATAATCAAAGAATTATCTTGTATAAGACATTTATTAATATTCATTGCTGGGTCATTGGTTATTTCAGCAACTTTAGCAGTTGCAGGATTTTCAAATACATCTTTAGCTGTACCTGATTGGAGTATTTTACCTTCATCAATTACAATAATATCACCGTTGAGTTGCATCGCCTCCAAAGGATCTGTGCTAGCATAAATTAAAATTGAGTTTGACTCATCAGAAACATTAAAAAGTTTTTTAAACTCCTCTCGAAGACCTTCTCTTAATTTGTAATCAAGGTTAACGAGAGGTTCGTCTAATAAAAGTATTTTTGCTTTTTTTGCCAAAGATCTTGCAAGAGCTACTCTTTGTTGCTGTCCTCCGGATAGTTCTTGAATTTTTCTTGACTCAAAACCAATCAAACCAACTTTCTCCATTGCTTCTTTGACTTCAATTTCAATCAAATTTTCATCCATTTTCCTTTGTTTTAAAGGGAAAGCGATATTATCTCTGACATTTAAATGTGGGTAATTTATAAATTGCTGGTAAACCATGGCTACGTTTCTTTTCCAAACAGGAATTGACAAAAAATCTGTATCATCAAAATTTATAGATCCCGAGTCAGGTGTTTGAAGACCAGCAATAGTTTTTAAAAGTGTAGTTTTTCCTGATAAGGTTCTACCCAATATTGTATACATTTTGCCTGAGTCAAATTTCAGACTAATATCATTTAGGTGATATTCCTCTGTTGGTTTAAAAGATATTTTATTCAGCAATAAAGACATTATTTTAATGCTCCAGATAAATTACCCTTTGATAAATAACGTTCTACAATAAATGCTACGATTATTAACGGAGCGACTGATACGAGTGCTGCTGCAGATAAACTCCACCATGGTGTAATTGAAGAGTTTAATGCTACAATTTTAACTGGTAGTAACTGTACTTTTGTAAAAGTTAAAATAAAGGCAAAGAAAAAATCAATCCAACCAAAGATAATACAAAACAAACCTGCTACTAACATGCCTGGAACTGAATTTGGAAGAACTACTTTAAAAAAAGCTTGAAATGGGTTACATCCATCAATTAAAGCTGTTTCATCAATTTCTCTAGGAACACGATTAAAAAAATCAACCATAATCCAAACAGCAATTGGCATTAGTAAAACGATATAAACAAGGATTAAACCAGCGAGACTATCTAGCAGCCCTAGCGAACTTAAAAAAATAAAAAAAGGAATTGACAATACAACAGGTGGCATAATTCTTTGGGATATAAAAAAAAACGTAATATCATTATTTTTAACAATACCAGCTTTGAATGTATATCGAGATAAAGCGTAAGCAGCTAATGTGCCTAACACAATGCTGATCAAACTTGCTGTTAATGTAACAAAAATACTATTGAAATATGGTCCAATAATATTTATGCCGCCTTGAGAACCAGGCTTAAATAAAACACTCCATCCGTCTAATGTTGGCTCAAACTGCAACCAAGGGATATATGTCGCTCCACCTGTAACTGAATTAAAATCCTTAAAAGAGGTTGATATAGCCCAAAGAAAAGGTGCTATAACAAAGCATGCCCAAAGTACAACAAAGAAATATTTCAAAAATGTATATAATCTGGGCATTTTACTCTCTCATCAAAACTTTCGTTAAAACTTTAACAATAATAGTCAAACTTATGATCATAATAATAAGATACGTGAAAGAGGCTGTTGCAGCATATCCCATTTGGAATTCTCGAAGCCCTTTGATGAAAATGAAAAAGCTAGATGTCTCCGTCGATGTACCTGGGCCTCCACTTGTTAAAACAAAAACTGTATCCATAATTTTAGAAGCTTCAATAAGTCTTATTATGATCGCACCAATAGATATAGGTGCCATCAGTGGAAAGGTGACGTAGATAAATTTTTTAAATGGGGAAGCACCATCAACAGCTGCTGCTAAAAAAGGCTCTTTAGGTAAACTTAAAAGTCCAGCCAACATTAATAAGAACATAAACGATGTCCACTGCCAAACTTCTACTACAATAATAGAGACTTTTGCTAAACCAGGACTAGATAACCATGGTGGCTGTAGACCGAAGATACTCAGAAAATCATTCAAAGGCCCTAAAGACTCATGAAAAAAAGTTCTCCAAATAACAGTCATAATCACTGGAGTAGTCATCATTGGAATGAGAAATAAAACTCTAAAAAATCTTTTAAACTTGATGTCCTTCCAGACCATATGAGCCAAAGCAAACCCAATTATATATTGAAGAAAAACAGTAGTTATTGCTAAAAAACTTAATCTAAAAAAAGACTGCCAAAAACGAGGGTCATCAGTAAATAATCGAATATAATTTTTTAGACCTATGAAATCTAATCCAGGATTAAAACTATTCCATCCTGATAAACTTAATCTTACCGTAAAAATTATGGGAAAAATTAATATACCAATTAAAACTATTAAACCTGGAAGCAAAAATACATATTTATGTTTAAAGTTCATTCAGTATTAAATATTTTCTAAAATTAATCTTTGGAGTGATCGCTCAATACCTATGAGCGATCACTAATTAAAACAAAATTATAGTTTATAATTCGTTATCTTCCATTTTAACACCGACAGCATATGCATCTCTTACGTTATCAGCACCAACTCTATCGAGAATTGACACCCACTCAGCATAAACTTCGTCAAGTGCTTCTTGAGGAGATAGTTGTCCTGCTAGAGCTTTTGCAGTTCCAGTCGCTAGTGCACTGTTGAACTCAAAAGTACCAGGAACTCTTAATGGAAATACTCTGTTAGTGCTTTTTTCCATATCAGCAAGTGTGTCGACATATGATTGAGCAATATCTTTGTCCCAACCAATTTGTGTCCAAACATCAGCCTTGAAGTCCTCTTCCATAAATGGATTCACACCAAATCGACCAATTCCGATATCTGCTTGGTGATTGGCTCCATTTGCAAAAAAGCAAAGATAATCAAAGGCGACGTCTTTATTTTCTGACTTGCCTGCAACACCAACTGCCCATCCCCAAACGAAGAAAGGGGCTTGGTTATATTTATCATCCCACATTCCATTATCTCTGTTCCATACTTTATCAGCACCAGGAAGTTGTGCGGCACCAACTTGGTTTGCAATTGGACTATCTGGTTGCATTGCAGCAACAAAAGCATCATCCCAAGAGAAACTAAATAAGGTCTGGCCACCACCAAAAGAATTAATTTCGTCTCCAAGACCAAAGTTAATTCCGCCAGGTGGCACATAGTTAACTGCATCAACCCAATCTGTAAGGGCTTCAACAAATCCAGGGTTATTAATTAATGGTTCCATAGTTTCTAAATCAAAGAAGAAACCTCCTGGGGTTCTTTCATTTTTGGCGTAAGCAACTGAACGCGAATAGAAAGCAGCATACATAAGGTCATCTTTTTTCATAACCTCAGCAGAACCATATTCTAGTTCTCCGTCACCATCCCAGTCCCAGCCATTAAAATAAGTAGCCATTTCTCCGTACTCTTTCCAAGTTGTTGGAACTTTTAATTCCTTACCTGTATCAGCTTTATACTTAGCTTGCATCTCAGGATTATCGATAACGTCTTTTCTATATTTTAAATAGTGTCTGTCACCATCAACAGGATACTGATACATAACACCGTCCCATGAAGCGATAGCCTTGTGTGAGGCTGATACGCCATCCATTTGGTCCACATATTCTTGTGGCACGGGCGCTAAATATCTTTTCCAATCATTGATAAAGTTTGAAAAACCAAAGACGATATCATATGGAGCCTGACCAGCTTGGAAAGGAACCATTGCCTTTGAATAAAGGTCACCAGCAGGAGTATGTGTTACTTCTACTTTAGCACCTGTTAATTTTTCAAACTGCTCAGCGTGAAGAGCGGTTGGCTCTCCCATAACAGGGATAGCGTGTGTATTTATAGTAAGTGTTCTTCCGCTATAGTCTTTTTGAGACATAGACTCATAAGAACACATTCCAGGAATGTCTCCTGTAGCAGCGATGTGTGGAAATTGATCTCCCCACTTGTCTGCATGTGCAACTTGGCTGCCTATCAAGAGGACAGACGCCAAGGCGCTTATCAAAGTTTTAAGTTTCATATATTTCCCTCCCTTAATACTTCGTTTTTTGCTCAGAACTTAATCTGATAACAAACTTTTTATGGTACTAAAACTGCTCTTCCTTTTACAAGACCGTTATTAAGATCATGCAGAGCTTTATTGGCTTCACTAAGCTTGTACTCCTGCATGGATAACCTTACTAGGTCTTTATTTGCCAATTCCATTAGCTCATAAAGTTCGGACCATGTACCAATTAAATTTCCTATGATATTTCTCTCAGAAATAATCATATCAACGGATTTGATTTTAATATCTTCTCCGTAACCAACTATATAATAAGACCCAGTATTTTTAGTCATACTAAGACCCATTGAAGTTGAACCTTTTTCTCCCACCATATCGATGACTGCCTCTGCACCAAGACCTTTGGTTAATTCCATAACTCTATCTACTTCATTACCATCAATTAAAACACCATGATCTCCACCAAGAGGCATAGCATGCTTAAGTGCAGTTTCAGATTTTTCTACAATAATTATATTTGCAGCACACATTGCTTTTAAACATTGGATAGCTATGTGACCCAAACCACCTGCACCTATTACAACACAGTTCTCACCTGGTAAAAGATGTCTTGTTGCTTTTTTTGCAACACGATATGCGGTTAAACCCGCATCAGAAAATGGTGCAACATCTTTAGGGGTTAATGTGTTCGGAATCTTGATAAGATTTCTTACACTTGTTTTTAATAATTCAGAGTATCCACCTTCTTTAACATTTAATCCTGGAAAAATTCCGTTCTCGGCGTGAGTGTCTAAACCTTTTCTACAACTTAAACAAGTGCCATTGGTTCCAGAGATAATTGGATGGAGAATAACTGAGTCACCTTTTTTAAATCCCTCTACATCACTTCCAACTTCCTCAATCCATCCAGCATTTTCGTGACCCATTACACATGGTAAAAGTTTATCATCAGGGTCCTGGATATGTCTCCACTCACCTTCGATGACATGTAAATCTGTTCTGCAGACGCCTGCTGCTCCAATTTTAACAATGACGTCAGATGCCTTTTCAAGTTTTGGGTTTGGAACTTCCTCTTCCTTTACCCAAACGTCCTGTTTCATCTCAGGGTCATAGCTATGTAATACTTGTGCTTTCATCAATTCCTCCCAAAATTACATTTATTTAACTATAAAAAGTCCACAGATCCAATGTTCAAAATTGATGCATACTCTTGTTTAACAGAAAAAAATCAAAAAATTGTTCATTTTTTGAACAATCTTAGAAGTTGTAATAATTTTATGAAATTGCTAATTTTCAAAAATGCAATCTTACAGACAGTTAATTGAAAGGACTCGTCTTTTGGAAAAGGATAGAAACATATCCTTAAATTTTACAGATAAAAAAATTGTTGATAGTTGGATAAGATGTTTTGAAAATGGTTTAAGTCCTGAGAGAAACTCTATTGAAAGTGTAATAAGTTCATCAAAATTAAATGAACTCCAAGATGAGTATAATGATATCAGAGGTTTTATTTTACCAGAATTAGAACTTCTTCATTCTCAAATTGCTGGAACAAACTTTATGGTTGCTTTTGCGAACAACGAGGGAGTTGTTCTCGACACACTCTATGATAATGAATTTTATAATAGTAAAGCAAGAAAGGTTGTTATACCTGGCTCAGTTTGGAAAGAAGAGTATAGAGGAACGAATGGATTAGGATTAACACTTAAAACAAAGTCTGCATCAATAGTTGCTGGAGGTGAACATTTTTTTAATGAACATTGTCACCTTTCCTGTTTTGCAAGTCCAATTTTTGACCATAACCAAAATATTGTTGGTATTATAGACGCTTCAACTGACACATCATCTAGACAAGATCATACTTTGGCTCTTGTTAAACTATCTGCAAAATCTGTAGAACAGAAATTATTTTTAAATTCATTTCAGCACACTAACATTTACTCTTTTCACCCAAGAAGCGAATACCTGAATACAAATAGTATAGGTTTGATTGCTGTTAATGATGATGGAGAAATAGAAGGAGTAAATTCTAACGCAAGAGTTATGCTAAGTGGTATTTTTAAAGATACAACTAATGATTTTTTTAATATCTTTACTACTCCATATCATAAAATTGCTTATGATTTAAATTTAGATAAAGTTTTAAAAGTAAAAGATTGGTTGGGGTCAAGTCTTTTTATCAAGCTATTTCAAAGACAAGTATCAAATTATAATAGGGTAAATAATAATTTAAAACAGCCATATAAGCCTTGTGTTAATTGCGAAGGATCTGCAATTAAAGAAAAGCAGTGTATCCTTATTCAAAAAACATATAAACAAACTGGCGAAAAAGTTAGCAGTGTTTCAAGAACTTTAAATATCTCGAGAACGACTGTTTATAAGCATTTATCTTAGTTATTTTACGCCAAGTTTTTTTTGTAAGTCACTAGAAGAGGTAGTGTATCTAAACACATATTTTTTATCACTATGGCAATATTCAAACATTTTTTTTGCTGCAAGAGCTGCTTCATGAAAGCCACTCAAAATTAACTTTAATTTACCAGGATAAATACAAATATCCCCAACGGCAAAAACTCTTGGAACAGAAGTTTCAAAATTTTCAGTATTAACTGATATTAAATTTTTCTCTAAATTCAAACCCCAATCTGCAATTGGCCCTAATTCTATTTTTAAACCGAAAAAAGGAAATATAGCGTCAATATCATCTATGGTTGTCTCATCATCAAGTGTCACTGTGACTTTACCTTTATCATTTTTTTCAACCTTTTTTAAACTTCCCATATTGAAATTTACATCGCCTTTATCAACTAAAGACATAACTTTATTTACAGAGTCTTGAACTCCCTTAAATTCTTTTCTTCTGTGAACCAAAGAAACTTTTTTAGCTATTCCCTGAAATCCCATAACATAATCAAGTGCAGAGTCACCACCACCAATTATTAAAATATTCTTATCTTGAAAATCAGATCTTTTTTTAACAGAGTAAAAAATATTTTTATTTTCTAGCTCCTGAGAACCCTCTGCAGGAAGCTTTCTTGGAACAAAACTACCAGCCCCCGCTGCAATCACAAGAGACTTGCATTTAATGGATGTGCCCTTATCGGTTTCAACTAAAATATCATTATCATTTAGAGATATTTTAGAGGTTAATTGATTGAGATGATAAGAGGGATTGAAAGGCTCAGCTTGTTTTATTAAATCATCGGTTAGTTCTTGGCCGGTAATAGCAGGCCTACTTGGAATATCATATAAATTTTTATCAGGATATAATTCTGCACACTGCCCTCCTATTTTATCAAGGTTGTCGATTAAATGAGCCTTCATATCTAAAAGACCCAATTCAAAAACTTGAAACAGACCGCATGGACCAGCACCGATAATTACAACGTCTGTTTCGTGGCTTCCACCTGGTTTAATAATATTGGTCATGTCATATTATTATAATAAATGTTACTTGAGTTAGATTATTCGTTTCTTTTATAAATATCAAAAACCATTATCGCTATTGCTAAAACTGCGCCAAATATACCCAATAAAAGCGAGGTTTCTAAAGTCATATTTATGATCTAGACATTCAACTCTATTATGGTAATCAATGCATTTCTAGTTTAAAAAAAACTAGGAGAAATAAGGTGGGGGCAAAAAAGTCAGATTTTTTTGATTCAAGAGATAAATATTTATCATTTGTAAATTCTACCAACGAAAAAAGTCGAATAGCTTTTCAATTAGCGAAGTATTTAAAAAATTCTAAAATTACTAAAGATGCATTTAGAATTTTTGATGCTGGGACAGGAGATGGCTCAGTCATCTGCACATTGCTATCAGCTGTTCATGACAAATTTCCTGAAGATCCAATTATAGTTGTTGGAAAAGAAATTAGTATTGATGATATTAACAGTCTTTTAAATTATCTTGGTTATAGATTTTTTGAACATAAGAATTTAGTTTTCTGTATAACAAATGCATCCTACAGAGAAATTAATGATAATCGATTCACAGATTGTAAATTAATTAAAAAAGAATTAGTTGGAAATACAAGTTTTAGTTTCAATCAACAACTCATGAATATGGGTGAGGTTATAAGAAAAAATTGGGACATAAAAGAGGATACATCTTCAACCATATTGAGACCAAAGCAAAAGACACTGATGATTATTTATAGAAAGGATCAAAAAATTGCATTAAAGCATTTGATACCAAGTAAGTTAGAGAGTATTCCAAAGTTTTATGACTATATTATTGCATCTCAAGCTTTCAGGCTAAGATCTCCTTACGAAAGAACACTTAAACTAGTACTTATTCCACTATTAAAAATGTTAGATGTAAAAGGTCAGCTATTTTTTATTTATTCATCTGGAAACGATTTTTCAAAAAAGCTTCTCAAATTATTCTTTCCAAAAATTAATCCCTATCAATTTAATGATCCCAAAAAATTTGTAGAAAGCCTGAATAAAAAAATACCTCATTTTAGAAAAAAATTTAAAGTGTCTGCATCTTCATTTTTATTTTCATTTATAAACCTATCATTATCCTCAAAGAAAAAATTTTCACCGATGAACTCTCTTGGATTATGGAATGCTATCACCTATGTTGGTCAAATATCCGAAAATGAACAAAAAAGTATTAAAATAAGTATTAATTTCCTTGATAAAATTAGTAATAGTGCAAAAAAACTTAAATTGCAATTTAGTGATAATCTTTTAAGGTTTGAAAAGAATAATATCAAAAGTCATTTAGATGAGTAATTTTACAAGTAAATTTGCTGACCGTAAAATCGGACCAAAGTTTTTCGAAACAATTAACCAAAATTTTGAAAATCAAGTTTACAAACCTAGACTGTACGAAGAAAAAATAGACTTCGACCGTTTACGTATGTATCGACTCAATAGAGTTTTAGAGCAACTACGGTTAAATAATGTTGGTGCTTGCATATTATTTGATCCGATCAATATAAGGTATGCAACCGACAGTAGAAATATGAGTTTATTTACAATGCATGAACTTGTGCGATTTGTATTTATTTCTGCAGAGGGAAAAGTAATACTATTTGATTATCCAAAGAGCGAACATCTCTCAGAACATTTATGCACGATTGATGATATTCGAGCAGTTGATAGTTGGGATTTTTTTTCAGCAAATAATTTTGTTGATAAAAATGCAAAAAAATGGGCTGGCACTGTTCAAGATTTAATGAGAGAGCATTCACCTAATAATAATTGCCTTGCAATAGATGTTTCTGATCCAGTTGGAATACAAATGTTACTTAAACAGTTTAATGTTAAACTAGTGAACGCCCAAAAGTACATTGAGCTTGCAAGATCAATTAAATCTGATGATGAGCTAATTTGCATGAGAGCTTCTATTGAGACTGCTGAAAAAGGAATGTGGCTAATGAAAGATAAACTTCGGGCAGGTATGACAGAAGAAGAACTTTGGTCATACATGCATAAAGTCAATATTGAAAATGGTGGGGAGTGGTTTGAGACTCGTCTTTTAGTTTCTGGACCACGAACAAATCCTTGGCTTCAAGAATGCAGTAACAGAGTCATTGAGTCTGGAGATTTAGTTGCTTTTGACACAGATATGGTTGGACCGTACGGTTACTGTGCTGATATCTCTCGAACCTTTGTTGAGGGCAATCGTCTAAATGATGAACAAAAGAGGCTTTACTCAATGTCTTTAGAACATATTAATCATAACAAATCACTGATTAAAGCTGGTTTAAATTTTAGAGAATTTGCAGAAAAATCCTGGAAATTGCCTGATAATTGCTACGATAATCATTATCCATGCATTATTCATGGTGTCGGTCTTTGTGATGAATGGCCACTTGTTGCTTACCCAAATAGAGATTTTAGCAATGCGGATTACTCAGCCAATTTTGAGGAAAATATGACTATCTGTGTAGAGAGTTATATTGGTGAAGTTGGTGGCAAAGAGGGAATTAAACTTGAGGATCAGTTCGTTGTAACCAAAGATGGCTTGGAGCAACTAAGCTCATTCCCATATGAAATAGATATATAACATTCGAAATATAATCTCATTTAATTAAGTATGTTTTGATAAGTATATTTTCTAAAGTTTACTATTAATCCAATCTCTTAAGTCTGTTTCGGAGCCTAAACCGATCTTTGTGTCAGCCAATGATCCATCTTTAAAAAGTATCATTGTGGGTATGCTTCTAATACTGAAGTTTGCTGGTGCTTGAGGGTTAACATCTATATTAATTTTTTTTATAGATATCTTATCGCTCATTTCAGAGGCTAAATTATCTAAGATGGGGGCTATAGCCTTACATGGACCACACCACTCAGCCCAAAAATCTACTAAAACGGGCTTATCTTTTGATCCTTCAAGAACTTTTTGATTAAATTCGTCGTCATTTATTTGTTCAACTATCATACACTTAATATAGTAATGATTATTTGTATTTCAAATACTCATCTTTAGTTCCAACATGAGCATTGGTTACAGTGGTCTCATATCCATAGATTTTTTCATTTAAAGAACAATCTTTCCAAAAATCTTGAATGTTAAAAATTTCAGGATAAGGATGCAAAGAGTTTTTTCTTATAATATGACAACCTTGAAATGAAGTATTGTAGATTTTTGATGGAAAGTTAATAAGTCCATCATTATTTACTTCAAGATCAAAATTATAATTTTTAGAATTTATAAGGAGGACATTATCAAAATTTTTATTTTCATCAAAAAATTTAATTGATCCCTCTAATTCATTTTCAAATGACTGGTCCCATAAATTATCTGTATTTAGAATTACTATGTCATTTTTTTGAATTTTTTTGATACCACCTCCTGTTCCTAAGATAGTTTCCTCATAAGAAATTGAAATATCAGGGTAATTTTCAGAAACAAATTTCTCCAACATATTATGTTTGTAATGAGTATTGATATAAATTTTATCAAACGACATGTTTTTAATTAGATCAACTGCATAGCTAATAAGTGTTTTATTTTTTATTTTTAATAAGGGTTTAGGGATATCTTTGGTTAAGTTATCCATTCGCATTCCATAACCTGCAGCTAATATTAGAGCGTCCATTTAACTTGTTTTGTTATATATCTCCTTAAATATTTCTCTTAGATCCCAAAGTCTTAAATATTCAACATGTTTAAATATTTGAGCCCATGTATTTTTTCTATAGACTTTAAGATATTTTGGTTTTCCAGCATTATATAATTGCACCCAATTACCAAGAATTCTCAGATTACGTAAAAGACTAATCATATGAATATCTGACCTAAGCCCCTTAAGATTAAGTTTCATTCTTCTTGCGTAAAGCTTCAATAATTTATCTTCGACTTTAGTAGAGTAAGATCTCCTAGCATCAAAAATCAATGAAGAAATGTCTAATAATGGGTGGTTGTAGTGAGTATCTTGATGATCAATAACATAAACTATTTGATTGTAATAAATTAAATTATCTAAAAAAAAATCACCGTGAGTTAAAGTTGGCTTAAATTTTCTATATTTTTCAGTACTTTTTTTCAAAGATGCTTTCACAAGTTTATTGAGATAAAAACCAATTTGGATCTTGTGATCATAGTGATCAATAAAAATCTCAATGCCGTTCAAAGCATCATTAAGTAAATTATTTTGTGATTTTACCGGAACGCCTGAAAACTTTTTCCTGGGTTTTTGAAGATTTGTAAGAGCTCTCACAGCCAATGGAAGTATTTTTTTAATTTGTGGTTTTTGGAAATATTTTGATGCATTTGCAATAGGGAAATAATCCATGATTACAAACTTATGTAAATAACTTTGATCAATTATTTTTGGTGTATTAACATTTTGAGAAATTAAAACATCAGTTGCTTTAATATATTTTTTATATTCGCTAGGTTTATTTAAAAAAGAGAGTACAAGTAATGATTGATTTGCTGTTTTACATAATTTGAAAATTTTTTCTGATGCATCAGACTTGAAATTTAAAAAGCCCCCTATTTTAAAATTTTTATTTTGAAGGTGGTTTTTTATTTTGATTAGATTTATTTTATTTTGTGAAGCCATTTTTTATTATTTGATTTTATCTCTATATTTCTTTTTTCTTCAGTAACCGAAATATTAACAGATAAGGCCATATGGTTATATTTTTTCATAAGATTTTCTAATGGCCACTCAATGAGAATACAATTATCATTAAAATACTCATCCAAATCTAGTTTGTTATTTTGAACTTGATAAAAATCAAAGTGAATAATATTAAACTTATTAAAATTGTAAATATGTTCTCTTTGATACGTGGGGCTCCCTTGGAAGTAAAAAGTTTTTTTTTCTGACTTGCTAATTTCACTTAAGATATATCTAATTAAAGTTGTCTTACCAGAACCAGCTTCTCCCTCAAAAAAAATAATCTGGTTTTTGGAAATAGACCTAGATATATTTCTAGCTAGAGGTTTTAACTCAATTTCATTAGAGACTGCAAATCTCAAACTCAATTAAGCTAGCGATTTGAAATCGGACACTAAATCTAGAGCTTCCCATGAAAAAGCTCCTGAAGAGCTGTCATGTGTTCTACCAAAATGACCGTAAGCTGCTGTTTGTTCGTAAATTGGCTTATTTAACTGTAATTTCTCTCTAATACCTCTTGGAGAAAGATTCATAATGTCAGGTATGGCAGACTCAATTTTTGCTTCATCTATTTTATTAGTGCCTTGAGTATTCACATAAATTGATAATGGTTTGGCTACACCGATTGCATAAGACAACTGAATAGTACACTGATCACATAAACCAGCAGCAACAATATTTTTTGCTAAGTATCGTGAGGCATAAGCAGCGGAGCGATCGACTTTTGTGGGATCTTTTCCAGAGAAAGCCCCTCCACCGTGAGGTGCTGCACCACCATAGGTGTCGACAATAATTTTTCTTCCTGTTAATCCCGTATCACCATCTGGTCCTCCGATGACAAAATTACCTGTTGGATTTACGTAGTATTCCTTATCGTCTAAATTTTTTAATAACTCTTCAGGGATAGATTCTTTTAATGCTGGGTTTACTATTTCTTTAACATCAGCAGGAGACAATCCATCAGCATGTTGTGTTGATATCACTACAGATGTAACTGCACTTGGTTTACCATCAACGTATTTAAGAGTTACTTGGCTTTTTGAGTCAGGCTCTAATCCTTTTAAGCTACCGTCTTTTCTTCCCTTAGCCATTATCTCTAAGATTTTATGAGAATAAAAAATTGGTGCCGGCATCAGCTCAGGTGTTTCCGTACAAGCGTATCCAAACATGATTCCTTGGTCACCAGCCCCCTCATCTTTGTCAGATGAAGAGTCTACACCCATTGCAATATCTGCAGATTGTCCGTGGAGTAAATATTGAATATCTGCGGTTTGCCAATGAAAACCATCTTGCTCATAGCCGATGTCTTTTATGCACTCCCTTACTTTTGAAATAATTTCATCTTTGTCTTTTTGGACTGGCCCTCTTACTTCACCGGATAAAACAACTTTGTTGGTTGTTGTTAGTGTTTCACAAGCGACTCTAGCAAATGGGTCTTTGGAGATAAAATGATCGACAACTGCATCAGAAATTCGATCAGAAACTTTATCTGGGTGCCCCTCAGACACTGACTCAGATGTAAAAATGTAATTTTTTCTCATTTTAGTACCTATATGTATCTTTCTTAAATGGGCCCTGCTGTTCGACACCTAAATAATCGCTTTGTTCCTTGGACATTTCAGTCAGTTTAGCACCAACTTTTTGCAGGTGAAACATCGCAACCATTTCATCTAGTTTTTTAGGAAGTACATAGACTTTATTTTCATAGTTTTTGTAATTCTCCCAAATTTCAATTTGAGCTAAAACCTGATTTGAGAATGATGCACTCATCACAAAACTAGGATGGCCAGTGGCATTACCTAAGTTCACCAACCTTCCCTTTGAAAGTATTATTAGCTTCTTACCATCTGGAAATGTTACTTGGTCAACTTGAGGTTTTATCTCTTCCCATTTATAGTTTTGCAAATCATCTATTTGAATTTCATTATCAAAGTGTCCAATATTACAGACAATTGCACGATCTTTCATTTCTCTCATGTGGTCTTGTGTAATGATATCTTTATTACCTGTTGCAGTTACAAAGATATCAGCATACTTACATGCATCATCCATAGTAACAACCTCATAGCCTTCCATTGCTGCTTGTAGTGCGCAAATAGGATCAACTTCTGTTACTTGAACTCTAGCTCCAGCTCCTCTTAATGAAGCTGCGCTACCTTTTCCAACATCTCCAAACCCAGCTACAACAGCAACTTTACCCGCCATCATTACGTCAGTTCCTCTTCGAATTCCGTCTACTAAACTTTCCTTACAGCCATATAAATTATCAAATTTACTTTTTGTTACAGAGTCATTTACATTTATAGCAGGAACTTGAAGAGTTCCTTTAGATGCCATTTGCTCTAAACGAAGGACACCTGTGGTAGTTTCTTCAGATAATCCTCTGACATTTTTCAAAAGCTCAGGGTACTTCTCATGCATTCGAAGTGTTAAGTCTCCACCATCATCTAGTATCATATTAGGCTCCCATCCATCTGCCTCAATTGTTTGATCAATACACCACCAAAATTCATCTTCATTCATACCCTTCCAGGCAAAAACAGGTGTGCCGCTTTGGGCAATAGCAGCAGCTGCATGATCTTGAGTAGAGTAAATATTACAAGAGCTCCATCGACATTTGGCGCCAAGTGCTACAAGTGTTTCAATTAAGACAGCAGTTTGGATGGTCATGTGAAGACAGCCCATAATATTGGCCCCGGCCAACGGTTTTGACTCTCCATATTGTTCACGAATAGCCATTAATCCTGGCATTTCAGTTTCTGCTATTTCAATTTCTTGTCTCCCGAATACATGCTGGGAAATATCTTTTACTTTGTAATCCACTTAACCCTCCTTTTAGATAGACTATTTAAAATAAAATATGATTTAATCTTCATTATCAAGTTCTTTTTATCCTTGGTCCCAGCTGCTGAATAACTTCTTCAGCCTTTCTATTACCATTCTTAAGTGCTTCATCGACAGGTTTTCCAGATAAATAAAAATCTAAAAATCCTGCAGCAAAATTATCTCCTGCACCTGTTGTGTCCAAGACATTTTCTATTTTGTGAGCAGATTGATGTTTTACATCTTCCTCAAAAAAATAGTATGCGCCCTCAGCACCAGAGGTCATTACAATTTTTTTTCCAAAATTTTTAAAAAAAGAACTCACATCTGCCATTGACTCAAATTGTGAAAACATCTTTGCTTCATCAAAATTACAAAAAACTAAATCTACATTATCAGTTATAAAATTTTTTAATTCATCTCTGTGTCGATCAACACAAAAAGGGTCTGATAATGAAAGAGATATTTCTATGTTTTTTGATTTTGCAATATCTGAAAATTTTTTGAGTGTTTTTTTTGTTAGTTCATGATCCCAAAGATATGACTCCATGTACACATGATCAATTGAATTGAGTATATCTTCATTAACTTCGTCTGGATTTAATTGTGAACCTATTCCTATGTGTGTAGCCATGGTTCTTTCACCATCAGGTGAAACTAGTATATTACAGCAGCCAGTTGGAAGATCTGTTTTATTGGAAACACCTTTAAAAGTGATATTTTCTTTTTGTAAATCTTGAACAAAAGCATTTCCATACTCATCATCATTGACCTTGCCGTAAAAACTTGCCTCATGAGAGCCAAAATTTAATTCATGGATAGTATTACAAACTGATCCACCCGAGGTGATTAATGGATTATCGAAATTTGACCTAATTTCCTCAATTTGAGACTCCTCAATCAATGTCATAGAGCCTTTAGTTAATTTCAAATTATTGATAACACTGTCCTCTACCTGGCATATGACATCAACCAAAGCAGTTCCTACCCCTAGAATTTTTTTCACCAAATGAAAGTAAGGGATTTTAAACAGAGATCTATTAAAAAATCCTGAATTTCTTATGAAAGTTAAACATAAATGTGAATTGTTTTTGATTTTCATAATGCGAATCAGTTCAAAATTAGGGCTATTAAAAATGGACCTAAATAGTATTTTTTAAGAGATATTCGTAGTTTTGGAAAATTTGATAAAAACCTGTGAATATTTTCAAATTACTTGTTAATTGAATCTTTAATTTCCAATTGAATTTATTGGCTTTTCAGAATTTAATACAAAATAAATTGACTAAGATTGTCTATAGATTGTATAGTCACTAGGCAATAAACACTACATCTAGTGATTATTCAAAAAAGTACACTTTAACTTGGTAGGAAGAATGGAAACAAATAACGCAGAATCACTTGAAAATTCAACAAAAAATACAGTTATAAATAAGCAAAACGAAGAAATAAACCTGCTAAGTCTCAGTGTTGTAAGGCGTGATGGATCGATAACACCTTTTAAATCTGACAAAATTGCAAATGCTATAAGAAAAGCATTTTTGGCACAAACTGATCTTCGTGATAGCAAACAAATTGACAAAAATGTTTCAGTGTTAACTGAAACAGTCACAGCGGCTTTAACTAGACGTATTGCAAACGGTGATATGATTCATATCGAGGATATCCAAGACCAAGTGGAATTAGCTCTCATGAGGGGTGAACATCATAAAGTAGCTCGTGCCTATGTACTCTACAGAGAACAAAGAGCTAACCAACGTTATAAGACTGCTCAACTAAATGAACAAATTGGTGCCAAAGTATCCACAATGGCTGTTACCAAAAGAGATGGTAACAAAGAGGATATCTCTTTAGAAAAAATTACAAATCGTATCTCTATTTTGTCAAACGGTTTAGAGATAGATCCCATTACAATAGCTCAAAAGGCAATTCAAGGTCTTTACGATGGTATCACAACAAATGAAATTGACACTTACTTAGCAGAAACAGCTGCTGCTCTGACAGTAGAACATCCCGATTACTCATATCTAGCTGGGAGGATTAAAGCTAATGCTCTACATAAAGAAACACCAGGTTTTATTATTGCAACAAAAAATCTTTATGAGGATGGTTTATTGCGCGATGAATATTATGAAAAAGTCAAAGCTAACGCTGAAGAGATTGAAAAAATTATTGACTACGATCGTGATTACTACTTTGATTATTTTGCATTGACTACTTTGTTCAGAGCTTATCTTTTACAATCAAACAATAAAACAGCAGAAAGACCTCAGGATTTATGGATGAGAGTCGCTTTATGTGTGTCCGGAGATAAGTTTGATTTTTATCAGGTCAAGAAAACTTATGACAGCCTATCTCAGGGTTTCTACACACACGCAACTCCCACTCTATTTAACAGTGGTTTGAAGATGCAACAATTGTCGTCCTGTTTTCTTATTGGAATGGAAGATGACTCTATCGAAGGAATTTTTAATACTGTAAAAGACTGTGCTTTAATTTCAAAAACCGCCGGTGGCATTGGACTTCATGCTCATAACATTAGAGGTGGCGGTAGCCGTATTAAGTCAACCAATGGCAAGTCTAATGGATTGATACCTTTCCTTAAAATTTTTAATGAAACAGCAAGGTCTGTTGATCAGGGTGGAGGTAAAAGAAAAGGCTCTTTTGCTGTCTATTTAGAGCCATGGCATGCGGATATTGAAGCTTTTTTAGAGCTTAGAAAAAATACTGGAGCTGAAGAATTTAGAGCCAGAGACTTATTCTATGCCTTATGGATACCTGATTTATTTATGGAAAGAGTAGAAGAAGACGCTGATTGGACTCTAATGAGTGAACACGAGTGCCCTGGTTTATCGGATACATATGGCAAGGAGTTTGTTGATCTTTATACAAAATATGAAAATGAAATGCCTGACTTAAAAAGAATAAAGGCAAGAGCTTTAATGTCTAAAATCATCGAAGCCCAAATTGAAACTGGTCAGCCATACATGCTTTACAAAGATGCTGTTAATAATAAGTCTAACCAAAAAAATATTGGTGTCATTAAATCTTCTAACCTCTGTGCAGAGATAGTGGAGTATTCTGAAAAAGATGAAACTGCTGTTTGTAATCTTGCGTCAATTGCATTACCAAAATTTGTAACTGACGAAAGTAAATTTGATTATCAGAACTTATATCAAGTTGCAAAACTGGCGACTAAGAATTTAGATCAAGTTATTGATATAAATTTCTATCCTACTAATAAAACTGAAAACTCAAATAGTCGTCACCGTCCTATCGGTCTCGGTATACAGGGTTTAGCAGATGTTTATTTTAAAATGAATATTCCTTATGACTCTGTTCAAGCGCAAATAATTAATAAACAAATTTTTGAGACAATTTATTTTGGAGCTTTAGAAGCATCAATGGAACTTGCTACCGATAAGGGGCCTTACTCTACTTTTAAAGGTTCCCCTCTATCTGAAGGGAAATTCCAATTTGATCTTTGGGGTGTTAAACCGTCAAGTATGTGGGACTGGAAGGGATTAATGGAGAAAATCCAAAAGCATGGTGTTCGAAACTCTTTGACCACTGCATGTATGCCTACAGCCTCCACTGGTATTATCCTAGGAAATACTGAAACGTTCCAAGTACAAACATCAAACATTTATAAAAGACAAACTCTCTCAGGTGAATTTTTATTAGTCAATCGTCACCTTGTTAAAGAACTTATGAAGAGAAACTTATGGAGCAAAGAATTACGTGATCAAATTATTTTGGAAAATGGCTCTGTACAAAATATTGAAGGATTTCCTGAAGACTTAAAAGATGTTTATAAAACTGTTTGGGAAACATCTCAAAAAACAGTTATAGATATGGCAGCTGATAGAGCGCCATTTATTGACCAAACCCAATCCATGAACTTATGGTTGGCAACACCTACTTTTGGAAAAGTAAACTCCATGCACATGTATGCTTGGAAAAAAGGCTTAAAAACAGGCATGTATTACCTGCGAAGCCGATCAGCCGTAGACGCAGTTAAAGTAACAGTGTCTTCTGAAAAAAAAGCAAAAGAGTCTTATGTCAAAGAGGTGCAATCTAATGAACCAGAAGATTGTGTAACATGTAGTGCGTAAGATTTTCAATCAATTTAATTTAAGGAGCAAGTCATGATATCTAAAGGATGCAAATCAATTTTCCCTATTCAACACCAAGAAATTTTCGATCGTTACAAGCAACACGTTCAAGCATTTTGGACGCCTGAGGAGGTGTCTCTTCAAGATGATTTAAGAGATCTAAAAACACTTGGAGAAGGAGAAATACATTTTATTAAACATGTGCTTGCATTTTTTGCAAATTCAGAGGCAATGATAAATGAAAATCTAGCATCCAGATTTTATAATGAGATTTTAATTCCAGAGTCTCGATTGTTTATCACCATGCAAATGCTGAATGAGTCTATTCACGCAGAAATGTATGGTTTACAAATTGAAGCTTATGTAGAGGACCCATCAGAAAAAGATAAGCTATTTTCTGCTATTCAAAACGTTCCTTGTATTAATAAAAAAGCACAGTGGGTTTCAAAATGGCTGAATGGAAATCAAAATTTATTAACACGCTTAATTGCCTTTGGCTTAGTTGAAGGGTTATTTTTTGCTGGATCCTTTTGTGCCATATATTACTTTAGAAAAAGAGGTTTACTTCCAGGCTTAGCCTTATCAAATGACTGGATAGCCAGAGATGAAGGAATGCACTTCAGTTTCTCAGCTTTGATGTTTAAAACATTAAGTGAAAAGTTTAATAAAGGAACCTTGTCAGATGAGGATATTAAATCGATGGATTTAATCCCTGGTCCTGTCGCACAGTCTGAGTTCGAAGAAATAGTCAGAGAAGCAGTGGAGTTTGAAAAAGAATTTGTTACTGATGCACTTCCTGTTGATCTCATTGGTATGAACAAGGAAATGATGTGTATGTATATTGAAGCTGTCTCAGATCGAATTGCTGATCTTTTTGGATTTGAAAGGGTATTTAATACTGAAAACCCTTTTGATTTCATGAGAGCTCTTGATGTTCAAAATGTGACTAATTTCTTCGAGAAAAGGGTATCTGAATACCAGCGTCCAACAGATCGTTCTTTGTCTTTTGACGAGTCTTTCTAAGTGGAAGTCAAAATTTATAGTAAAGACAACTGTATTTTTTGCACTAAAGCTAAGGCAGTTTTATCCTCACATAACCCCCAAGTATTAATGCTTGATGAGGATTACAGCCGTGATCAGTTTTTTGAAATATTTCCAGCTGCCAAAACATTTCCCCAAATCATAATTAACGGTGAGAAAATTGGTGGCTACCATGAGCTAGAACGTTGGATGGCATTTAATAAACCAGACGATGATTTTTAGTTTTAACTAGTGAGCTAATCCCCAATTCAAGCCACCACCAAAGTCGACTTTTATAGGAGTTTTAAAAGCTTTGTATTTTTGATGTGATGTTTCCATCAACTTAGTTATTTGTGGAATAATATCTTTTTCTTTTTTATGAATTTCAAATAAAAGCTCATCATGGACTTGCGATGTCATTTTAGATTTACATTTATTTTTCTCTAAATAGCTATGAATATCCAACATTGCAATTTTAATTAACTCAGATGCTGTGCCTTGGATAGGTGCATTGATAGCTTGTCTTTCTGCAAAAGATCGGAGCATAAAATTTTTAGCATTGATGTCTTTAATGTGAGACTTTCTTCCAAAAAGGTTTTCAACGTAGCCTAGTTTTTTTGCTTTATCGGTAGTTGATTTCATAAAGTCACTAATGTTTGGAAATTTTTGAAAATAGTTGTCTATGAAAAGCTTTGCTTCAGCATTGCTTACACCTAACTGTTTAGCTAAACCATATTGGCTAATTCCATAGATTATTCCAAAATTAATAATCTTGGCCATTCTTCGATCATTAGCATTAATTGTTTTTTTGTTAAAAACTAATTGGCCTGTACTTTGATGAATATCTTGATCCTCTTGAAAAGCCTTTAATAAATTAGGGTCTTCGCAAGCTTCACAAAGCACACGAAGCTCGATTTGGGAATAATCGAAGCTATATAACTCATGATCTTTTTCCGCAATAAATGCTGTTCTAATTTTCTTTCCAATCTCAGTTCTAATAGGGATATTTTGTAAATTAGGCTCAGATGAACTTAATCTACCCGTAATAGTTGCTGCAATATTAAATGTACTGTGAACACGGTCGTTATTATCAGCGTGTTCAGCTAAAGAAGATGTATAGGTCGACACGAGCTTAGAGTATTGACGCCATTGTAAAATATGTGAGGCAATCTCTACTCCCTCAGACTCTAATTGTTCTAAGACTTTGACATTAGTTTGAAAATCTCCTGCTTTTGTTTTTTTTGTTACCTTCACATCAAGTTTCTTGAAGATTTCAGTAAGTTGCTTTGGCGAACCAATATTGAACTCCTCACCCGCGATTTTGAAAATTTTCTGTTCAATTTTTTCAATTTCTTTATTTAGATCTTTTTCAAGTTTTGTTAAAAATTTAAGATCAATCTTACAGCCATTGTTTTCAACCTGTTGAAGGACTAAGCTTAATTTTTTATCGATATCGAAATAAATATAACTATCGGGGGCATCTAATATTTGATCGTGTAATGTCTCATATAATTTATAGGTGGCATAAGCATCATGAGCAGCGTAATTTGTTGCAGACTGTAAAGGCACTTCAGAAAAATCTTTATAATTTCTTTTAGATTCATTTTTAATGACATCTTTAAATTTTTCTTTTTCTTCTCCAAAATAATAATAATACAAATCCTCAAGATTATGTTTTGTTAAACCGTTATTAACAAAAAAAGACATTAATAATGTATCTTGAAAAGAAATAGTATTTACGTTAAAGCGTTTTAAAATTACACTATCGTATTTAGCATTATGAAAAATCTTTAAAATTGAAGGATCTTCACATAATAAATTGAGCTCTTTTAATATTTTTTTTTGATCTGTCTCAGATATTTCATTTTCAGGTGATTTAAAAGGTAGGTAATAAGCTTGCTGTGCATTAGATAATGAAATGCCAATGATATTTGCTTCATTGACGTCTAAACTATCTGTCTCTAAATCTATCGCTAATATTTTTTCAGATTGAAGAGACTTAAGATATTCGATTATATCTTTTGTCTTAATAAGTGATTTAAATTCTAAGTTTTTTTTTGCCGCATGCGGTTTTGTTTCATGAGCACTGTTTCTGACTAATGATTTAAATTCATATTTTTTGAAAAAGTCATTAAGTTTTGGTGAGTCTTCAAAGTCTTTTAACTTTTCGATTGTTATAGGCAGTTCAAGATCATTTTTTAAAATGACTAGTTGGTGGCTTATTTTTGCTTTTTCTTCATGGTCATGTATAAGATTTTTAATTCTTTCATTTGATATTTTCTCTTTATTTGCCAGAAGGCCCTCAAAAGAACCAAATTCATTAATTAATTTAGAGGCTGTTTTTGGTCCGATGCCAGGGACGCCAGGAATATTATCAACACTATCACCAATTAAAGCTTGTACGTCTGTAATCTTGTCAGGGCCAACGCCAAATTTTTCCATTACCTTTGCTTCATCAATTTCAATATTTTTCATTGGATCCATGATGCGATTATTAGCTGATAACAGTTGAAAAAGGTCTTTGTCTGAACTAAATACTGTGGTGGGTATCTTATTGTCTTCACCATATTTAACGTAACTTGCTATAACATCATCGGCCTCAAAGTCTTTTTTTTCAATAACATCTAAACCAAACGCATCAATAGCTTCACGAATAATAGTAAATTGAGGAATCAAATCTTCTGGTGCCTCGCCACGATTTGCCTTGTATTCTGGAAATAAAGTATTTCGAAAAGTATTCCTTCCTGCATCAAGAATGATTAGTATTTTGTCATTTGGATGCTCTTCAATAAGTCTAAGCATCATATTGCAAAACCCATATACTGCATTTGTGGGGATGCCCTTGGAATTATTCATTGGGGGTAAGGCGTAATAAGCTCGGAAAATATATCCGGAACCATCAACAAGTATAAGTCTTGGCTTAGACATTTAAGCAGAATAACAAAGATTGTAGTGAGTTTCTATTCTTTAGGGGCGTGCTTATTTAAAATTCTTTGAAGAGTTCTTCTGTGCATTTTTAGTCTTCTAGCGGTTTCAGAAACATTACGATTACACTGTGTAAAAACTCTTTGAATATGTTCCCATCTTATTCTATCAGCAGACATTGGGTTCTCAGGTGGTGGGGGCAAGGATGTAGCAGTAGCAGACATTAAAGATTTTTCGATATCATCTATGTTTGCAGGTTTAGTTAAGTAATCATCAGCACCCAATTTAACAGAGGATACAGCTGTAGCTATGTTGCCATAACTTGTCAACATTACTGTTCTACACTCTGGATTTTGCTCCTTAATCACCTTAATCACATCAAGCCCTGAACCATCTCCTAAACGAAGATCAACGATGGCATAATTGAAATTATTTCCAGCTAAAACATCTAAGGCCTCTTTTTTCGAAGCTGCTGCTGTAACTGTAAAATCTTTACGTTGGAATGAGGTAGTTAAACGCTCACGAAAGGGTTTGTCATCCTCAATAATAAAAAGTGTTTTATCTTTGACTAATGTATTTTGCTCTAAATCCGCCATGTTAAAGTTACTTCTGCTCCATCATTACTTTGTACTAATATTTCACCATTTAGATTTTCAATCATTTGTTTTGTTATGAATAGGCCGAGGCCCATATTTACCCCTTTTTCAGGTCTGCTAGAATAGAATGGTTTTCCAAAATTAGCTATAAACTTCTTATCAAAACCAGGGCCATCATCTCTGATTTTAATGGAATAAGAATTTTTCGATGTCTCTGAAATTACTAATATTTGTCTATAAGCAAAACTTATGGCATTTTTTATAATATTATTCATTGCTATGTTCAGTTCGGGTGTGATTTTAATGTTAATATTTTTAGAATTTTCATCAGATCTATAATCTAATTTCACAGCTCGATAGTTATTAGAAAATTGATCACATAAAGATTGCACATAGGCATCTAGTGACATATTTGTAATTTCAGAAGAAAGTTCTTTTGACTCTGGATTTGTTGATAGCTCTTTAAGTATTTCCTTACACCTATCTAACTCTAATAATAAAGTTTTAATATCTTTCCCATATTCATCTTTTAATTTTTGATCTTTTTTTAAATCATCAACAATTAAATTTATGGTATTCAGTGGTGTGCCCAATTCATGAACAGCTGCAGCTGCCAAACCTCCAACTTTTAAAAGCTCTTTTTCATTTTGAAGTTGCTTACTAGCTAACTCATATGCCTTTTGGGTACTTTTGTAATTTAATGAAAAGTAATAAAGATAAAAAACTAAAAAAATACTACTTATAAATAAAGAAATCATAATAGCTAAGCTGTATGTAAAATTAATATTAGGATGCACAGACAAAGGAAGATTAATATAAAAGTTAAATATCAAAGCAAAACAAACTAACGCTAAACTTAAAATAATTATTATTCTTTCTATCGTAAGATATGATGCTGCGATAGCAATTGGAGCTAAGATGATAAATATAAAAGGATTAGTGTGTCCGCCATTTAAAGCAATCAAACTTGAAATTTGAACAATATCAAAACATAAAAATAAGAAGACTTGTTTTTCAGAAATAATTTTATCTCCTTTATTTAAATAAAATCCTAGGAGAATACTAGCCATTAAGATAAAAGCTATTATCCAAGAGCTCATTGCTACTGTCTTAGAAATTTCGAAAAAATACTGTGTTATAAATAATGTAGCGGCCTGACCTCCAAAAGCAATTGCACGTATAATTAAAAAATCTGATGAATTAACAAAAAGAAAGTTTTTTTGATTGTTCAACTAAATATCTAAATTTGCTACTTTGACTGAGTTATCTTGAATAAAGTTTTTTCTATCAGTCACGTCATCGCCCATCAGCATGATCAACTGTCTTTCAGCATTGATTTGGTCTTCGAGCTTAACTTGAAGCAACTTCCTATTAGTTCGATCTAATGTTGTTTCCCACAATTGATCTGGGTTCATTTCACCTAAACCTTTATATCGGCTAATTGATTGGCCTTTTTTACTCATTTCAAAAAGAGTGGTAAAAAATTCAACAAGTCCATTACAATTAAAGTTTTCTTTTGAAGAAAGTTTAGAGATACCAAAATAAGTCTCTGTGGATTTTGCAAAACCCATTTTATTATAAAGAGATAAGCTGTCTAAAGAAATAAACTCTCTTAGATGTAATAATTTATCTAGAGCAACTTTTATGATTTTATTGTAACCCTCTTTTTCTTGTAAAAAAATTAATTCATTACTGATCATACTTTGAAAAGCAAATTTAATATTTTCTGATTTATAAACTTGATTTAAATTAGATAAGAAAATTTTAAATTGTGACTTTTCTATCTTATTTGGATGAAAATCCTGAAAAAATAAACCTGTATTAAGAATTTGATCAAAAAACTTTGCATCTAAATATGTAAGATCTAAGTTTTGATAAGCAGAATTTGCACGAGAAGCCAAATCAATTAATTCGTTTAACTGTTCCTCTTTTAACTGAATTTTTTTCTTTTTGTTATAAATGTTGAAATCGAGATCATCCTTGTTATTTAACAATAAAAACTTTGTTAACTCTCGATCATCTAATAAGTAATTTTCAGCATTTCCTTTTTTTACTTTGTATAGGGGTGGCTGAGCAATATATAAACGACCTGTGGTTATAATATCTCTCATGAATTGATAAAAAAATGTGAGTAGCAACGTTCTTATGTGACTTCCATCAACATCAGCGTCTGTCATGATAACAATTTTATGATATCGCATTGATTCAGGATTGAAATAATCAGAAGGATTGTATTCTTTATCTTTTGGTGGATTACCATATCCAGCACCAATGGCTGTTATAAGAGCAGAAATTTCATTGTTTTCTAAAATTTTATGAGGATTTGCTTTAATTACATTTAATATTTTACCTCTTAAAGGAAGTATAGCCTGAGTAACTCTATCACGGCCTTGCTTAGCTGAGCCCCCAGCGGAGTCACCCTCAACTATAAATAATTCTGAATTTGATGGATCTTTTTCTTGGCAATCAGCTAATTTTCCTGGAAGTGATGATGTCTCTAATACATTTTTTCTTCTTGTAAGTTCTCTTGCTTTTCTTGCTGCCTCTCTGGCACTTGCTGCCTCAATAATTTTTGAAACTAACTTTTTTGCCTCTCCAGGAGTTTGCTCTAACCAAGCGCTTAATTGTTCAGATATTATTTTCTCAACAACTGGTCTTACCTCAGACGAAACTAGCTTATCTTTGGTTTGGGATGAAAACTTAGGGTCTGGAACCTTTACAGATAGTACGCATGTCATGCCCTCTCTAGCATCATCTCCTGAAATGGTGATATTGCCTTTTTTAGCAACTGCAACTGTATTTGAATATCCAACTAATGAGCGTGTTAGTGCTGATCGAAAACCCTGTAAATGTGTTCCTCCATCTCCTTGAGGAATGTTATTAGTAAAGCAAAGCATATTTTCATTGTATCCATCATTCCATTGTAAAGCGCCTTCAACTTTAATTCCATTTGACTCGCCATTAAAAGGTATAATTTTATTTAAAGTTGACTTTCTTGAATTAAGAAATTGCACATATGCCGTTAAACCTCCTTGATAATAGAATTCAATAGGTTCTACTTTTGGTGTGCGCATATCAGTTAATGTAATGTGTACGTTAGAGTTTAGAAAAGCTAACTGGCGAACTCTATTTTCTAATGTTTTAAGAATAAGAGTTGTATTGGAAAAAATTTTTTTTGATGGCCAAAATTGGACAGTTGTTCCAGTTCTCTCCGTCTTTTTCATTGAACCGATCTCTTTTAATTTTTTTGTTGTAACACCATCTTTAAATTCCATTACATGAATTTTGCCATTTCTGCGAATTGTTAAAGATAGTCTTTCTGATAAGGCATTCACAACAGAAACACCAACCCCATGAAGACCACCGGAAATTTTATAGCTATTTTGGTCAAATTTACCACCTGCATGTAGTTGGGTCATGATTACCTCAGCTGCTGGGACTTTTTCAGTTTTGTGCTGGTCAACTGGAATACCTCTACCATTGTCTGATATTGTAGCTGACCCATCTTTATTAATTATTAATTGAATACTGTCACAATAGCCTCCTAGAGCTTCATCAATTGAGTTATCAAGTACCTCATAGACCATGTGATGTAAACCTGTCCCATCATCAGTATCACCAATATACATACCTGGCCTTTTTCTGACTGCCTCTAGACCTTTTAAAACTTTTATTGAAGAGGCTGTATATTGATCTGTCATTAAGATATTTCTTTAATTTCTAAATTATCAATTTTTCCTTGAAGCGAGAAATTATCAGTGGTTGAGAAGAAAGTCTGAAATTTATTTTCTGCACAATATTGAATAACTTTTTCAATATTTATCATATCAAAGTTATCAAATATTTCATCAATTAAAAAAATAGTAATCTTTTTACGATTTAGAAATTTTGCACAACTAAGTAGAAGGCTTAAAATTAACATTTTAGATTGAGCGGAGGATAATTGAGAAATATTTTTTTTTTTGTAAGTAATTTCAAAAATAGATTTTTTTGGATCATACTGTGATTGAAGTTTATGTTCATATGGCTTCTGATTCTCATCAGATAGGTCTTTACGAAATTTTTCTAAAAAACTCTCAGTGTGTACAAGACCAAAACTTGGGTTTATTTCAAAGTCAAAAAACAGTTTATTACTATCTGATACAAAAGTTTGATATTCAGAAAGAAATTTTTTTTTAATCTCAATAATAGCTCTGCCTATATCAAACAGTTGTTTATCTAATGAAACTAGCCACGAAAAATCTTGAGAAGATTGTAATATTTTTCTTTTTTCTCTTCTTAAAATTGTATATCGGCTTAAAAAACCAAATAGCTTTGGGTCAAAATAACATATAATACGATTGATGGTGTTTCTTTGATACTGAGCATCCTTGATAAAATATACTTTATCTGTTTCTGTAAACCAAAATAATTGAAAAATATCTAAAAGTTTTTGTTGTTGTATTTTTTTATCATTTAAAAAATATTGTTTAGACCATTTTTCATCTTTGCTACCCATTAGAATAGTTAAATGATTATCTAAGTCTTCATGATTAAAATCAAAGGTTATAGAAGCTTTTAATTTTTCTTGTTTTTGAAAAATAAAATTTTGTATTACATCTTTTCTAAAACCAGTACCTGGACATAAAAAACTTATAGACTCTAATAAATTAGTCTTTCCTACGGCATTTTTTCCTTTAAATAAAATATGATCAAAGTTAAAAAATTCTTTTTTATTAATGAAATTTCTATAATTAGATAAGTGTAAACCCTTCAGTGGTGGGGACAACTAGATTCTCATTGGCATTAGGATATACAAGCTTTTGGCATCTTTAGGATCCTTTACAATTACAGGTGATGATTGGTTTAATAACTCCAAAATCATAGTATCTCCTTCAATCACGTCTTGTAAATCCAATATATATTTTGAGTTGAAAAGAATTTCTAAACTTTCAGCTGCATAATTTGCTGCAACCTCTTCATCTCCTTTGTTACTATCTGTGCTTGTAGCCATAATCTTAATACTATTATTTTCAAATTGTGTTTTTACTGTTGGAGTTTTATCTTGATTTACTGTTGAAACCCTATCGATAGCGTTGAAAAAAGGATCTGCTTCAACTTGTAACAATTTATCATTAGATACAGGAATAACTTTCTCATAATCTGGAAATGTTCCATCAATGAGCTTACTAATAATTATAAAATTCTCTGCCTCTAAACTGACCTGAGTATCTGTACAGGTTATTTTTACCTTACCCTCAAAATCACCTAACATACGATCTAACTGGAGTATGAATTTTCTTGGTAAAATTATACCTTGTATGTTAATGGCATTTGCTAAATCTAACTCTGTCTTAGCTAATCTGTGGCCATCAGTTGCTACACACTTTAAAGTTGTTGTTCCATTACTTACAGTATGAAAGAAAATACCATTTAAATAATATCTTGTTTCTTCAGCGGATATCGCAAACTTAGTTTTATTAAATATTCTCTGTATTTCAGATATCGATAACTCGAATGAGTTGGTTGGATCTAAAGGAACAAATTTTGGAAATTCGTCAGCCGTTAATGCATTTAATTCAAAAACAGAATTATCGGAGTTTATTATTAATCTATTTCCATCTAATTTACATTTCACTATAGAGTTTTTTTTTATTTTACGAATTATATCAGTAAGGATTCTTGAGTTTACTGTTGCTTCGCCATTTTTTGATGAGTCTATTTTAACAAACTCTCTAATAGAAATATCCATGTCAGTTGATCTAATTTCTACTTGGTTATTATCACATTTTATATAAATGTTGGATAGAATTGGAATAGTTGATCTACTATCAACAATCGAACTTACGTGATTTAAAACTCTTAATAAAGCCTCTCGGCTTACTCTAAAATCCATTTAGGAAGTTTGCAATATTCTAGTCAAAAGTTCAATATCTTCTGCTAAGTTAGGATCATTTACCATAATTTCTTCAATAGTTTTTATAGCGTGGATAACAGTAGTATGATCTCTGCCCCCAAATTTTCTACCAATCTCCGGCAACGATCTTGTAGTGATTGACTTCGCTAAATACATCGCAACTTGTCTTGGACGAGCCACAGACCTTGACCTTCTTGGGGAGTGCATATCAGATAATTTAATATTATAGTGCTCAACTACTCTCTTCTGAATTTCATCAATCGTAATTTTTTTTGAATTAGTTCTTAATAAATCTTTTAATACATCCTTTACAAGATCAACTGATATTTCCGAGTCCTGAATTGAAGCATGAACTGCTAATCTATTCAATGCGCCTTCCATTTCTCTAACATTGTTGGTAATTTTATTTGCCAAAAACTCAATAACTTCTTGCTTTAATTTTATAGATTTTTGTTCTGCTTTAGCCTGAAGAATGCCCAATCGTAGTTCATAAGTCAATGGATGAATATCCGCAACTAGCCCCCAGCCTAATCTAGACTTTAATCTATCCTCTAAACCATCAAGATCAGCGGGAGATTTGTCAGCTGAAATGATAATTTGTCTTTTTTTATCTATCAGGGTATTAAATGTATGAAAAAATTCCTCCTGAGTATTATCTTTACCAATTATAAATTGCACATCATCTATCATGAGGACATCTACAGATCTAAATTGTTCTTTAAAACTCATAATATTTTTGAATCTTAAAGCTTTAATAAACTGATACATAAATTTTTCTGCAGTTAAATAAACAACATTTTTTTTGGGATTTCTTTTTTTAATATTCCAGGCGACTGCATGCATTAAATGAGTTTTTCCTAATCCAACGCCTCCATACAAAAATAATGGATTGAAGCTTACTACTTCTGATTGTGCAACGCGTTGTGCTGCTGCGTAAGCTAACTCGTTGGGTTTACCTACAATAAAATTATCAAAAGTAAATTTTGGATCTAATGGTGCAGAAATATCGTCATAATAAGTGTCTTCATCATCATCTTTATCTTCAAAGATAACTTCTGTACCAGGAATTATTCGATTATTCTTCTCTTTAACGATTATAGATAATTTATCAATGCTATGACCTTGGTCCATATAAGTTTTTTTTATAACAGATGCATAATTTTTGATTATCCAGTCACGTAAAAACCTTGTTGGAACTGAGAGAGTAAGAGAAGTGTCAATTAAAGACTCAAAATAAATTGGTTTAATCCAGTTTTGGAAGGTATCTTTATCAAGTGATTTTTTTAACTCAGATGTGATCTTAGACCAAGACACATCTATGCCACCTTGATGCTGTTCGTCTTCCACTAACTTAATTCCTTCCTCTAAAAGATGTGCTATTTAAGCATGAAAAGTTAAAAAAGAGGAATAAAAAAAAATGTTTTTTTCTAAAAAAATAGCTTGAAAAAAAAAATTATTTTGAAATTGCGGTTATATCTTTTTGTAGTTTTGAGATAGTTCTAGATGCCTTATTGAGGTGCATGATTTTCTTTTTAGTAGATTTATGCAATACAGACATAACTACTTTTAATTTCGCCATTGATTCCTCTACTTTTTTATCTTTGATGAGTTTATCAATTGCCTTTAGCTGAGTTGAAACATTGGATTTTACAGCTTTGTTGACTGTTTTTTTTCTATCAGACTGTCGAAGTCTTTTTTTTGCAGATTTATGTTGTGGCATATAAAAATATTATTAACAGGTTGTTCGTTTAAAAGCGTTAATAACTTATACACATTTTTTTATTTTTGTAAAGCAGGTGAAAAAAAAGTTGAACGCCCATTTTGGATGATTTTTTTTATCTTATAGGTCTTTTTTTTGTATATAACATGTTTCTTTTGATAAACCATAAATAAACTCTGAAAACTTCCGAGGGTTCCATCTGGAGACTTATAATCATTTATTGAAGAACCTCCATTTTTTAAAGATAGTTTCAAAACAAATATACAAGAGCTTAATAACTGAGATATTTCTGCTTTTTTAAGAGTGTAAGTTAGTCTTTGAGGATTTAACTTTGAATGAAAAAGAGCTTCATTAGCGTATATGTTTCCAATACCCACTATTAAACTTTGATCAAGTAAAGCTTGTTTCAAAGAGATTTTTCTTCTTATAAGTTTGTTATATATCTCATTTAAATTAACCTTGTTAATTAATAAATCGGTGCCATAGTTATTAAAAAAAAATTTAACTTCTTTTGAGTCTTTAAGCCTAAAAAACATACCAAACCTACGAGGATCATTATAAACAATTTTAAATTTGTTAAATTGAAGAATTACATGGTCGTGTTTTTCTCTATTATAATTCTCGTTTAAATAAAACTTTAATCGACCACTCATTCCCAGATGAATAATTACAAAATTATTGTTTTCTAATCTTATGATTATGTATTTTGCAAAACGTTTAACAGACATGATTTTTTTCTGAGATATTTGCTCAAGATCTTTTAAATTTAAATTTTTTCTAAGTTTTTTTGGTGACTTTTTAATAGAAATAATTTTTTTTCCTTTAACTTTTGACTTTAAATATCTTATTGTTGTTTCTACTTCAGGTAATTCGGGCATGATAACTAAAAATAATTCAAATAATTATAATATTACAGATATTTTTGAAAATGTATCTCATGCAAAATATGACTTAATGAACGATATTATGAGTCTTGGAATACATAGACTCTGGAAAAAATATTTTGTAGATCTTATATTATCAAAACATGCCGGCAATGAGAAAATTTTAGACATTGCAAGTGGTAGTGGGGATATTTTTAATTTGCTTCCTATTTCAAAAAATCTTTATGCTTTAGATCCTGTTTCTGAAATGCACAATATATCCAGAAAAAAAAATAGCTTTAAAAAAATTAATTACAAGGTTGGTTATGCAGAAAATTTACCGTATAAAAAAAATTTTTTTCAAATTATAACATGTACTTATGGTGTAAGAAATTTTAAAAATCGAATAAACGGTTTTTCTGAGATTTACAGATGCCTTAAAAAAAAAGGTTATTTTTTTATTATGGAATTTGGTATTCCAAAGAGAGATTTATTAAAAAGTTCATACAAAAACTTTTTAAAATATGTTTTACCTTTCACCGGAAGCATCATTTCCAATGACAGATATAGTTATAAATACTTAGCTGACAGTATTATTTCTTTTCCTAGCCAAAATAACCTTCTTGAAGAACTGATAAATACAGGTTTTTCTCATATTGAAACTATTGATTTCATTTCTGGAGCTAACAACATATATATAGTGCAAAAAAAATGAAAATTTTATTAATAATTACTGGAAGTGTTGGCTGTTATAAATCTTTAGATCTAATTCGTGAGTGCCAAAAAAAAGCTATTGAATATGAAGTTATTGCAACAAAAAATACTTATGAGTTTATTTCTAAACTACTACTTGAAACAATTTCCAATAAGTCAGTGTATTCAGAACTCTTCGATTTAGATATGGAAAAAAAAATTGGACATATAAAATTAGCGCGAGATAATACTCATATTATTGTTTACCCTGCAACAGCTAATATAATTTCAAAATTTGCAAAAGGTTTTTGTGACGATCTAGCTCTGACATGTATGATTGCTGCAAACAAACCTATATATTTTGCACCTGCGATGAATAAAGAAATGTGGGCTAATCAAATTATTCAAGACAATGTGGACTATTTAAAAAAGATTGGTCATCATTTTATTGGCCCAGATAATGGAACTTTAGCTTGTGGTGAGTATGGTAGTGGTCGATTAGTTGATCCAAGTGAAATAATTAGTCAACTTAAGTAATTGAAACACGCATTAATAACTATTGGGTGCACTCGAGAGTATATAGATCCAGTAAGATATATATCGAATGCGTCATCTGGTCGGCAAGGCATAGCTTTAATAAAAAGCCTATTAAAATTTAATTATAATGTTATTTGTTTGCATGGATATCTTCAAACAAAACAAATAGTTTCGAAAAATGTTAAATATATCTTCACTCCCACAGCAGATGAAATGTTAAAAGAAGCAAAAAAATATAAGTCTATTGACTTAGGAATTTTTAATGCTGCAGTTAGTGATTATAAAGCTAAAAAATATCATAAACTAAAAATTAAGAAAAAAAATGGAATTTCTTTAAAGTTAATCAATAATCCTGATATTTTAAGATCAATGTCATTTGGAAAATATAAACCTAAGGTTACAGTGGGATTTGCTTATGAAACAAATGATGTATTTCAAAATGCAAAAAAAAAATTGCTTTCCAAAAATTGTGATTATCTAATTTTGAACTTTCCAACAGCAGAAGATAAAATTTTTAATTCAAAATACAATAATGGTATTTTAATTGGAAGATCAGGTGACTTTTTAAATTTAGGAAATGTAACTAAAACAATTTTTGCAAATAAAATTGTTAAATACATTAGCAATAGAAAGAATTAGATTGGTTTTTATAAAAGTAAAAAAAATAAATGATGATGTTATTCTTCCAACTTATGAGACATCATCTAGTGCAGGAATGGATATTAGAGCATTCTTACCTAATGGGAAAGTTAGTATGTTACCAAAAGAAACAAAACTAATTGGAACTGGATTATTTTTTGAAATTCCAAATGGATTAGAGGTTCAAATCAGACCTCGAAGTGGACTGGCTGTGAAAAACTTTATTACTGTTCTTAACAGTCCAGGAACAATAGATGCTGATTATCGAGGTGAAATAAAAGTGATTTTAATAAATCATGGATCAAAAATGTTTGAAATTGAAGATAAAATGAGAATTGCACAAATGGTTGTGTCAAAATATGAAAAGGTTGATTTTAAACTAGTAAGTGATTTAAGTGAAAGCGAGAGGGGAAGTGGTGGTTTTGGATCAACAGGAACAAAGTGAAAAACTGATTGAAGAGTTTGGAAGACAAATTTTAGTTCCTGGGATAAATGAACAGGGGCAACTAAATATTTCTAAGAAAAAAATTTGTATAATCGGCTTAGGTGCTCTGGGAACAGTTGCATCACAATATCTTGTTCGAGCTGGGGTTGGTGAAATTCACCTTATTGATTATGATATTATAGAGAAGTCAAATTTACATCGTCAAATTAATTATGATAAAGATGATGTTGGTAAATCTAAATCTAACACTTCAAAACATAAGCTTAAAAATATAAATGACTCAACAATAATAAAAGAGCACTCTTTAAATTTTAAATCTTTCATAAAAAAAAATCCAAATAATAATTTTGATTTAATATTTGATTGCACGGATAATCATCAGAATAAAATTTTTTCTTCAAAATATTCTAAAGTTAATAAAATCTCATTTGTATCCATATCAATTAACTCTTCAGAGGGCATATACTTTGCACAAAACAATGAAGAAAATAATCCATCATGTTTTGAGTGTCTTTTTCCTAAAGCTGATCAGAATCACCGCTGTCTTAACAGTGCAATGGTAGGTCCAGTTGCAGGATTTGTTACTAGTTTTGCTTGTATGAAAATTATTTTCGCCCTTGCAAAAATAAAAACTCAATTGAAAAGTGAAATCAATTTGATAGACCTTTTGACTTCAGACATAAACAAACTACAATTAATTGATAAAAATTGTCCTCATTAAGATGAATACATTTACACCTCAATCTAGTTATAGTTACGAAGAAATCATTGAGTGTGGGAAAGGAAATTTATTTGGAAAGGGAAATGCCCAATTACCAGCACCTCCTATGCTTATGTTTGATCGCATCACTAATGTCAATAAAGATGGTGGGGTACATGGAAAAGGAGAGATAACTGCTGAACTGGATATAAATGCAGATTTATGGTTCTTTAAATGTCATTTCTTGGGTGACCCTATAATGCCAGGATGTTTGGGTCTTGACGCTTTGTGGCAAATGTTGGGTTTTTATCTAGGTTGGCTTGGTTATCCAGGAAAAGGTCGTGCTTTAGGCGTTGGGGAAATAAAATTTGTTGAAGAAATAAAACCGGATAAAGAATTAATAAAATATAAAGTAAGTTTAAAAAAATCTTTAAATAAAAAAGGGTTATCAATTGGTTATGGAGATGGGCAGATAATTCACAAAGAAAAAATAATTTACCATGCCAATGATTTAAGAGTGGGTTTATTCAATGAGTAATAAAAGAGTTGTCGTTACTGGATACGGTATTGTTTCTTGTATAGGAGATAACAAAAAAGAAGTTTTACAAAGCTTAAAAGACGTGAAATCTGGAATTAGTCATTGCAAGGAATATGAGGAACTTGGAATGAGAAGTCATGTACATGGAAAACCTAAAATAAATATTGAAGAAAATGTAGATCGAAAAATTTTGCGTTTTATGGGAGAAGGCGCAGCATATAATTATATTGCAATGAAAGAGGCAATTGAACATTCAGGTCTTGAAGAGAAACTTATATCTAATGTTAATACTGGGTTAGTAATGGGGTCAGGTGGGCCTTCAACGTATCAACTACAACAAGCATTTGATATAGCGAGAGAAAAAGGTGTTAAAAAAATTGGACCTTATATGGTTACTAGAACAATGGCATCAGGAAATTCTGCTACTTTAGCAACTCCTTTTAAGATAAAAGGTGTAAATTACTCAATTAGTTCAGCTTGTTCGACAAGTCTGCACTGCATTGGCAATGCTTATGATCTCATAAGACATGGGCAACAAGAGATTGTATTTGCTGGTGGTGGTGAAGAAACACATTGGACAATGTCAATTTTATTTGATGCCATGGGTGCTTTATCAAGTAAATATAATGAAACACCAGAGGTTGCCTCTCGTGCTTATGACTCTTCAAGAGATGGGTTTGTCATTGGGGGAGGTGCTGGTGTTTTGGTAGTTGAAAGCCTTGATAGTGCAAAAGCAAGAGGTGCAAACATCATAGCAGAAATTCAAGGTTTCGGTCAAACTTCAGATGGATATGACATGGTTCAACCTTCTGGAGAAGGGGCAGTAAGGTGTATGCAGATGGCAACACAGGGTAGACCAGTTGATTATATCAACGCACATGGAACATCAACACCTGTCGGAGACATGATTGAATTACAAGGTATAAAAGAAGTTTTTGGCAATAATATCCCTCCAACTAGTTCTACTAAATCACTAACGGGTCATTCACTCGGTGCAACTGGTGTACAAGAAGCTGTCTACTCTCTTTTAATGATGGAGAATGATTTTATGGTTGAGTCAGCCAATATTTCAAACTTAGATGAAAAGGCTGAGGGAATGAATATTCTCTTAGAGAATAAAAATGATGTTAAAATTAATTCTATACTATCAAATAGTTTCGGTTTCGGTGGAACGAATGCATCTATCTATCTATCTAGCTTTAATGAGTAAAATTTTAGAAGGCAAAAAAGGATTGGTTGTTGGTATAGCTAATGATCATTCTATTGCATGGGGTATTGCAAAGTCCTTGAGCGATGAAGGTGCTAGTATGTATTTGACATATCAAAATGACTCAATAAAAAAAAGAGTTGAGCCCCTATCTGAGAAAATTAACTGCTTAGGAATTATGCCTTGTGATGTATCTGACACTTCTTCTCTTGAAAATGTTTGTAATGGAATTAAAGGAAATATTGATTTTTTTGTTCATGCCGTTGCCTATTCAGATAAAAATGAATTGTCAGGGAAGTATTTAAATACTACAAGAGAAAATTTTCTCAAAACGCTTCATATCTCTGCATACTCTTTAACTGAAATGGTGAGAATGCTTTCGCCAAAAATGAATGATGGTGCATCTATCATGGCTCTTACTTATTATGGATCAACAAGATATATGCAAAGTTATAATGTAATGGGCGTTGCAAAGGCTGCATTGGAAACTTCTATAAAGTATCTTGCTGTTGATATGGGTGACAGAGGTATCAGAGTTAATGCAATTTCAGCTGGGCCCATGAGAACTTTAGCAGGTGCCGTAATAAACAAATCAAGAAAAATTTATAATTACACAATTGAAAATTCTCCTATTAAAAAGCCATTATCATTAGAAGATATTGGTAAGTCATCTGTTTACTTAATGAGCGATCTGTCTAAAGGTGTTACAGGTGAAATACTTTACGTAGATAACGGATACAACAACGTAGGAATGAGTGTTCAAGAGCTATAGTTTAAGATCAGGGGCAAAAGCCCCTTGATTTTTGATAATTATATTTGGAAGTAACTAGTTTAAACTTCTTTCATGCTAAGCTTTACTTTACCCGCACGATCAACATCAAGTACTTTGACTTGAACTTCTTGTCCCTCAGATAAAACATCAGAGACATTCTCGACTCTTTTTTGTGAAATTTGTGAGACATGAAGTAATCCGTCTCTGGCTCCCATAAAGTTTACAAAGGCTCCAAACTCAACAATTTTAACAACTTTACCAGTATAAACTTTGCCAACTTCTGGCTCCGCAACAATGTCTTCAACCATTTGCTTAGCTTTGTTGATTGACTCTTCATTACTGGAAGCAATTTTTACAATTCCATCATCGTTGACCTCTAGTTTTGCCCCAGAGACTTCTACTATATTTTTAATTACCTTACCACCTGAGCCAATAACATCTTTAATTTTAGCTTTATCAATAGTGATAGAGATTACTTGAGGAGCATGCTTAGAAAATTTTGTTCGAGCTTCTGGTAAGGCATCCGACATAACGCCAATGATATGTTTTCTTCCACCTGATGCTTGATTTAAAGCAATTTCCATAATCTCTTTGGTGATACTGGTAATCTTAATGTCCATTTGAAGAGAAGTAATACCATCCATAGTACCAGCAACTTTGAAGTCCATATCACCTAAGTGATCTTCATCACCTAAGATATCACTAAGCACTACAAAGTCCTCGCCTTCTTTGATTAGACCCATCGCTATGCCACCAATATGTTTTTTAATTGGCACACCCGCTGCCATCAAAGCAAGGGATGATCCACATACTGTAGCCATAGAACTAGAACCATTGGATTCAGTTATCTCAGATACTAATCTTAGTGTGTATGGGAAATCCTCTTTTTTTGGTAACATTGGATGAACTGCACGCCATGCTAGTTTTCCATGACCAATTTCTCTTCTACCAGTTGCTCCTACTCTTCCTACTTCTCCTACAGAGTAAGGAGGAAAATTATAATGCAACATAAAATGTTGTTTATGCATAGGATCAAGAGAGTCAATCATTTGCTCATCATCGCCCGTTCCTAATGTAGTAACAACTAATGCTTGAGTTTCTCCACGAGTAAAGAGACTTGAACCATGAGCTCGAGGAAGAATGTCTAATTCACATGTAATTTGTCTTACTTCATCTAATTTTCTTCCATCAATACGGCTTTTATTTTTGATTATATCGCCTCGAACTACTTCTTTTTCTATATCTTTAATAATTGTTGTAGCGGCTAAAATCTGATCATCTTCAACATTATCGAGAATAGAAGATCTGATCTCTGTAAGTTTTTGACTTCGCTCTTGTTTATCAACTAAACCGTATGCTTCACGAATAGGATCTGAGATTTTACTTTCAATGTCTTTTTGTAAACCTTCATAAAAATCAGGTAGGCTTGGGACTTCAAAAGTCTTAATTTCTGTTTTGCTTGCAAAGCTTTGAACTTCTTTAATAAATGTCTGATAAAAATCATGTCCAAACATTACTGCCTCTAACATGATGTTCTCAGAGAGTTCTTGGGCTTCAGACTCAACCATTAGGACACCCTCTTCTGTTCCAGCTACAACAAGATCTAGTTCAGAGTTTTCCATATCTTGGATAGATGGATTTGCAGCTAGCTTTCCGTCTATATATCCAACTCTAGCGGAACCCAAAGTACCTGCCACAGGAAGACCTGAAATCGCTAATGCTGCGCCGGTTGCATACATAGCAATAATATCAGGATCAACAACGCCATCGTAAGATAGCACAGTTAATGTTACTTGAGTTTCATTTTTAAAGTTTTTGTGAAATAGAGGCCTAATAGGTCTATCAATTAAACGACTTGTTAATGTTTCTCTTTCAGTCGGTCTTGCCTCTCTTTTAAAAAAACCCCCCGGTATTTTACCTGAGGCATAATATTTTTCCTGATAGTTAACTGTTAATGGGAAAAAATCAATATCAGGTTTTTGTGTTTTTGCTGCACAAATATTAGCCATAACCATTGTTTCGCCGCAGGTTACAACCACAGACGCATCTGCTTGTTTTGCTATTCGATTTGTTTCTAGTGTAATATGTTGGTTACCCAACTCAAATTTATGTTCTATTTTCATCTTCCTCTTTCTTTATAGCTAATTAAAAATTATTTTTTTCTTAGCTTTAGTTTATCTGCTACTTCTGTGTACTTTCCTACATTCCTCTTCTTTAAATACGCCATCAATCTATTTCTTTTACCAACCATCATCAGCAGACCTCTTCGAGAATGAAAATCTTTCTTATGGATTTTGATATGTTCTGTTAACAGATTAATTTTCTTTGTGAGAAAAAAAATTTGGGACTCTGGTGAACCAGTGTCATTATCAGCACGAGCTATATCGTTAATTTGTATTTCCGACATCAATACTCCTTTCAAAGTAAACATCATCTGACCAGGATGTCGCCCAGTTCAAATGGTAATCAGATTGGTATGTAAATCATTTATAGTTGAGAAATCAAGAATTTTTTCATAAGGAATAGCTTGATTTATATCAAAAGTCCCTATTTTCAATCTTTTAATCATACTTGCATAAGCTATATCACCTAAGGAATTTGCAAATTCTTCTGCAAATGCTCTCACATAAAACCCCGAATGGCAATTCAACTCAACCCTCATTTTTGAGTTATTTGAAGATAGAACTTTTAAACTTTGAACTGATACTTTTTTATAACGATCTTCTATAACTTTATTATCTCTAGCAAGTTCATAAAAATTTTTACCATTTAATTTATGCGCAGAAAAGTCTGGTATTTTTTGTTGATATGTTCCTATGAACTTTTTTAAATGTAAAGCTCTTTCATTAATATTATGCGAGGGCGACTCCATTTTAAAAAATCTACCCTCTGAGTCTAATGTATTTGTTGAGGCACCAAATCGTATCTCAACCTCATAACTTTTTTTTTCTTGATGTATATCTGGTATTTTCTTGGTAGCTTTATTAATACCTACTAATAATAAACCAGAAGCTAAAGGGTCTAGAGTGCCAGCAAAGCCAATTTTTTTAAATGAGTAACGAGATTTTAATTTTCTAATAACTCCAAATGACTCTATGCCCTGTGGTTTATTTATTAATAACCAACCATCACTAAGAAAGTTTTCTTTTACCAAGATCTATAATTTATCTAGAAGTGATTGTACTTTTAAAGACTCTTGAAAAGATTCATCAAAAATTAAAGATATTTTTGGAGTATATTTGCTTGTAAGAGTTCTTGCTATTAGACTTTGTATTTCTCTCAGATAAAGTTTATTAAATTCCTTAAATTCCTCCACTGAAATATTATGAATAAGATAAATTTTTGCAAATCTTAAATCTTTACTTACTTTTACTTCAGTAATTTCGAAACGAACAGTTGGAAATTTTAAAAGATAATCTTTTTGGGTTACGAGATATTCGGATACAAGTCTTTTAATTGATAGTTCAACTTTTTTGGTTCGAAAACTTGGCTTGTTGTCCACACTATAATTCTTTTTGAACTTCCTTAGTTACATAAAATTCAATTTCATCTTTTTCCAAAATATCTGAATAATCTTTGAAAGAGATACCACACTCGTAGTTTTCTCTAACCTCTTTGACATCATCTTTAAATCGCTTAAGAGTACCGACTTCTCCTTCATGTATGATTTTACCTTCTCTAACAAGCCTGATTTTAGCAGAATTTTGGACTATACCGTCAGTAACAAAGCAGCCTGCAATTGTACCAAACTTTGAGGATTTGAAAGTATCACGAACCTCAGCATGGCCAATAATTTCCTCTTTAGTGTCTGGGGTGAGGAGACCAGAGAGCATTTTTTTCATATCATCAATTAATTCATAAATAATTGAATAATATCGAATATCTACCTTATCACGTTTTGCGATTGTTCGGGCTTGTGGGATAGCTCTGATGTTAAAACCAATTACTAGCCCTTGTGCAGAACTCGCTAAACTCACATCACTTTCATTAATTGCACCAATAGCGTTATGGACGACATTTATTTTAACTTCTTCATTACCTACTTTTTCTAGTGAGGAAACTATTGCTTCAAGAGATCCTTGAACATCTGCTTTGACAATGATTGGAAGTTTTTTCATATCTCCCTTTGATACATTAGCCATCATTTCCTCTAATGATGATTTTTTAACTGCTTCAGTATTTTCTAATTTTTTTTGTTCTTTTACTTTTTCTGTAATATCTTTTGCAATATCCTCATTTGGCATAACATAAACTGTATCGCCTGCTTGTGGCACTGAGTCAAAACCCAACACTTCAATAGGCATGCCTGGGTTAGCTGATTTAATTCTACTACCATTTTCATCAAGTAAAGCTCTAACTCTTCCATATGAAGAACCACAAGTAAAATGATCGCCTTCTTTAAAAGTTCCATTTTTTACTATTACTGTTGCAACAGGTCCTTTTCCTGTTTCTATTTTAGACTCAACTACAATTGCTTCAGCGAGTTTGTTATGTTCGACGTTAAGATCTAGAATTTCTACTTGTAATAAAATGTTATCTAATAATTTTTCTAGATTTGTTTTTTTAATTGCAGATATTTCAGTTTCTAATACATCTCCACTATAGCTTTCTACAACTACCTCGTGAGTTAACAAATCATTTCTAACAATGCTTGGATCAACATCTGGTAAGTCCATTTTATTAATAGCAAGAACAATAGGAACTTTTGCTGCTTTAGCATGTGAAATTGCTTCAATTGTTTGAGGTTTAACACTATCGTTGGCAGCAACTACTAGTACAACAAGATCTGTTAAATTGGCTCCCCTCGAGCGAATATTTGAGAAAGCTGCGTGACCAGGTGTATCCAAAAATGTAATGGGATTGTTTTTATGTTGAATTTGATACGCACCAATGTGTTGAGTAATTCCACCAGACTCTTTTGAAGTTACGTTTGTGTTTCTAAGTGCATCCAACAAAGATGTTTTACCATGATCAACATGGCCCATCACAGTTACAATTGGAGGTCTAGGCGAAATTTTGGATATTTTTGTTTTTTGGTGATTTGCAATTTCATCTTTTAAACTAATCGCCTCTTCTCTTTTCGGTGTATGACCTAATTCTGTAACTATAAGTTCAGCAGTGTCTCCATCTATGTATTGATTGGCCGTAGCCATAATTCCACTTTTCATAAGAGCTTTTACGACATCACCTGTTTTTTCTGACATTCTACTTGCTAATTCCTGCACAGAAATTTTTACAGGTATATCAACTTCACGGACAATTTTTTGAGAGCTAGTTAAGTTTGGTTTAAATTTTGTTTTTTGTTTTTCTCTATTTCTTTTAGTCTTTGCAAGACTGGGCATTTTTTCGTAGTCTGGTTCTTCATCTAAAAGATTATTAACTGAAATGGACGACAGTTTTTTTTGAAATGCTGTTGTATTGAGAGTCAGTTTTTTTCTGGGAGGAGCAGATGTTGTAGAGGTAGGCGTAGAAGGTTTAGCCGAAGATGTATTTGTATTCTTTGTCTCTTTTGTCATTCAAAAAAATTAGCTATTAAGATAAATCTCCCTAGCATCCATAATAATTTTTTCTGCAGCAGATTTTTCAACTCTTTTTTGTAGTATGCCGTCTCTGCCCACTAATTCATCAGTAGCTAAATCTGCAAGATCTTGACGTGAAAAGATATTGTTCTCAATCAATGTAGCTAAAATTTTATTATCAAACTCTGAAATTCCTTTTACATAATCATCTAGTTTTGAAGATTGAATTAATTTCTCAAGTTCTGCCTTCTCGTTTTCCATATACTGCGTTGCACGAGCATATATCTCGGCGGCAAGCTCATTATCAAATCCTTCAATTTTTTCTATATCTTGGATAGAGGCATTAGCAATTTTTTCAATACTTGTGTATCCCTCGACCGCCAATAATTGTGCAATCATATCTTCGAGATCAAGTTTTTCAGCGAAAAGAGAAGTGATTTTTTTAAATTCCTCTTGTCTTCTTTCTGCGTCTTCTTTTTCAGTTAGTATATCAATTTCAAGATTAGTAAGTATTGAAGCTAATTTTACATTTTGACCTCTTCTACCAATTGCAATACTTAACTGATCCTCAGGTAAGACTATCTCTACTCTATTTGAGTCTTCAAATTCATTAACCTTTGCGACTTGTGCGGGCGCAATAGCATTTTGAACATACATCGACTTAAGCTCTGACCAATTTACGATATCAATTTTTTCACCTTGTAATTCATTAACAATAGCCTGAACTCTAGAACCTCTCATACCCACGCATGCCCCAACTGGATCGATGGACTTATCGTTCGCACGAACTGTAATCTTTCCTCTACTACCAGGGTCTCTTGCAACAGATAAAATTTCTATTTGACCCTCATATATTTCAGGTACTTCCTGTTCAAATAGTTTCGCCATAAACTGAGGGTGAGTTCTTGAAAGAAAAATTTGATGTCCTTTGGCCTCTTCTTTTATATCGAAGAAATAAGCTCTAATACGATCACCATTTTTAAAATTCTCTCTTGGAATGAGTTCATCTTTTCTTAAAAATCCCTCAGCTTTACCAAGATCAACAATAATATTTCCAAACTCAATTCTTTTTACAATACCCGACAAAACTTCTCCGACGCGATCTTTGAAATCATTAAACTGTCTTCTTTTTTCAGCTTCTCTAACTCTAGAGTAAATAACTTGCCTTGCCATATTGGCTGTTACTCTTCCAAAGTTTACGGATGGTAAAGGAATTGTTATTTGTTTTCCAATTTCAGTATCAGCATCATATTTTTTAGCATGATCTAATAAAATTTGATTTGCCTGCAAAACAGGATCAATTTTTTCAACTACATCTTTAATATGAGATAAACTTATATTTCCTGTCATACGGTCAATAGATGCTTTAATGTTATTGTCCATTCCGTATTTTGATTTTCCAATAATTTCAAAAGACTCCTCAAGAGCCTCCATTACTATATCCATTTCGATGCCCTTCTCTTGTGAGACGACTTCGGCAACTTTTAATATTTCTGTGTTATTTAGCATTATCTTTTCTAGTTAAAAAAAAAGGCGGGATAACCCACCTCCTCATCGTTGGTTAATAATTTTTAAGAACGCTAAAATAGAATAATTTATGATTTTTGTCTAAGGCTTTTTTCTCAAATTTAGTGTGTAAAGCGTTGGAATCACTATATTTCCAACATTTAGGGCTAATATCTGGCATGGTGTATTTGAACTTTTTCATCAAGGCTAAAGCTTCAATAAAATAGTCACCATGATCAGTTGCAAAACGAACAAATCCATTTTTTTTTAGTTTTTTAGTGAGATCTTTTACAAGGAGTTGGTTAACAGTTCTTCTTTTTTTATGCTTATTTTTGGGCCACGGATCTGGAAAGTATATTCTTATTTCCTGAAGATAATTGTTTGGTATGAATGGTAAAAGATCTTGAATGTTTAAATGGAATACTTGAAGGTTTTTCAAATTATCATTAACAGAGTTTCTGATAGCTCTTAGAACTCCATCAGCAAAAATATCACAACCAATAAAGTTTATTTTTGAATATAGTTTTGCATCTTCACTAATTTTTTCTCCATCACCAATTCCAATTTCTAAAATTCTTGGTGTTTTGATTTTATTAAATAACCTTTTGTTTGGTTCTTTAAGAAATTTCGAGTATTGCTCGAGTCTTACAAATGACTTTCCTTTTTTTCTACCAAAGTATTTATTTTTTGATTCGAACATATAAAAAACTAACTAAAAACATTAAGAAAATCATAAGAGTAACTGGAAATAAAGTTGATGAACAATTTGATTTATATTTATTAATTGGATGTTGATAATAGAGGTAACCTTTTTTGTTTGTTGGAATAGTCTCAATAATTTTACCCGAATAATCAACAATAGATGTAATACCTGAAGGAGTTGATCTTATGAGAGGTTTTTGGGATTCAACACTTCTTAAAAGGGAATTAGCCAGGTGTTGATGTGGCCCGTACCATTTACCAAACCAAGAGTCATTTGAAATTTGTATCACCATATCTGCATTACAAACCTCAGTATTAATTGATTTGTAATTAAAAATAGACTCAAAACAAATCATTGGAACAGCGTTTATATTTTTAGGTAATTTTAAGATTTTTTGATTAATTCCAGGAGTATAGTTCATTCCTAAATTTAAAAACTTGCTTACAAAAGGTTTTACAAAGGGAATGTATTCTCCAAATAAAACCAACTTTTGTTTATCATAAAAATCAATAATCTTTCCTTGATGATCGATGATATATAGACGATTAAATAATTGGTTTTCCTCGATAGCACTCGACCCAACTATTATTTTTTGATCCTCATTAATTAAAGAGGATAATCTACTAAGAAGTCCGTCCCTGTTATTCAAATCAATTGGTAATGAGCCTTCAGGCCAAATAATTAAATCTGCTTTTGGAGTATTGGTAAGAGCTTCTAGGGTTAATTTTTCATATATTTCAAGGTTTCTTAGAACGTCAAATTCTACTAATGACTCATAAAGATTAGGTTGAATTAAAAGAATGTTCAGAGTTTCATTGTTTGTTTTTCTCTCAGTATTATTTTCAAAAAAACCAAATACATAAATTAAAACAAGCACTGATGATAAACTAAAAGTTACAACTTTATTTTTGCAATAAAGAAAATAAATAATTAAACCCACAATCAAATGGATAACTAATCCCAAACCATAAACGCCTAAAAATGGTAGTGACTTTAAGATCCAAATATTTTTGTAATATATAATTGCACTAGGATTCCAAGGGAAGCCTCCAAAAATAAATTCCTTTAGTATTTCTACTATAGATAAACCTAGTGGTAATAAGAAAATCTGTAATAATTTTTTTTTAAATGTAACTAAAATGAGAATTGTTGCTGAATAATGTAGGAATGCAATAAATATAGAGAGTGCACCAACTAAAATAATACCTAAGAATAAATACCCAAAACCTCCTGAATAAAAGGACTGAGTAATCCAGCTTAATGTAATTATTTGAGTAAATAAGAAAAAATAAAATATGTTTTTTTTTGAAAAATTATTATTAGTTAGAATATTATAAAAAATGATTGAAAATGATAAGTAATAGAAAACAGATACTCCAAATGGAGGAAGAGAAAATACATAAACAATAGAAAAAATAATTATTAAGCTTATTGGCCTAGAGAGATAGGGCAGTAGATTATTGAGATTTGACACCACTAACCACAACTTCAAGAATTTTTCTTGTTGATACCTTGTGAATGGTGAAAGATAATTTTTTATTTATAGTAAATTTTTCTTTTTTCTTTGGTATACGACCAGCTATATTAAATATGATACCGCCTATAGTTCCCACATCCTCTTTTAAATCATCTGGGATATTGACATCAAATTCTCTTTCAAAATCATCAACAAGCATTGCGGCATCCATGATTATATTATTATTTTTTTGTCGAAACATTGGTGCTTCATCCTTATCGTGTTCGTCTTCAATCTCACCTACTATTTCTTCCACTAAGTCTTCAATGGTAACTAAACCAGTAACACTATTAAATTCATCCATAACAATCGCCAAATGGATATTTTGTTTTTTCATTTTTTGAAGAAGATTAAAAACAGGTGTAGCAGAGGGAATATAAATGACCTCTCTTAACAAACTCTTAATATTAAAGGACTTATTATTGATTTTCTTGAATAGATCCTTGATATGAACCATTCCCAAGCAATGTTCTAAGTCCTTTTTTACGACTGGCATTCTTGAGTGAGCTTCTTTATTGATGATTTTAATGATGTTTTCTTTATCAATATTTTGATCAATAAAAATTATTTCACCTCTTGGAACCATTACATCATCAACAGTTTTTTTGTGAACCTTTAAAAGATTATTAAAGATTTTTTTTTCTTCATTCTTGGCAATCCCTGAACTATCTGAAGTCGCTGAGATAAGATCAATAATATCTTTTTTAAAATTCTCGTCTTGAATAAGCTCTTTGACTAATTTTATGGCTAAATTTTTTTTAATTTTCATGTACTTTTTTTAAACCTAATAATTTCATCAGTGTGTTTTCTAAAAATCTCATATTACTTCTCGATTGTTTATCGTAGTGATGATAACCAAATAAATGATGTAATCCATGACTCACTAGCATAAAAAAGTTTTGTTCATTAATTTTTTTATTGCGATTTAAAATATAACTATCTGCAATAGCAATATCACCAGAAAAGTCTCCATCGGGGAAAGATAACACATCTGTGATTTTATTTTTATTTTTAAATTTTTTGTTCATGCTTTTAATTTCTTCATTAGAAACTATTTTTATTGTCAGTTGTGTTTGATGATCAGCTTGGTGGATTGTTTGAAAATATTCTGACAACTTTTTTAGCTTTTCCTTGGAGGATTTTAGAAATTGCTCTAAATTCTTATCTCCAATTATCTCAATCACAAATTTTTTATTACTAATCCTCAAAATTACTTATCGTAAGCATTAATTATTTTTTCTACTAATGTATGTCTGCATACATCACTACTATTTAAATGAACAAACCCGATGTCTTTAACTTTTTCTAATTTTTCCATTGCATCCTGCATTCCACTTTTTGCATTATCGGGTAAATCTTTTTGACTTAAATCTCCCGTGATAACCATTTTTGAGTTTTGTCCTAGCCTAGTTAAGAACATTTTCATCTGTGTTGATAAAGTGTTTTGTGCTTCATCTAAAATTATAAAAGATTTATTTAATGTTCTTCCTCTCATAAAAGCAAGGGGGGCTATTTCTATTAAATTATTTACCATTTTTCGGTCAATTTCTTCACCTGGCATCATCTCATACAAGGCATCGTAAAGTGGTCGTAAATAGGGGTCAATTTTCTCTTTCATATCTCCAGGTAAAAAGCCTAATCGTTCACCCGCCTCAACTGCTGGTCTTGATAATATTAATCGATTAATTTTTCCTTCTACAAAAAGACTAACTGCGTATGCAACAGCTAAGTAAGTTTTTCCTGTTCCCGCTGGACCAACAGCAAAAACGACATCTTTTGATCTCATTTCTTTTAAAAAGAGCTCTTGGTTTTTGGTCTTGGGATAAATTGTTTTTAATTTTGTATTGATTTGAAATTTCTGATCTTGTTCGATTTGTTCTTTGATATATGTAGGTTTTGCTAAATCAATATTGTTTTCTATTTCTTCTGCCGAAATATCGTTATTCTTCAATTTTTGATATAAGCCTTGAATAATAAAGTAGGCTTTTTCAACTGGATCTCTATTGCCTTTTATAGATAGAAGGTTGCCTCTTGTGTATAGCTTTACTTTAAATTTATTCTCTAAGACCTTTAAATTTTTATCGTGGTAACCAAATAGGCTTGATAGAAATTGATTATCCTCAAACTCGAGTTGTTTTTGATGGGAAGAAATATTTACAGGACTCAACTAAATTTTTTCTCCCAATAATGAGTGTGTTAAAACCTCTTTGATTTGCACAGGAATTATTTGACCTATTATTTCTTTTTCTCCCTGCAGGGCTACACTTTGATTAAATTGTGACTTGCCTTTGATTTGTCCTGAGTGTTTACCAGCGCCATCAATTAATACTTGCACTGTCTTTTTTACAAACTGGTTGTTGTATTCAATTTGTTGTTCATTGAGTAAATCTTGTGTGATCTTTAATCGCTCATTGAGAATTGCTTCATCTATTTCTTCACGATCAGCCGCAGGCGTACCAGGTCTTGGGCTGTACTTAAAAGAATAAGAATTCATGTATTTAACTCTTTCAATTAGATCGATTGTGTCTTCAAAATCTTTGTCTGTTTCTCCAGGAAAACCAATAATAAAGTCCGAGGAAAGTGCTATATCGGGTTTTACTTTTCTGACCTTTTCGATAATTTCAAAATAATAGTCCCTAGTATGTTTTCTATTCATTAATTTTAAAACTTTGTCAGAACCTGATTGAACAGGAAGGTGAAGATAGGGCATAAGTTTTGAGTTTTCACCATGAAGGGAAATTAGGTCATCAGTCATATTCACAGGGTGACTTGTAGAATAGGTAATTCTCTCAACTCCATTTATTAAACTAATACTGTTAATAAGAGATGCTAGATTATTTGATTGACCTTGAGTGTCTAAACCATGATAGGCATTAACATTTTGACCTAAAAGTGTGAATTCCACCACCCCCTGATCAATTAAAGATTTAACTTCATCAGAGATTTCCTTAACTGTTCTTGAGTATTCTGATCCTCTTGTATAAGGAACAACGCAGAAATGACAAAACTTATCACAACCTTCTTGAATAGTCACAAATGCAGATTTATTCGATGTATTCGTTTTAATATGATTGAGTGTGTCAAATTTTTCATTCACATCAAATTCAGTGATAGATGTCTTAGGTAGGTTATTTTTATCTAAAAATTTATTTAATAACTGAATAGATTGTGGTCCGATCACTAAGTCCACGTAAGGTGCTCTTTTTTGAATTAATTCACCTTCAGCTTGAGCTACACAACCTGCAACAATAACTTTTTGGTCTTCTTTTCCTTTTTTATGAATTTTTCCTAAATCTGAAAATGTTTTTTCTGTTGCCTTTTCACGGATGTGGCAAGTATTTAAAACTACATAGTCTGCATTTTGAAAGTCATCTGTTTGATTGATATTATGAGAAAGAAAAATATCTTTCATTTTATCAGAATCGTAAACATTCATCTGACAACCAAATGTTCTAATATAAAATTTCTTATTTGATAGCATTAAGGGATTTTGCAAACAAAATTGCGTCTTGCGTATTTGGAGCGTTTATAGACTTACTCCGATAATAGTTTTTTCTTTCATTGTAGGCTTTATAGCCTAATTTTTCATAAAGTTTAATAGCAAAATTATTAATAGCACTCGCTTCCAGAAAGATTTTAAATGATTTTCCAGTGCTTTTGAGTTGTTTTTCAAGCTCTTCTAAAATCATTCTTCCCAACCCTTGGTTTCTAAATTCAGGCAAAACAGCAATATGTAAAATTTCAAATTCACTGACCTTTTGATCTTGATATAAAAAATGTCCTATCAAAGCACCTTTGACGTTAGTTTGATCTAGAAGATAAATATTAAAACTTGTTTCTTTATTGAGGTGAAGCTCAATATCTTTTTCACTCCAATTAATCTCTAGTTGGTCTTTATGATTGATAATCCAATTTTTAGAATCAGATAGAGTATGTGTAAAGTTCAAGCCACAATATTATCATAAAAAACCTTGGAACACTCATACCAGTTAAATTTTTTTGTATATTCTTGACATTTTTTTCGATCGATAGTCAAACAATTCAAAACATTATCTTTTAAGTTATCACCAATAAAACCGTTGACCCCATTAACAATAATATCTTTAGGACCTGTTACATCATAAGCAGCGACTGGTGTGCCGGTTGCATTTGCCTCAGTTACCACATTTCCAAAGGTATCAGTCTTGCTAGGGAAAACCATTACATCTGAACTAGCATAGTAATTCACTAAATTCTGGCCAAACTGGTAACCAACAAATTTTATATCTGTATATTTTTTTTTTAGTTTATTTAACTGTGGTCCATCGCCAACGACAACTTTAGTACCTTCTAAATCTAAATCTAAAAAAGCTTGAATATTTTTTTCAGTAGCCACTCGACCGATATAAGAAAATATTGGTCCCGGGCCTAAGTCTAATTTTTGATAGTTGCCAAATTTTTGATGATCGACACCTCTTGACCAAACAACGGTATTTTTAAAATTCATATTTATTAATTCGGCCTGCATGGATGGGGTAGGAACAAGAACTTTTTTCGCTTTATTGTGAAAATGCTTTATGAAGAAGTAAAAGAAACTTGCAGGTATTTTTATACGTTGTTGAATATACTCAGGGAAACGAGTATGAAATGAAGTTGTAAAAATAATTTTTTCTGAAAGACATATTTTTCTGGCCAAAAAACCTAGGGGCCCCTCTGTAGCAATGTGAATATGATCAGGATTGATCTGATCCATCATATTTTTCAATGTTTTTTTGCGAGTAATCACAACTTTAATCTCATTATACGAAGGAAGGCCAAAGCGAACTTTAAATAACTCAGGGTGTATTACTTCTACCTGCATACCCATTTTTTCCAATTCCGGTATGGTATTCAGATAAGAACGGACGACGCCGTTTACCTGAGGTTTCCATGCATCTGTTACTAATAATAATTTCAAGCTACAGATACCTTATTAAGAGTTTGTTTTTCTAAAGACTGGATTTTTTTTTCATTCCAAAAGACTAACTCCAAGTTGCCTTTAAAGTCCTCAACCATTGCACTACAGCTATCTACCCAATCTCCTAGATTATGATATGTCTTGTCACCAATTTTTTTTATTTGGGGATGGTGAATATGACCACAAACAATTCCATCACAATTATTTTTTTTTATTCTCTCAAGACATGCATTTTCAAAATTTTCAATATATCGTTGAGCATCTTTTACTCGTGTTTTTAAATATCCTGATAAAGACCAATACGAAAGACCAAGTTTTCTTCGACAGAAATTTAAAATATTATTAAACCAAACAGAGTAGTCATAAAGGACGGCACCTATCTTTGCTAACCATTTTGAATTTAGAACTATTCCATCAAATTCATGCCCATGCATTAAGAGAAGTCTTTTATTGTTCGCTGTTGTATGAATTCTATTTTTTCGAACTTTAATGTTTGCAAATGAAAAACCACAATAATCTGAAAAAACTTCATCATGGTTTCCAGGTATATAATAGACTTTGGTACCTGAGCGTGCTTTTCGTAAAACTTTTTGTATGAAAGTATTAAAATCAGGATTCCAAAACCAATTTTTTTTTAGACGCCATCCGTCTATAATATCTCCAAGTAAATAAAGATGATCACAATCATTATATTTTAAAAAGTGTAAGAGCTCCTTTACTTTTGAAGCACGTATGCCAATATGAATGTCTGAAATGAATATGGATCGATGTTTTTTGATTTGCATAGAATCTAAAAATAGATATATCTACGATTGATAGTATTGAGGATTGTTAAAGTTTTATTAAATGGGCTCTTCACAAAAGCTTTATATTAGAAAAAATTCTAAAATTCATGCATCTGGTCTTTTTGCAAAAGCTGATATCAGTGCTGGCACTAGAATCATTGAATATCGCGGGTTAAAGATAACTAAAGCTCAATCCGACAAGATTGCTGATGTTCACATAGAGGCAAACAAAAGGGCTAAAACAGTCGGGTCTGTTTACATTTTTACACTGAATCAAAAATACGACATCAATGGAAAAGTAACATGGAATTTAGCAAAATATATTAATCATTCCTGCGACCCTAATTGTGAAACTGATATCATCAAAGGAAAAATATGGATTAGCGCAATTAAAGATATTAAGAAAGGCGAGGAGCTGTCCTACGACTATGGATATGACATGTTTTGTTTCGAGGATCACCCGTGTCGATGTGGGTCTCAAAACTGTATTGGATATATTGTTCGAAGCAATCTTAGATGGAGAGTTAAAAAAAGGTTAATTGAAAATAAAAAGTCAAGATTTAACAAAAACTTCACATAAGTAGTTAAACTTCAGATATGGATTTTAAAAATAAAAATATAGTAGATGCTTTTTGGTGTTCAATTGAAGGCCTAAAAATTCTCCTTCAAGAAAAAGCAGCAAGAAGAGAGCTATTATTGCTTCCCTTGTCTGCTCTATACATCGTAATTTTTCAACCGGCTCTTTTGTTCATACTTTGGCTGATAATTTTACCTTTGCTCATACTTAGTATTGAGGCTCTAAACACTGCAATAGAATATACCTGTGATAAAATTACTATGGATAAGTCAAACAAAATAAAGAAAGCTAAAGATTTGGGCTCTGCTGCAATTTTTTTATCTCTAACAGCCTATGGAATAGTTTTATTCTTAGGTTTATTTAATTAATTTGGGAAGATTGACATGATTTTTCTACAAGTAGAGGAGGTCTATGTTTCAGTCACAGGGGAAATGCCAATCTTCCACCTAATAAAATAATCATTTATATTAAATTAAAGTTAAATTTAGATTAAATTTCCAATTTCTTTTATTTGATCGATATTTAATAAGTTGTTTTGCTTATAATTTTGAACTAGTGCAAGACATCTTTTTTTAAGAACATTGAATACTTTTAAAAATTCTATCTCAGCTTCCTCTTCAGTGCCTTTAAATTTTGCAGGATCAGCTACACCCCAATGTGCCTTTAATGTATTTTTGAGATACAGGGGGCAAGTTTCTCCAGCTGCATTATCACACACAGTAATAACCAAATCAAAATTAATATCTGAAAAATCATTCCATGATTGACTTTTAAAATTGTCTAGGAAAATTTTATTTTTTTCTAATGTTTTGATACTTAATGGATGCACATATCCTGCAGGGTGGCTTCCTGCACTATAAGCATTAAAAAAGTCTTTACCATAATGGTTTAAAAGCCCCTCTGTTATAATTGATCGACAAGAGTTACCTGTACAAAGTACAAGAATTTTAATCATTTTAATTTTCTGAATCGATAGAGTAGCCAGCGGATCTAACTGTTCGAATGAAATCTTTTTCTCCTGGTAAATTCAGCTCTTTTCTGAGTCTTCTTATGTGAACATCAACTGTTCTAGGTTCAACGTAAGCGTCATTTAACCAAACATTATCCAATAGTTGCTGCCTAGAATAGACTCTACCTTTATTTTCAATAAAAAATTTTAAAAGATTAAATTCAGTCGGTCCTAAATTTAATTTTCTCTCACCCCTTGATACCCTTCTGTTGGTAAGATTAATGTTAATATCATGAAACTTGAGTGAGTCGTTCTCTTCTCTTGCTTTTGTTCTTTTAAGTAATGATTTAATTCTAGCAAGGATCTCACTTGGAAGAAAAGGTTTGGTTACATAATCCTCCACACCTAATTCAAAACCTCTAATTTTATCATCCTCTTGACCTTTAGCTGTTAACATTATAATTGGAATTTTTTTTAGATTATCTTTTCTTTTAATTCTCTTTAAAACTTCAATGCCCGATATATTTGGTAGCATCCAATCTAATAAAATTAAATCAGGCAGCCAATGTTCGATCTCTTGGATTGCAGATTCTCCGTCGTATGAAAATTTTATTTGGTAGTTTTGTTGTTCTAAATGAAATCCAATTAATTCTGAGATTGGTTTTTCATCCTCTACAACTAAAATCTTGTCTGTCATTCAAAATCAGATTTTTTTAAATCAATATAATGACCTGTAATGTTAAAAATGACCTCTTCAGCTATGTTAGTAGCATGATCACCTATTCTTTCTAAGGACTTTGCAATTAAAATTGGCTTAGTGCCTTCATCAACAACACTTGTTTCTTTATTGTGCATTCTTTCTATTAAATCAGATAATAAAGATTTGTACTGCCTGTCAATTTCTGCATCTTGATTCCATGAGATCCTTGCCTGTACCTCATCTTTTTTAAAAAAACTCTCAAGTGTTTGATTAACCATTTTTTGGACACCTTTACCTAAATTATGCATTTGGTCCGTTAAATCCTCGTCAAATGAAGAAGAAATTGAAATAGCTCTTTTTGCTAAATTTCTAGAGTGATCTCCCATTCTCTCAAGCTCTTTTGAAACTTTGAGGGCAGTGAAAACTAGTCTTAAATCACTGGCAACGGGTCTATGTAAAGTCATAATTTCGAAACTTAAATCCCTAACATCTCTTTCCACTTCATCAACTTGTTCATCAAGATTCTGTGTTGTCTGTGCATCAGATGAGTCTTTAGATTTAATAACATTTACTGCAATTTCAATTTGTTTCTCAACAATATTACTCATTTTAATTAAATTATCTGTAAGATGATTTAACTTTTGTTCAAAGTTTTTATCTGTGTGTGCTGTTTCCATTTTAACCAAACCTTCCAGTTATGTAGTCATTTGTTTGTTCTTTATCAGGTTTTGTAAATATCTTACCAGTTTCTCCATATTCGACAAGGTTACCTAAATGAAAAAACGCAGTTTTAGATGATACTCGTGATGCTTGAGACATAGAATGAGTTACTATAATAATTGTGTAATTTTCTTTCAATTCGTTAATTAAATCTTCTATTTTTGCGGTTGCTATTGGATCTAATGCAGAACAAGGTTCGTCCATCAAAATGATTTCCGGTCTTATAGCAATCGCTCTTGCAATGCACAATCTTTGCTGTTGTCCTCCTGATAAACCGGTAGCAATATCATCCATTCTATCTTTTACCTCTTCATAAAGACCCGCTCTGTGAAGTGAGTCTTTTACTATTTCATCTAATTCATTTTGAGAAGAAGCAATACCATGAATTTTTGGTCCGTAGGCAACATTTTCATAAATAGTTTTTGGAAAAGGATTGGGTTTTTGAAAAACCATTCCAACTTTTTCGCGAAGAGTTTCTACCTGTATATCAGGGCTATATATATCAACATTGCCATTCAACAAAAACTTACCTTTAACATTACAAATATCTATTACATCATTCATACGGTTTAAACATCGCAAAAATGTCGACTTACCACAACCTGAGGGTCCTATAAGAGAAGTTACTTCATTTTTTGGAAAATTAAGAGCAACGTTATTGATTGCCATTTTTTTTCCATAGTGGACATATACCTCACTTGTTTGCAAAGCATAATTGCTGTTTTGATCTACCATTTCACCTCCAATTTTCTTCTTACCAACACTGCCACAGTATTCATTATAATCAAAAAAGATAAAAGTAGCATTATTCCTGCAGATGTTTTTTCGAGGAAACCTCTTTCAGCGCTCTCAGACCATAGATATATTTGTGAAGGAAGACCAGTGGCAGGGTCGAATGCCCCTCCCGGTATTTCCATCACAAAAGCAACCATACCTACCAATAATAAAGGGGCTGTCTCACCCAAAGCTTGTGCCATTCCAATAATTGTTCCAGTAAGAGTACCTGGCAAAGATAAAGGGATTACATGATGAAATACAGTTTGCATTTTAGTAGCCCCCACAGCAAGTGCTCCCTCTCTAATTGAAGGGGGGACGCCTCTGAGCGATGCCCTAGATGCTATAATAATTGTTGGTAAAGTCATAAAACCTAAAACTAATCCTCCAACTAAAGGGACTTGATATGGCATCCCAAAAACTCCAATTAGCATACCTAAGCCTAAAAGTCCGTAAACAATAGAGGGAACCGCCGCAAGGTTATTTATATTTACTTCAATAATGTCAGTTATTTTTCCTGGTTTAACAAATTCCTCTAAGTACACAGAAGCCAAAAGTCCGATTGGAAAAGCAAAACTAAAACAGATCAATAAAGCATAAAAAGACCCCATAAGTGCTCCAAGTATTCCGGCTGTTTCTGGATCTCTTGAGTCTCCATTTGTGAAAAACCAAAAATTGAATGTCTTAGACATTTTACCTTTGGAGTCTAAAGAGTCTAAGATAGAAAGTTGATAATCATTTATTTTTCGTTGTGCTTCGGGAACATTTCTTGGATAGTTTCCTTTGACAATTTGGTCAAGATCTGATGAGGCAGATATATCTAAATTGACAGTTTTTCCAATTACATTTGGATTGTTTGCAATATAATCTCTCAGCTGATAATCAAATTTTCTTGTGTACATTTCTCTGACTTTAATAAAATTTTCTTCATCTAATCCAGGATGGTTTTGGTTAATCACTTGATCAGCAAGATCAACATAAGATGCTTTCATTATTTCTTTTTTGGAGGAGTTACTAGAAACCTCTATAAAATTTGGGTCAAAATAAACATCAGCATTAATAGTTGTTCTAACAAAAGCACCACTGCCGGTAGAAAAAATTTTATACATTAAAATAAGCACGAAGAACAAAGAGAGAGTCATCGCAAACATTCCATAAAATTTGAAACGTTTCTCTGCTGCAAGTCTCTTTTCTAAACTACTCATATTTTTCTCTGTACTTTTTTACTATTGTTATAGCAGCAATATTAAGAATTAATGTCATTACAAATAAAGTTAGGCCTAAAGCAAAAGCAACTAAGGTTTTTGGATTATCAAACTCGACATCTCCTATCAAACTTGTAACAATCTGTGTTGTTATTGTAGTCGCTGGCTCCAAGGGATTAAAAGTAAGATTTGCTCTTAGGCTGGCGGCCATAACGACAATCATTGTCTCACCTATTGCCCTAGATATAGCTAATAAAAATGAGCCCATTATTCCAGCTAGAGCTGCTGGTAAAATTACTTTTTTAATAGTTTCTGATTTAGTTGCTCCAATTGCATAAGAACCCTCTCTTAAAGATTGAGGAACTGCTTTTATGACATCGTCACTAAGAGAGGAAACAAAAGGTATGATCATAACACCCATCGCTAAACCTGCAGCTAGAGCACTTTCAGCGGACACCGGTAATCCAACGCCTTCACCGACATCTTTTATGAAAGGTGCCAGTGATAAAGCAGCAAAAAATCCATAAACAACTGTGGGTATGCCAGCAAGAATTTCAATTATTGGTTTAGCTATATCTCTTACTTTTGATGACGCATACTCTGCTAAATAAATTGCTGTTAGCAGTCCTAAAGGAACAGCGACTAACATGGCAACAGATGCAATTAAAAGCGTTCCGGTAAGCAAAGGTACAAAACCAAAAGCCTCTTTTAAAGCCTCTTGATCGAAGCCTTCTGATGCATTGATAACAAAAGCTCTATTGGGATTCCATGCCGTATTAAAGAAAAAGTCCATAAAATTTACGTACCGAAAAAAATTAATGGCCTCGAAAACAAGAGAAAAGAAGATTCCAAAAGTAATGAATATTGCAATATAAGAACTGCCCTTGATAACATATGAAATTATTTTCTCAACAATTGGCTGTGCATTTAGTTTTCCTGATATTGATTTCGTAGCCAAAAATCCTAAAAGCACAGGTAGAATAATAAATAGAGTTAAATTCGACCATCCGTAGATCTTGTCAAAATTTGCTAAATTTTTTGCTGCAATTATCTCACTCTCACTGGCCATTTTTAAAATTGATTTATCGCCTACGGTCAAATCAATTTCTGGTAAATTAACAATTATAGATAGGTTGCTAATCTTATTCATAATTAAACCGAATTTTCCAGAGCTCCATGTAGCGACATCTGGAAATAACACAGGGGACATTACAAACATCTCTTGAAAGTTTGATTTAAAAATAAGTAAAAAGAACCAAATAATTATTGCTGGAAAAAAAACTAAAAGGACAACGTAATATCCATAATAATCTGGAAGAGAGGAAAGATTTTCATTTTTTTTAAATTTTAGGCTTAATGCTCTTTTTTTACCATAGAAGTAAAAAGAGTAAGAAAGTATAAAAACAAAAACAAGTGATAAATAAAGCATACTGTCCTATTCCTCTATAAACTGATTTTGTCTTAGGGGCAAGAAATCTTGCCCCTAAAAATAAGATAATTAATTAATGCTTACTTACAAAGTCCGCTTGAAAAAGCGTAACCAGCATCTTTTAATGGATGTTTTTTTTCAGCACATGCTGCAATATCAAATCCCATTGCATCTAAGCTGTCAGTAACGTTTCTTACTCTATTGATAAGGTCTGGTACCATAGGTGCAGCACCAATTTTTGTTAGGTAACCGTTATCACCAATTGCTTCATCACTTACCATCATTTGTGCAAACTCCTGAATGCCAGGTACAACCCCGATGTGATCTGCTTTTAAGTATATGAAAAGAGGTCTTGCCATTGGATACTCATAAGTTGCAATGGATTCAGCAGATGGTACTACTCCCTCAACAGTAGATGGTTGTAATTTATCTCCGTTGTCTTTTAGATAAGAATAACCAAAGTAACCAAAACGTTCTGGATCCTCAACTAGTTTTTGAACAATAAGAGTGTCATTCTCACCCATCTCGATGATTTTTCCATCTTCTCTGTAATCAGTACATCCATCGTCACTGCCAGTTACTGCTTCTAATGTACATCCAGCTTCCATTACTTTACCATCAAATGCATCTCTTGTTCCTGAGGTTGGAGGAGCTACTAATACTTCAATTTTATATGCAGGAAGGCTTGGGTTAATTTCGTTCCAAGTTTGATATGGATTTTCGACCACTTCACCATCAACAACAACTTTTGCAGCCATAGCTGTAAAGATTTCTTCTCTTGTTAGAGAAAAAGGTTCTGCTTCGTTGGAGTGAGAAAAAGTAATACCGTCATTAGCCCACATCACTTCAATTACGTTTGTTACACCGGCTTCAAGACATAATTTAGCTTCTTTAGCTTTCATTGGTCGTGACGCTCCAGTAATATCTGGAAATTCAACTCCCACACCAGCACAAAATGCTTTCATTCCACCACCAGTTCCAATTGGATTGTAAGTGGGGGTTTTAAAACCTGACTCGCCGAGTCTTTGTGCGTTTACTGTTCCATATGGGTATACTGTTGATGAGCCAACAATATTAATTTGATCTCTTGCAAAAGTTTCAGCAGAGAAAAGTACGCTTACTGCTAGAGCAAGAAAAGTTAACATAGATTTTTTCATAGTTAAGTTCCTTTATGTTGTTTAAATTGAGCTAAAAATATCCATTAGAAGTAAATCTTATGTTACAAATATGTTAAAGTTTTATTAAGCATGCTTTGGAATTGTGATTAAAAACTCTGAGCCTTTTCCAACTTCACTTTTTATGTCAATAAAACCCATGTTTTTATTCAAAATATGTTTCACAATTGAAAGGCCTAATCCAGTACCACCAACCTCTTTGGATCGAGCACTGTCCACTCTGTAAAATCTCTCGGTAAGCCTTGAGATGTGCTCTTCTGCAATGCCTATGCCATTATCCTTGAAGGAAATTTCGACATATTCAGTCATATTGCTAGTATTCATTTTTTCACGAGCTTTAATTAAAATTTTAGCACCATCTTTTGAATATTTAACAGCGTTGTTAACGATATTGACAACCACTTGAATAAATTCTTCATGAGGACATCCAACTAAAAGAGATTGGTCTAAATTAATATCAACATTTATTTTTTTCTTTAAAATTTTTGACTCCAATGAGTTTATTCCAATTTTAACGGTATTTAATAAATTACAAAATTGGTCATTCTCATTAGTTTTTTTATTCTCGATGGAACTTAAACTTAATAGATCATCAATCAAAGAGTTCATTCGATTTGACTGATCTTGAATAATTGAAATAAATTTTTTTTTATTTTTTTCATCGTCAACAGTTAAAAGTGTTTCTAAATATCCTATTATTGAAGAGAGTGGAGTTTTTAATTCGTGACTTACATTAGCTACGAAGTCAGTTCTTACCATCTCAAGATTTTTAATTGCAGTAATGTCTTTAAAAGCAACGCAAAAAAAATCGTTAATTGGAAATCCTGTAACGTCGTAATATCGGTCATTTGGTATTAATCTGTTCCACTCAAAATTTTTTTTTGATTTAGTTTTAAGTGCGTTACTTAGATTTTCAGACAAAGATAAGTCTCTTAAACCTATTTTAAGGTTATCTGCATTTTCTAAATTAAATGTCTCTTTGAAAATATTATTAACGAATATGATATTATAATCGTAATCTATAATAACTATTGAGAGGTCTAAGGAGTTAAGAATGTCTTGATACTCCAAACTTTGTTTGTCACCAACTTCGATGCGTCTTTCTTTGTCTAAAAGAGCCTCTTCTAAAATATTTCGGACTTTTGTAAATAACATATTGTCAGATTTTCTTAGGTCAAAAGTTTTTTTTTCAAGATAGCTCTCAAAGAAATAATAAGAAATGAAATAAACTAAACTCTGAGAAATAATTGATATTAAAAAAATATTAATTGAAGTACTAAAAAACAAAAATAAGTTTAATGAGAGAACAGCAATAGAAAATACAAATAACATTTTATTGTTTTTCTATTTTTTTATAGACCTTTTTGGCAGCAGTGCCTCTCCCTGAGAGACTAGGGTTGGTCATAAAATATTTATGTGAGTCTATTTTTAGTTTAGAGTTTATTTTTTGATAATTTCCATCTGAGTCGAGTATCCAAGTATTTTGATTATCGTTAATGGCAGTGTACATAATTTGATATAAAATTTGTTCGTGAACAGTTTTGTTATCGATAGGAACTAATGTTTCCACGCGCCTGTCAAAATTTCTAGTCATCCAGTCAGCAGATGAAATATAAATTTTTGCTTTTTTACTGGGTAGTTTATTGCCTTTTCCGAAACAAACTACACGTGAATGCTCTAAAAATCTTCCTACAATACTTTTAACTTCTATGTTTTCTGACATTCCTTTAACACCAGGAACTAAGCAGCAGATACCTCTAATTAAACAAGTAATTTTCACTCCTGCTTTAGATGCTTCGTAAAGTTTGTTAATTATTTCTTGATCAACTAAATTATTCATCTTGATCCATATGTTAGCTGGCTTTTTAATTTTTGATAAACCTATTTCGTAGTCAATATGTTCGTATAGTTTTTGTCTTAAGTTATATGGAGAGAAAGATATTCGTTTAAAATCTTTTGCCATGTTGTAACTACTCATATAATGAAATAATTTTATAGCATCAGATGCTAGATCTTTATTACAAGTAAAAAATGATAGATCTGTATAAACCTTTGCTGTTTGAGGATGATAGTTACCAGTACCATAGTGAACGTAATGGACTAAATTTTTTTTTTCTCTTCTAGTAACTAAGGAAACTTTTGCATGAATTTTTAGATTTAAAAAACCATACACTACTTGAACTCCAGCTTTTTCCAAATTTGATGCCCACTGTAGATTTTTTTCTTCATCAAACCTTGCTTTTAACTCAACAACTGCTGTTACAGATTTACCAGCATCAGCAGCACGAATGAGTGCATCAATGATTGGCGATTGATCGCTAGTACGATACAAAGTTTGCTTAATTGCCACAACGTTTTTGTCGTTTGATGCTTGATCTAAAAAACTAACAACAACATTAAAAGACTCAAAAGGGTGGTGTACAACTAAATCCTTTTTTTTGATTGCTGCAAAACAATCACCGCCAAAATCATTTATTCGCTGTGGGAAACGAGGTTTAAATTTTTTATAATTTAAATTCTTGTTTTTTATATTTCCAAAGACTTCTGATAATTGGTCGAACCCCAGTAGATCTTCGTATTCAAAAATTTCATTTTCAGATACATTCAACTCGTTAATGATGAATGATTTAAAATTATTATTAAGACTTTTTTGAACATCTAATCTGATTACCTGTCCTCTTTTTCTTTCCCTGACAAGTTTTTTAAACTCTCTGATAAGATCGTCTGCCTCCTCCAAAACCTCTAAATCACTGTCCCTTATTACGCGAAATAGATTTGTATCAATAACATCAAAATCATGGAATACATCCCCAACATAATTGTTAATTATTGACTCTACGGGATAAAAATAAATACCCTGTTTATCAATAATTTTAAGAAAGCGTTGTTTTAAATCTGATACTCTCATAACTGAGATAAATTCTTTTTTTGATTTTTTATTTTTAATTTTAGCGATAAGACACAAACTTAAATTTGGTATAAAGGGCAAAGGGTGTGTGCTATCAACTGTAATTGGTGTCAGAATCGAAATAATTTCATTCAAATAATAATTTTTTATGTGGGACAAATGTTTTTTTAAAAACTTATCTCTTAAAATATAGATTTTATTTTTTTTTAATTCTTTTTCAATTTGACCATACGATTCATTTTGCCTTTTAATCAAACCTCTTGTTAATGAGTCAACAATTTTAATTTGATCCTCAATCTTCATTCCATCAAAACTTTTTTTATTAGGAGTGAGTTTTAACTGTTCAATTAATCCAGCCACTCTTACTGAAAAAAATTCATCTAAGTTTGATGCAGCAATACTTATAAAATTTAGTCGTTCTAAAATTGGGACGTTTTTATCATAGGATAATTCATTTACTCTCTCATTAAATTTTAGCCAGGATATTTCTCTATTAAAATACTTATTCATTCTTGTAATTATAACTTTTAAGTCTTTTTACTAATTGTAGTTCTTTAATTTCACCAGTATTTTTTTTTATCTCACTCCAGGAATTAATATATAGATTAATCTCGCAAAATGCACATGTTGGAAATTTTATTATTTTATCTTTTGCAATATAGTTAATTAAATCAATCAAAGCTGGATTATGACCTACTATCATTAAATTTTTGTTAATTTTAATTTTTTTTATCCATTTAATTAAATCGTTAAAGTTGAAAGTATATAGTTCACTTTCAAAATTAACTTTAATTGAGTCTTTAAATATTTTTTTGCAAGTCTCTTGTGTTCTTTTTGAATTCGATGAAAAAATTGAGATATCTTTAAAATTTAGTTTTTTAAAAATATGCGTTGCCATTACTTTGCAACTAAAAATCCCCCTCTCAGATAATGGTCTTTCATGATCGTCTAATTCTAAATTTTTCCAAGAGGATTTAGCGTGACGTAATAAAAATAGTTTTTTTTCAATCATCTGTTAAATATATGCAATATAATATGCTTAATAAAAAAGATTCTATTGCAGTAATAGATATAGGGTCAAATTCAGTAAGATTGTGTGTATTTAGGGGCAATATGAGAAGCCCTGATGTGCTCTATAATAAAAAATTTTTTTGTGGGTTAGGTGAATACCTTCCAAAAACAAAATTGATCAGCAAAGAGGCTGAAAAAAAATGTATCAACTCAATAATTTTTTTTAACTCAATAATTGAAGAAATAAAACCTAACCACTCTGTCGCTTTGTGTACTGCAGCAATTCGAAATGCTTCTAACAAAAAACAAATTACAAATAAGATACAAAAAGTTTTTAAGGGAAAAGTTTTAACTTTATCTGGAAGACAAGAGGCCTCCTATGCCACACTAGGCGTTCGTTCTGCAATACCTAGGGCCAATGGGACCATTATTGATATGGGAGGTGGCAGTCTTGAATTAGCACAAATAACACCACATAAAATTAAAAATATATCTTCTTTTCCTTTGGGTATATTAAACTTCACTAAAGAACATAAAGAGCATAAAAAAATTAACAAAGAAATAAATTCAAAACATAAAAATCAAAAAATCTTCTATTTAATTGGTGGAGCATTTAGGACAATTGCAAGATGTTATATTTATTTTAATAAATTGCCCTTTAATGAAATACACAACTTGAGTATCTCTCGGAAAAATTTTTATGAATTAAAATCAGAATTACAAAAAATTGGGATTGACGACCTACAAAAAATTCCGAAAATTTCTGTCGACAGAATAAAACATATTCATATTGCAATAGAAGTATTGGACAAGGTGTTAAAATTATCAAACTGCGAGCAGTTTATTTATCCAAGATACGGGATTAGAGAGGGTTTCATTTACGAAAATCTTCCCAAAAAGCAAAGGCTTTTAGATCCAACTGAAATTTCTTTAGAATTAATAGCTAAAAGTAGATGTCGTTTTTTAATATTTAATAAAAAGACTTTTGCTTGGATTAAAAATGTTTATTTAAAATTTATAAATTTAAAAATGTCCCCTAACCAACTGAGAGTAATAAAACTCTCATGCATTATTTCAGATTTGGGATGGGAGCAAACAGCCAAAATTAGAGCTTCTTATGCATTCAACCTAATATTAAATAGTCCTCTAGTAGGAATAGAACAATCAGAAAAAGTATTTATTGCATATTTAGTGTATTTAAGGCACACGAAAAATATCTTAGACCAAAGGGTTATTGAAAAAGAATTAAGTACCTATTTATCTTATTTATCAAGTGACGAAAAAAAGTTAGCTTATCAGATTGGGTGTGTATTAAATTTTTTATACTCTATAACTAAGGGTTCTTCTTTTTTATTAAAACAGCTTGATCTTAAATCTTTAACATTGGCAGAGCAAAAAAAGGTTTCGTCTATTCAAAAAGTACCAAAATCAGGCAAAACTGAACAGCTTTATAACCTAATTAGAAAATTTTAATATTAGATTAATATTTTTTTAATTAAAATTACATAATCAATAAATCTAATATTCTTTGGTATTTGGAGAAAAAATAATGAAATTATTATTATCAATGCTTTTAAGCTTTGTTTTTTTCAATGTAAATGCATTGGAACTTAATAAAATCTCAGGCTATTCAACTTTTTCATGGGACGAAGGTGGATCAGAAATTTTAGCTTACGACTCTCAAAGAAACAGAATATTTGTAACAAACAATCTAACAAAATCTATAGATGTTTTAGATATTACAAGATTACCATATACAGAAAAATTAATTTCAATCAAACCAAGAGCAGGTGTTGGTGGAATAAACAGTGTTGCTGTTTCAGAACAAGCAGGTTTGCTTGCTTTAGCAATCGAGGCAGAAGACAAACAAGACAATGGTGCTGTTTTGTTCTATAATCTTAATACATTAAAATTGGCTTTTGGGTACTCAGTAGGTGCGCTGCCTGATAATGTTGTATTTACTCCGGATGGGAAATATGCATTGGTCGCCAATGAGGGTGAGCCAAATGATGACTACACTGTTGATCCCAAAGGATCTGTTTCAATTATTGATTTAAACAAATGGTTTGTTGGCCCTAGTGAAGATAAAATCAGAAATATAAACTTTTATTACAATGGGGCTCCAGAGGGTGGCAGAATTGTAAAACCTGGATCATCTTTTTTGTATGATGCTGAACCAGAGTTTATAGCAGTTAGCGGTGACTCTAAAAGAGCTTATGTAGCTCTTCAAGAAAATAACGTTATTGCAAAGATAGATATTAGTTTGGGCATAGTTACTGATTACTTTGGTTTAGGCTATAAAGATTGGTCTCAGTCCGCTCTTGATGCTTCGAATAAGGATAACAGAGTTAATATACAGCCTTGGCCGGTTAAAGGAATGTATCAACCAGACACCATGGTAGTTGTCAGTAAAGAGATTAATGGTGAAATGTATGATTATGTTTTAATGGCTAATGAGGGAGATGCAAAAGATTACGATGGATTCTCAGAAGAGGTAAGGGTCGCTGATTTAACTTTAGACCCTTCAGTCTTTCCTAATGCCTCAGAGCTACAAAAAAAATCAAATCTCGGTAGGTTAAAAACAACTACTACTATGGGAGATGCTGATGGTGACGGTTTTTATGAAGAAATCTATACCTACGGCGGAAGATCTTTTTCAATTTTAGACGGTAATACCGGACAAATTATTTATGATAGCGGTAATGATATTGCTGTTAGAACAGCGTTTTCAGGTTTTTTTAACTGGAATGAGGATGCGGGATCTTTTGATGACAGAAGTGACGATAAAGGTGCAGAGCCAGAGGCTCTTACAGTTGGAGAAATTGATGGAAGAACAATAGCTTTTGTAGGTCTTGAAAGACAGGGCGGTATCATGATGTACGATATTACTGGTATGGTAAAACCAAAATTTCTTGGATATTTTAATGGTAGAAACTTTTTTGGAGATGGTACAAAACAAACTGGTGGTGACATATCTCCTGAATCATTAGTTTTTATACCTGCCGACAAGACACCTCCACTTTATCATGTCAGAAAAGGAACTCCTTTATTGATTGGAGCCTATGAACTTTCGGGTTCAACTGCTATTTACGAAGTTATAATTGATTAGTAATATTTATTTTACCCTCTCTAAATTAATAGGGAGGGTTAGATTAAATAGCTTTTTCTAAACTTGTCATTAATAAGTGCAATAGCTTTTTTTCCATCCTCAAGTGAAATCTTATCTGGCGGACCCCAAGCAGTTTTATTGACATCAACAATGTAAATTTTTTTCGTATCCCTATCTCTTAAAATGTCTAACTCCCCAAAATCTAGTTTAAATTTTTTACAAAATTCATTTATTAAACTAATCTCTTCATTTTCAAATAAAGAACAAATTGAGACTATTTTTGAATAAACAGTTTTAGATTTAAAGCGATATTCTTTTTGAGCAAATTTCACGTAAGCTAATACAATTTCATCTTTAACCCATACGACCCTATAATCGATAGCAAATTCGTTATAAATATTATTAATTAATTTTTGGTAAACCTTATTTTTATAAATTTTAAATCCTAACGAAGAACTATTTATAATCTTCCCGTCATGTTTTGCATTTTGCTCTGATTTTTCTAAAATTGAACCATGAAAGTTTTTTGGATCTAAGCTCAGAGAATAACCAAAAATCTCTAAGAAAACTTTATCAACATTAGATTTACTGATGTCAGTGCAATTTTTATTTATTACTATTTTTTTTGGATTTCCAGAGACTTGGTAGTTACTATTAGTTTTGTCATAAAAATATAATTCTATGTCAGCTAGTTCTGGGGAGGACGTAAACCTAACTGGCAAGCCCCATCTAACTTTAGCTAAAGTATAAAGTGGATTCAAAGGCCTTCTAGGGTAACAGATTATTTTTTTTTTATTTGATGAGGTAGATTCATATAAGCTAATCAAAAAATAAACATCTCTCAGCCCTCGAAGAATAGTACTAATTACGTCTGAAACAGTTATTGATGACATAAATTGATTCTTGAGACCATTACATATATACAATGTTAAAGTTTTATTAATGAAAGATATCTCTCAAATAAAAAAGAAGTATCAATCAAATAAGGTTAAATTATTTCAAAAATTAGCATCAACTAATGATGGCTTCTATTTTAATAAAAATCATACAGATCTTGTGGATACAGTTGTAAAAGAAATAGTTAAAGGAATTTATAATATTTATCCAATAGAAGATTTCTCTTTAATCGCTGTAGGTGGGTACGGCAGACATGACTTGTCACCAAAAAGTGATGTTGACTTACTATTTATTTATAAAAAATCTAATAAAAATATGAGAGATTTTATTACTCAATTAAATAACACACTGTGGGATATTGGATTAGAAGTTGGAATATCTTTCTTAACAATTAAACAGGCATTAATTGATTCTAAGAAAGATACAAAGACAATTACAAAATTTGTTGAGACTCGTTTTATTATTGGTGATGAAATTCAATATGGTGAGTTTGTTAGGTCCATTAAGATTTTAATTGGAAAACAAAATCCCTTAAAGCTCAGCGAATTAAAGCTTATAGAGTTAGTTGAAAGACATGACTATCGAATAGGAATTAAAAGTAAATTAGAGCCGAATATCAAAGAGGGTATTGGGGGTCTTAGAGATATTCATACCATACTGTGGGTATCAATCTTTATGTTTAATATTTATAGATTAGAAGACTTAACGTCTGTTAATATCTATACCAAAGAGGAAATTAAAGAATTAAAGAATGCTTGGAAATTTCTCTTAACCATTCGAGCATTTATTCATTTGTTTAACGAAAGCAAAGGCGATGTTTTATCTATTGAAAATCAATTAAAAATTTCAAAAAAACTCTCTTACAAAGATAAAAAGAAGGAAAAAGGAGTGGAGATTTTTATGAAAGATTTGTTTGTGAATGTTGCAAAGATTAATTCTCTCTTAAGAACCTTTTATTCAAAGCTTCCAGAGGATTTAATAATCAAAACAATTTATAAAAGAAAACCTACTAAAACTAAATCATTAGAAAAAGAATTTATAATTGAAAAAGGTTTTCTGAATTTAAAAAATAATACCGCTAAAAACCTTCAACTAAAATGGGCAAACGTCTTTGAAAAATCCTTGGAACATAATTTACTCATTCATCCTCGCTTTTTAAAGACCGTCGAGGAAAAAAGAAAAGTTTTAAAAAAAACCACAGATAAACAGCACCTCCAATCATTTTTAAATATTGTCGTCTCCAAAAAAAATCCTATACAAGCCCTTCATGATTTTAATGATACCCAGCTATTTAGCGAAATATTTCCTGAGTTTGGCAGAGTTTGGGGACAAGTGCAGTTTGATATTTATCATCACTACACCACCGACGAACACTTACTATTAACACTGCACAACCTAAATGAGCTAAGACAAAAATCTTTTTATAATGAAATATATAGCAGGTTATCCTCAAGAGAAGCCCTTCACATCGCTTTACTATTTCATGACATTGGAAAGAAGGGGCCAAAAAATCATTCTGTTTATGGAACAGAGTTAACCAACAAGATCCTAAAAAGACTTCCTGTATCAGAAGAGGTGAAAGAATTGACATTGTGGTTAGTTGAAAACCATTTAGCAATGAGCGATACAGCTTTTAAAAATGACACTCAAAGTCCTGAGGCAATTGCTAAATTTACTTCTATTGCAAACACAGAAGAAAAAATAAACTCATTGTTTCTTTTTACCTTATGTGACATTGCCTCTGTTGGACCAAACGTTCTAAACGAATGGAGAATAAGCCTGCTTAGAAGTTTATTTTATAACGCAAGAGATTTTCTGCAAAGAGGTCTAGATACAAAAACTTATTCTACTTCTGTTCAAGAATCTTTAAAGAAATCAGTATTACAAAAATCTGATGTTAATTTAAAAAAGTTTATAAAAAATTCGATAAATGAATTTCCAAATCAATTCTGGGAAGCCTTTCCATCAAGAATGATTGTCGATATCTTTAAAATTTACCAAAGAAATAAAAAAGCAAAGGTTATTAACTCTGTAAATTTTCTTAATTATGAAAATAAAGAATATAGTGCTGTTGTTGTCACAAGTAAAAATAGACCAGGAATTTTAAAAGATATTGTTTCGGGGTTTACACATTCTCAATCGAATATTCTTAGTTCTAGAATAATATCTTTAAATAACAATCAAGTAATTGATGTGTTTTGGGTAACCAATTTTTTGAATAAAGGTGTTTTAGATTTAAGCGAACAAAAAAGAGCAGCTAAACATGTAATGAGTGCTCTTGATCAAAAAGATTTTAAACCCTTACGGTCATTTACCAAAGGTCTACAAAAACTTACTGTAAATCCTCAAATTACAATTGATAACGATATGAGTAAGCAAGTCACTACTTTTCAAATATTATCTGGCGATAGGCCTGGATTATTAATGGATATTTTAGGAGTATTTCATGACAAAAAAATAAGTGTCCAATCAGCAAAAATTTCCACATACGGTGAAAAGGTTTTCGATATTTTTCAATTAACGAATAGCAATAACCAAAAAATCAAAGATGAAAAATTACTCAAATCAATTGAAAAGGATTTGATGTCTATTTTTTAGGTTTTTTATGTTAGTCAATTTTAGTCCCTCGATATTATTAAATAATTCTGATATCAATTTTAATAGTATTTGAATATGAGCAGTTTCCAAAAAAGAGTTTTTTCTGGTGTTCAACCAACAGGAACCCTGCATTTAGGTAACTATCTTGGTGCGATAAAAAACTTTGTAGAGCTTCAAAAAGAATTTGAATGTATTTATTGTGTTGTAGACCAACACGCCATTACTGTTGAGCAAAATCCAACTGAGCTTCGCTCAAACACACTTGAGGTATTAGCATCGTTTATTGCAGCAGGAGTGGACTATAAAAAACAAATTATTTTTCAACAATCAAGTGTAGCAGAACACTCTCAGCTTGCTTGGGTATTTAATTGTGTCAGTCGAATTGGTTGGCTAAATAGAATGACACAATTCAAAGATAAAGCTGGGAAGAATAAAGAAAACGTAAGTGTTGGCTTAATGGTTTACCCAAACTTAATGGCTGCAGATATTCTTGCTTACCTTGCAACGCATGTTCCCGTAGGTGATGATCAAAAACAACATTTAGAACTGTCAAGAGACATTGCACAAAAATTTAATAATGATTTTAAAGTAGACTTCTTTCCACTGCCAGAACCACTTATTTATGGAAATGCGACAAGAGTAATGAGCCTTCGAGATGGAACTAAAAAGATGTCAAAATCTGATGCATCTGAATTTTCTAGAATTTTATTAACTGATAGTGATGATGATATAAGTTCTAAAATAAAAAAGGCAAAGTCTGACTCAGACCTTATTCCTGATGACAAGGATCAATTACAAAATAAACCTGAATGCTTAAATTTAATCAATATTTTGTCCGCTTGTTCAGATGAAAGTATCGAAAAAACTCTGGTAAGTTATGCTGGCAAAGAATACTCAAAACTAAAAAATGACCTTGCAGACAAATTAATTCAAGTCATAGGACCAATTAGAACCGAGATATTAAATCTTCTCAATAATAAGGATGAATTAAATAAAGTCCTAGATATGGGCAGCGAAAAAGCATCCACAATTGCAGGCCCTATTCTCAAAGAAGTCTATAAGATAGTCGGTTTTAGATAGACACTTTGGCTTGAAATTTCCAATTTTATAGACATATTATTAGCAATGTTCGTACAAACTGAACCAACGCCTAACCCTGCAACCTTAAAGTTTTTGCCAGGAAAAGAGGTCATGAAAGATGGAACTATGTTCTATCAAAACCAAGAGTCTGCCTCAAATTCACCTTTGGCAATGAACTTGTTTAATATTAAAGGTGTTGAGGGTGTTTTTTTTGGGTCTGACTTTATCACTATAACCAAAGGCAAAGATAATGATTGGACGCTTATGAAACCTGCAATTTTGGGTTGTATCATTGAGCACTTTACAATGAACAAACCTATTATCTCAGAGCAATCTGCATCAACTGGACATACAATTGATGAGAACGATAGTGATGTTGTAAAAAAGATCAAAGAACTTCTAGATAGTAAAGTAAGACCAGCTGTTGCTATGGACGGTGGAGATATCATATTTGACAAATATAATGAGGGAGTTGTATTTTTACAAATGCAAGGGGCCTGTCAGGGATGTCCAAGTTCAACGGCAACTTTAAAAATGGGAATTGAAAATATGCTAAAGCATTATATTCCTGAAGTCCGTGAAGTACGACCCGTTGAAGTCTAGTCTTTTAGTTTTTTTTTTTGGAATTTTATTAAATTCATCTCTTAACGCTGGAGAATTTCATAATTGGGTTGATTTAAATAAATATTATAAAAAAAATAATTTTATTCCTGAAATTTTAACGCAAGAAAATATTGGTCATCTTCCTGTAATATCAGAATTACCTGATGATTTTTCAGAAATACAAGATGTTCCAACAAAGAAAAAACTATTTTACCTCGTAACACTTCCTTTGATTTACAATTCGAATAACTCAATTATGCAAGAACGAAGAATGGTAATCAATATAGAAAAAAAATTTGCCAGAAAAGAATTAAACAAAAACGAAACTGACGAGATTATTAGGTTATCAAAAAAATATAAATTAGATTATAGCGAAATTAACACAAAACTTTTTAGAAAACTTAAACAACGTATTAATATTATTCCAGTGTCACTAGCTCTTGGACAAGCAATTATTGAAAGTGGTTGGGGACAGTCTAGATTTGCAACTGAGGGTAATGCTCTTTATGGTCAGTGGACTACAAGTGAAGACAAAGGAATCATTCCTCAAGATAGGGATGAGGATAAATCTCACGCAGTTTTAAAATTTAAAAATTTATCAGAGAGTGTTGAAGCGTATATGTTTAACATCAATACTCATCAAGCTTATTATAATTTTCGTGTCATTAGACGAATTGATGAGCGCATAAAATACACAGACCCTATTAGTATGAAAGTGAAATATTTAGCAGCCTATGCTGAAATCGGCGATAAATATGTCGATAAATTAGAGCTGATCATTGCTTCAAATAATCTTCAAGAATTTGATCGATTTAAATTTAATTAACTAAGTATTGATAGCCAAACCAGAAAATACCATTATTAACTTTTGTGCAATTGAACCTAAGTCTACCTTTTACAGGTAAACGATTAAGCTCAACTAATAATTTATTATTAAGATTTGTAATTGTTGGATTAAATGATCCTTGAAAATCACTTATAAAACAATTTATGTTCGAAGAGTCCTCGTTAAAATCTAAAGCATATCTACTGATAGGCTCACTTTGATAAGGGTTGCTTGGTTCAATAAGCACATTATTGAAAGGTAAAACACTTGATGCGTCTTTTATTCGATTAATTGATCCGTAATTCTCATTTAGGGGGAATCTTGGAATAAAATATTTTTGATTAATTGAAAAGGCACCTGAATGTTGTCCAAATGCTGCATCAAAATACTGAGAAACTACTTTTTGAGCTATGGTGCTATTTTCACCAAAAGGATAAGCAAATAAATTTGGAGTAATACCTAAATTTTCAAAAATAAGATCCTGAGATTTTTCTATTTCATTTACAATTTCAATTTCACTAAGACTAGATAAACTTGAATGAGAGTGTGTGTGATTTTGAATATCTACACCACGACTTAGTACACTTTTAAGCTGAGTCCAATTCATATAATTTTGTCCACCAACGTTTTCTGTATTTAAAAAAAGAGTGACTGGTATCTCATACTTTTCAAAAATAGGTAATCCCACCTCAAAAAATGATAAATAAGCATCATCTACAGTTATTGAAATAGTTTTTTTTTGTAATTTATCTTCAAACAAAAGATCTTTAGCTAAAATAAAATTAAACCCTTGATCCTTTAAATACTCTAGATGACTTACTAATTGCTCTTCGCGTATATTTGTTGAGGGATACTTATTTTCACCAAATCGATGATACATTAGAATATTATTTGGAATTGTATCATTCACACTTGTTGCATAGGATGTACTTATTGGAAAAGTAAAATTTGACACAAAAATGATCAGTAAAGTAAAAAATTTTGAAATCGGCATCGATAGCTCTTTATCATACTGTTCAATTACTTTATTTAAAAATGAAAAAATCATTTGGGATAAAACTGTAAAAAGTGAGTATGGACATGAAAAAATATTATCGGAATTACTACAAAACTTAGTAACTAAAACAAAAATAAAGGCTGATCATATCAAAAAATTGCATTTAAATTATGGACCAGCACGCTTTACAGCAATAAGAAATTGTCACTCACTTATGAAAGGCTTTTTTATAGATCATAAAGTAGAAATTGTGGGTTATTCTATCTTTGAGCATTTCTTTTTAGGTATTAACAAAAAAATTACTAAAAATGTCTTGTGTGTGATTGACACAAATAGAAGAGATTTAGCTATTCAAAAGATTGATACATCAGGCAAGTTAATTGGAAAGACAAAAACTTTAAAAATTGACTCTGACCTTGAGGATATATTGAGACAAAACTATTTTTTAATAGGAAATGGATTAGAAAAACTAAAAAAAATTTCTGAATTTACGTTTATTAAAAATAAAATTATTTCTCCAACAAAATTGAAATCAAATTATTTTATCAAAAATCATTATAAGAAAAAATCTAATTATAAGTTCCCAAAAATAATTTATCCCTACTCTCCAATTTAAAAATTAAAAATTTAAAAATGAGTATTTTTTTTCCATATACTTTTGATGGTAATCCTCTGCGGGACAGTAATTTTTGACGGGCTCTATAATCGTAGTAATTTTTTGGTTAAATTGACTTTCGTTCAATTTGTCTGTGATCTGCTTTGCTATTTCACATTGAGTTTCGTCATAATAGCCTATCAATGATCGGTATTGAGATCCTCGATCTGGGCCTTGTTGATTTAAAGTTGTCGGATCATGAATTTGATAAAAAAACTCCACAAGGTTGGTATATGAAACGAGATTTTCATCAAATTTTAAGAAAACGACCTCAGCATGGTTTGTATTACCTTTGCAAACTTCTTCGTAAGAAGTTTTATCAGTTAAGCCTTGAGAGTAGCCTACTTGGGTTTCAATCACACCTTTGATCTCAGAAAATTTTTTTTCAGGCCCCCAAAAACATCCTGCACCAAATAATGCTTTAGACATAATCTTTTCCTTTTAGTTGTGTCTTTTGGGCACTTCTTTGGTGAATCCTCTTTCTCCAAATTTCATAGCTTTTTTGTTTAATATTTTTTTTCATAATTTTTTTAACATCACCCTCATCAATTTCATAAATTTTTTTGATATGACTAAAATCTGTTTGATCGTCCCAAGCCATTTGAATTATTTCGCTAATCTGAGATTGATTAAATTTCATACTTAATGATACAAATCGGGGATATTTTCAGATCTATAACAATTTGAAGCATAACCTTGTTCTTGGGTAACAAACTTAAACAGTTTTCCTGCGTGCGGTTGTCTTTCTGCTTCAATGTCGTTGAGACCAACAGATGCAGTTGTAATAAAAAGCTCATTGAGATTTTTCCCACCAAAAGTGCAACTTGTTACTTTTGAAACAGGAAGTTGTAAAATTAATTTAAGTGAACCTTTTTTATCAAAACAACAAACTTTGCCACTTCCCCACATTGCTACCCATAAGTTACCATTTTTATCAACTGTCATTCCATCTGGATTTCCATCGATTTTGTTCATGGAAAGAAAAACTTTTTTATTTATTCCATTGCCTGACAAATCATTGATAGAAAAAATATAAATAATTCTTTTAATAGAGTCAGTTACATAACCTACATTTCTCTCGTAGTCAAAAACTGGTCCATTTGAAATAATATAGGAGTTATCTGAGTATATTGGTTTTAAATTGGAGTCATGACATATAACTTTTCCAGTCTGAGACTTTTGTTGAATATCCATTGTTGATATCCAAATTTGTCCATTTAAATCTATGTCTGCATCGTTAATCCTGTTATTTGGACTATCAAAATTGATCTTTGTTAGAAGCTGTTTTTTAGATATTGAGGGATGAATTGAATAAAGAGAGTCGTATGAACTCATGATATAATTTTTATTATCTTGTAAAAGAATATTGGTGACACCGTCTTGTACTGAATATTGACGTTCTTCGTTATTATCTTGATCAGTTTCAATTATTTTATTTTCATAAATATCCACCCATAACAGCTTATCGTGCCTCCAATCCCAAATTGGTCTTTGACCTAGAACACTTTTATATGATTGATGGCAAACAGACGGTTGCTCGTATTTAATTCTCACAAAGATGATTATAAACTAAATATTTAGATGAAAAAAGTATGTTGGAGATTTGTTTTGATTGTCTTATCGTGTTTTTAATATAGAAATTGCATGAGCAATTTGTGTTCTTATTGATTTAAGAGTTTGATGAATTTAGTTAAATTATCTAAATATTTTATTTTTATTTCTTTTCTGATTATAGCAACAGGCTGTGAAACAACTGATGTAGAAGAGAAAGTAATAAAACCAGAGCCTGTACCTAAAATTATATATACCCCTAAAGTAGAGGAAACTGTTGAGGAAAGCGATGAAATTGTTGAGCATTTCATAGGTGTAGAACTATTTTTAAATAAATCACTAAATGATTTAATTTTAAATTATGGAAAAGTTGATTTTTCAAAAATCGAGAGTGTTTATGAATTCCACAGATATAACACTGATAATTGTAGAATCTTTATACAAAACAGATCTGTAGATAAAACAATAATAAATATTACGATTTACAACTATAAAAAGAATTTGTTTATCGAAACATACTCAAAAGATTTGTGTACTGATATTTAAAATAGATAATAGTTAAATAATAAATAATATAATTCTTAATTATGAAATTTAAGTATGGGATATTTATTTTATTTTTCTCAATAAATTGTTTTGCTCATCATCCAGGAAATAAGATAGATGCTGATAAACCTTACCCTTCAATTAATTTAACAGTCATCAAAGATAAAATTGATGGTTACAATATTTTTATAGATTTAAAAAATTTTAACTTAAACCCTTCAGGAATTGGAGGTGAAAATATTTCAAACTCCGGATATTTACAGCTTTTTATAAATGATATAAGAATTACAAGAATTTATTCTGACTGGGTACACGTACCTCAACGTTTTTTTAATCTGAAAGAAAACTTTATCAAAATTACAATTCATTCCTATCTCCATGATCAGTTTACTATTAAAGGAAAACCAATAGAACATATAGTAAAAGTTAACGATAATTAAATTTACATTAAAAGAATTTAAAAAAACTTACTCTATTTAAAAAAGTTAAATGAGTTTCGAATTTTCTAAAAATAAATAGTTACTCAGGCTTTATAAGGAAGTGAAGAGTGATGCAAAACTATTTTTAATATGTCATTTTCGGTTTTTTTATATCCCCAGCTCTTATCAACTTTGACAGAGGTTCCCTCTTTGTTTATCAACGTTACCCAACCCATCCACATTGCTACATTTTGATCTATAAACACAGATGATGTTTCTGATTTGACTTCGAGCCAATCTTTAATTCCAAAGCCACTGTCTGTTGGGTACTTTGGGTTATTTCCAACAAAGTATGAAAGTGCTCCCTCTTTGTTTAATCGAAATGTTTGATTACCGCCACTAAGAGTTGGTTTAAATAATACTGATCCTAACTCAAACCCATAAAGATTATCTAACATTTCATTTGCAACTAAAGTAGCTTGATCAATACCTTTTTTTTCATAAGCTTGTGAAATTGCAATCATGCTCTCTCCCCAAGCAATACGAGCATTCGTTAAATCATTTTCATTTATTGTCATTGGCTATGTGCTCTTTCATATTTATAAAAATGATTTTTCATTTAATACGATTAACTATAAAATTAACAAGACTCGACATATATAGCAAGGGTTCCCTCTTTTTATTAAAGAAATTTTGCATTGTTTTGTAATTTCTATTTTGAATCAGTTTTAAATACTTAATACATTCAGTGCGATTAAGCTTATAAGCAATATTTGCTTTTTGTGAGTCTTTTTTAATTTTCTTTCCAACTTTTTTCTCATTTCCCCATCTATCAAGCATATCATCAGTAACTTGAAAAATTTTTCCAATTGTATCTCCAATTTTTTTTAGCTCTCTCTTTTTATTTTCATTTAATTTTTTTACGTTTAGAAGAAGATTGAAGCATAAGCTAAATAATGCACCAGTTTTTAGATGATGCATTTTCTCTATATCCTTTATGGTAGAATTTTTTTTCATGTAAATATCCATGGATTGTCCAGCTATTAAGCCCTGCATACCGTTTGCTTTTGAAAGCATCTGTATTGATTTGATTTTCTGATTATCAGAGAGATTTTTTGACTCTACTAACGTTTTTACTGACAAGACCTGAAACATATCTCCCGCTAAGACAGCAGTGGCCTCATCAAATTTTTTGTGCACAGTTAATTTGCCCCTTCTATAGTCATCGTTATCCATAGACGGTAAATCGTCGTGTATTAATGAGTGCAGGTGAACACATTCTATCGAAAGGGCAAAGTCATCTAATATTTTCGGCATTATATTTAAATATAAACCCATTCGATAAAGCAAGAACGGTCTAATCCTCTTTCCACCAGTTTTGGCAAAATAAGTCATTGCCTTTTTAATTCGTTTATCTGGTGACTTTAATCTTTGGATATGTCTAATAAGCTTTTTATCAAAATTCAAAGAAAATGATTTGATTTGCTTTTTGTCGAAGTTTTCATTTATTTTCATTTAATTACAAGCTATCCAAGTAATGAGAGGTGTGATTATCGAAAATGAATACAATTACACCTATAAAAACAAGGTAAACAAAGAAATTAATGATTTTCTTAGTTTTTTTGTTATTTATGAAGCTTTTATTGAATTTCAGTATTATCCATAGCAATAGTGTGGATAAAAAGAATAAAAACCCATTAAACAGTACACTATCTTGAAAAATAGCCATTTTTTTACCCACTATACTCCCAAAATATATTAATAAAAGTCATATTAGGTATTTTTTTTTTGCAATTTATACCTATAATCCCCTGAAATTAACAAATCCTTACATTTAGGATTCTGTTATAAGTTTTAGAACTTAAGAAAAGGAGTACTCAATGATTAAGTTTTTAAAATCTATGGCTATCCCAACAGCTGCTCTTGTAGCACTGCCAGGAATAGCTTCTGCAAGTGTTGGCTTAGCGCCAGACGACTTTGTTGGGATATCTTTTTGGGTTATCTCAATGTGTATGGTTGCCGCTACTGCATTCTTTTTTCTAGAAACTAACAATGTATCAGGTAAGTGGAAGACATCTCTTGCACTTGGTGGTCTTGTTTGTCTAGTTGCCGCAGTACACTACTTCTATATGAGAGAAGTATGGGTAACAACAGGTGATACACCTACTGTTTATAGATATGTTGACTGGTTAATCACTGTTCCATTACAGATGATTGAATTCTACATTATCCTTGCTGCAGTTGCTGCAGTGTCAGCTGGTATTTTCTGGAGACTGTTAATCGGTACTTTAGTGATGCTTGTTGCTGGTTATGCAGGTGAAGCTGGCTTCATCAACGCATGGGCAGGATTCATTGTAGGTCTAGCTGGTTGGGCATACATTTTATATGAAATTTTTGCTGGTGAAGCTGGTAAAGCTGCTGCTGACAAATGTCCTGCAGCTGTTCAGACAGCTTTCAACACAATGAGATGGATCGTTACAGTTGGTTGGGCAATTTATCCATTAGGATATTTCTTTGGTTACTTAACTGGAGGAGCTGATGCTGTAACTCTAAACGTTATCTATAACGTTGCTGACGTTGTGAATAAGATTGCTTTTGTCGCAGTTATTTGGGCTGCTGCTGTAGCATCTTCAGGCAAAAAAGCTTAATAAAGCTTCATAACCTATTTAAACCAGGCAAGGCTAACTTGCCTGGTTTTTTTTTGTCTAAATTTCATATACTTTAACTATCTTGAGTAAGAAAGTTGTAGTTATTGGTGGAGGTTTTGGAGGACTAGCTGCTGCCTTGAGATGCAGAAAACTTGGTTTTGATGTCACGCTGCTTGAAAGACTAAACATGCTTGGCGGAAGAGCAAGAGTTTTCGAGAAAGATGGTTATAGACACGATGCTGGACCAACTGTTATAACAGCGCCCTTTTTATTTGAAGAACTTTTTGAATTATTTGGTGAAAAATTAAAAGATTACTTAAATTTTAAATCCTTAGATCCTTGGTACAGATTTTACTTTCACAATGGAAAAACTTTTGATTATCGACCATCTATCGAAGATACAAATAATGAAATAAGAAAATTTGATGAAAATGATGTTGATGGGTATGACAAATTATTAAAAACTTCAAAAGATATTTTTGAGATAGGTTTCGAAAAATTATCAGATAAGCCATTTATTTCCTTTTGGGAAATGGCAAAGCAAATACCGTCGTTAATAAAACTAAAAAGTTATTTAACAGTCAGTCAATTGGTAAATAGCAAATTAAAAAATAAGTATCTGCGGAAGGCATTTTCGATACATCCTTTATTAGTTGGAGGCAATCCGTTCACTACAACATCTATATATGCATTAATACACTATCTTGAAAGAAAGTGGGGGGTGTACTTTTGCATGGGAGGCACAGGTAAAATTGTTAGAGAGTTAGAAAATTTAATGTTAAGACAGGGTATTACTATTAATAAAGAAACCGATGTAGAGCAAATTTCTATTATAAATGGTAAAGCAGAAAACGTGGTGCTTAATAATGGAAAAAAAATACCTGCGGATCTTGTGATTTGTAATGCAGATCCCCCTACAGTTTACAGTGAAATGTTACCATCAGAATACTCCAGAGATAGCCTTCTCAAACCTAAAAAATTTACACATTACTCTATGGGTCTTTATGTTCTTTTTTTTGGATCGAAGAAAAAATTCTCTGATGTCGCTCACCACACTATTTGGATGTCTGAAAGATATAAGGAGCTCCTTCACGATATTTTTGAGAAAAAAATTTTGACTGAAGATTTTTCACTTTATCTTCATCGTCCAACAGCAACAGATGATACTTTTGCACCAGAAGGATGTGATAGTTTTTATGTGTTATGTCCTGTTCCTAATCTTCAAGGAAATGTTCAATGGAATTTAGAGGGTCCGAAACTTAAGGATAGAATAGTTGAAGCACTGGATAAAACTATTATGCCAGGACTAAAAGAAAACATTGAGGCAGAATTCTGGATGACTCCTGAGGATTTTAAAAATGATTATAGATCAAAATACGGAGCTGGATTTTCCGTGGCACCAATTTTTTCTCAATCGGCATGGTTTCGCTATCACAACAAAGATAAGAAAATACCAAATTTATATTTTTCAGCTGCGGGATCACATCCAGGTGCAGGAATACCTGGCGTATTGTGCTCTGCTAAGGTAATAGAGAAGCTTATAATTAAGGATTTCAAAGTTAGTCATTAAGGTGACATCATTTAAAACAAATACCTATAGCATTAAATCGGAAGGTAAAAGTTTTTATTGGGCAAGTTTTTTTTTACCAAAAAAAAATAGAATTGCAGCTTCAAGGCTCTATAGCATATGTCGATATCTAGATGATGTTGCAGATAATTCGAAGTTAGATACCTCTTCTCAAATAAAAAATATATTTAATCAAATAAAAGAAAATGAAAGCTCTGAGATAAATATCTTTTTAAAAAAAAATAATATTAACCTTGGTATTTTAAAGGATCTAATAGATGGTTTGATCAGCGATCAGCAAAACGTCAGAGTAACAGATGAGAGAGAATTAATAGATTACTCATACAAGGTTGCTGGAACAGTGGGTTTGATGATGTTACCAATAATTAATACCAAAGATGCTGAAGCAAGAAAGCATGCTATTGATTTAGGAATTGCTATGCAGCTAACAAATATTGCAAGAGATATTTACGAGGACGCAAAGATGAATAGGTTATATCTACCAAAAGAATGGTTAGGACAAGTCTCAATAAGTGACCTAATAGATAATAAGTTAGATGATCAAAAAAAAAGATTGATTGAATTATCTATTAAAAATTTAATAGAACTCTCTGATAAATTCTATGCGAATGGTTTTTCTGGTATGAAATTTATTCCTCTTAGAACCAGAATAGCAATATTTTTTGCGGCAAAAATTTACAAAGGGATTGGAGAAAAGATTAAAAGTGGGGGTTATGTTTACAAGCTTGAAAGAATTTATTTAAACAAATTAGAAAAGTTATGGATTACGGTAATTTCTATACCTGAATTTTTATTTTTAAATAATATTTTTAAATCCTACAAACCAATTAGGGGCTCTTTTAAAAATGAAAATATATGATGTAGCATTTTTGGGCATGGGTGCCAGTGCCCTTGCTACTGCAAAATTAAAGTATAAGGGAACAAGTATTAGTTTAATTGGCATTGATAAAAATTATCATAGCAAAAGAAATAATTTTTTTGCATTTTGGCTAACAGATTGGATGAGAGATTTTGATTGTCTTGCACACAAAAAATGGTTTTGCTGGAACTTTTACTTAACAAATAATCATATAAAACATGAAACTAAGGATTTACCCTATTGCACAATAAGATACCAAGATTGGAAAAATTATTGCTTAAAAGGTTTAGAAAACTTATCAATAAAAGAGTTCAATGTTCAAAGTATTACGAATTTAAAAAAATACTATGAAATCAAACTAGAGAATGGTGAGGAAATTTTTGCTAAGAAAATTTATGATTCTCGTCCACCGAAATTAGAAAATAAAAAAATAAAACAACATTTTTTTGGATACCTAATAGAAACCGAACAAATGATAAATAGTAATAGTGTGACCTTAATGGATTTTCGTGTTGAACAAAAAATGGGATTACATTTTATGTATTGTTTACCAATAGATGAAAATAGAATGTTAGTTGAGTCAACAGTTTTTTCTTCAGAAATCCAAGAGGATGATTGGTATCAAAAACAGATATTAGAATACATTGAGTCAAAATTAAATTTATCTGAATATAAAATAGTTGATGAAGAAAAAGGGGCTTTACCAATGTATGATATTGAAAACAAATCAAGTGAAAATTATATTAATATCGGTTCAAGAGGTGGTGCCACCAAAATATCAACTGGGTATGCTTTTTCCTTTTTTCTAAAAAACATAATGTTAAATTTTGAAAATATTAATAAAGCTCATCACTCATATTTTGATAAATGGATGGATAAGGTATTTGTGAATTATCTAAAAAATAATAGTGGAACAGAGAAGGTTTTTATTAATATGGCTTACTCTTTAAATGGCAATGAATTTGCATCATTTATGATGGGTGTAGCTGATTTTCCGACAAAATTAAAGGTCATTATGTCAATGCCAAAAATTAAATTTATAAAAAGTGCCTTAAGCACCATTCGTAATTAAATGTATGAATTAAGCTTTATATCTTTACTTGCTCTTTGCATGGTTTCATTCATAGGTGTGCCGCATGGTTCATTTGACGGAGCTGTAGCTGCACTGTTAGGGTATAAGACAAGAAAAGATTTTTTTATATTTGTATTCTTATATTTAATTATTTCTGCCGCAGTGATTGTATTTTGGATTTACTTTTCCGTAATTGCTTTAATTTTATTCATTTTAATGAGTATTGTTCATTTTGGATTATGTGACTGGTCCTATCTAGGCTTAAAGAAATATAAATGGTCTGTTTCTTTAACACATGGTTTAAATATTGTATTTGGGATTATTTTTTTTCACACTAATGAAACATTTGAGATATTTACTTTTTTATCAAATCTATCTTTTAATCAATTTCAAGAATATCTATATATTGTTTACATTTGTTACTTTTTTCTTTTGATTAGATATGCATATTTGGCAATTAAATTTAAAAAATTAAGATGGGGGATTTTAGAAATGTCTATTATTTTATTGGTAATATTTTTAACAGAACCGCTCGTGGCATTTTCTATCTATTTTTGTTTTATTCATACTTTTAAACATGTTAAATCAATATTAAAAGATACATCAAAATATCTATCAAATAACAAATTTATAACTATAACTACAATCTCTTTTACTATCTTAACATGGGTCGGCGGAAGCTTAGCAATTATCTATCTTCATAAGAGTTTTTCTTTCGATGAGTCTTTTATAAAGACACTGTTTATTGGATTAGCAGCATTAACTCTTCCCCATATGACTTTAGTAGATATCTTTTATAGAAGAAAATTTAATTGAGAAAATTAGGTATCTTAAAGGTGATATTTTCGTCCTCTTTAAAATTTAAAACTTCGATTGCATAAACTTTTTTTATCTGATCAATAAATAAATTTAATTGTTCCTCAGGAGCAGATGCACTAGCTGTCAAACCTATTGTATTAAATTCTGATAAATTTGAATAATCAAAGTCGTTTATGTTTTCAACTAGTTCACTATGTTTACAACCAAATCTTTTAGCAGTTTCGACTAACCTAATTGAATTGGAGCTATTGTGGGCACCAATCACATAAAAAGCATCTACATTTTTAGACATTTCTTGTACAGATAATTGTCTATTTGAAGTTGCATAGCAAATATCGGATTTTTTAGGAGCTAGAATTGAAGGAAATTTTTTTTCTAATGCATCAACAATACTTTGTGTATCAAAGACTGATAAGGTTGTTTGTGTAATGTAGGCAAGTTTTTGATTTGATGGGAAATATAATTTCTCAACATCTTCAATATTTTGAACTAAAGTTAAATTGCTAATATCCTTTAGCTGTCCAGCTGTCCCGTCAACTTCAGGATGATGTTCATGGCCAATCATAATTATCTTATATTTGTTTTTTTCTAATTGAATTATTTCTTTATGAATCTTACTGACTAATGGGCAGATGGCATCATAAAATAATAGATTATAATCTTTGGCTTTGTTAATTACTCTTTGTGCAACACCGTGCGCAGAAAAAATTACTGGTTGTTTTGTATTTTTGGGAATTTCTTCTAGCGAGTCTACGAATACAACGCCTTTTTCTCTCAAATTATTGACAACAAATTTATTATGAACAATCTCATGACGGACATAAACCGGAGCTCCATATTTCAAAAGGCTTTTTTCGACCATTTCAACGGCTCTCTCAACTCCGGCACAAAAACCTCTGTGTTTGGCAGTTATAATCTTTTTAACCACGGTAAATTGTTATCATATTATTGAGAGAAAAATTATTTTATAATTAATAAAAGTTGCTGAGCCTCAATATTTTCACCAGCTTTTACGCAAAGTCTCTCAACTATTCCAGGTTGGTCTGCGTAAATAACCGTTTCCATTTTCATGGCCTCAATTGTGCATAATTTAGCACCCTTTGGCACTTTTATTCCCTCAGTAACGGCAACGTCTACAAGTAAACCAGGTATTGGGGCCGCAACATGATCTTTGTTGCTAGGATCAGCAATTTCTTTAGCTAAATCGTCAACTGCAATGGAATTATCTTTAATGTCAACTGATCTGGCCTGGCCATTCAATTCAAAATATACTGTCCTGTAACCTTTTTCGTTTGGCTCACTTAAAGTGAAATATCTTATTATAAGTGTTTTACCAGGCTCTATAGAAACATATATCTCTTCCCCTGTATTCATCCCAAAGAAATAGTTTGATGTTGGGATAACACTAGTATTACCAAATTTCTTTTTGTGTTTTATATACTCATCAAAAACCTCAGGAAAAAATATTTGTGAAATTGTATCTTTCTCTGAAATAGTCTCACTATACTTCTTTTCCAATTCCTTCGTTCTATTTTTAATTTTTAATGAGGGTAGCTTTGATCCAAATCTATAATTAATTGGTTTTTTTCCTTTTAAAATTTTCTTTTGGAGTGCTTTTGGGAAACCTTTATATGGTTGACCTAATCGGCCACTAAAGAATTCGATGACTGATGCAGGAAAGCCAACATCCTTTTTAGGATCTAAAACATCTTGAATTTGGATATTATTTGCCAACATATAAATTGCCATATCACCAACAACCTTTGATATAGGTGTAACTTTAATTACATCACCAAATATTTTGTTCACTTCGGCATACATTGATGCAAGTTCTGGCCATCTCTCATCTGTAATACCCATTGACCTTGCTTGCTCTCTTAAATTAGTGTACTGGCCACCTGGCATCTGATGTAAATATACCTCTGACATACTAGTGCGAGTTTTGCTTTCGAAAGGTTGATATTGTTTTCTAACACCTTCCCAATAATTTGCAGCAGTTCTGACAACAGCAGAAGAAATTTTTGGATCTCTTTTATTGCCATCAAGAGACTCTAAAACTGCACCAAAACTAGGTTGCGATGTGAAGCCAGACCAAGAGTCAATTGCTACATCAACAATATCTACCCCTGCTTCCGAAGCATTAAGCAATGTTGCAACACCATTTCCACTTGTATCGTGAGTATGGAAATGGATTGGAATTTTTATGCTTCTTTTTAATTCTTTGAATAAAATTTTTGCTGCCTTGGGTTTACACAAACCTGCCATATCTTTAATTGCAAGAAAGTGAACTCCCATTTTCTCAAGCTTTTGCGCCATTTTTAAGTAATAATCGAGTGTATATTTTTTCTCTGCTGGAGACGATAAATCGCCAGAGTAACAAATAGAAGCTTCACAGATTTTTCCAGATTTTAATACTTCGTCAATAGAGACTCTCATATTTTCAATCCAGTTTAGTGCATCAAATATTCTAAAAACGTCAATCCCAGACTGAGCGGAAAGTTGTATAAACCTTCTTAAAACATTATCAGGATAGTTTGTATATCCAAGAGCATTCGACCCTCTGAATAACATTTGTAATAAAGCTGAGGGCATTTGTTCACGTAACTTTTCTAGACGCTCCCATGGATCCTCTTTTAAAAATCTTAATGCAACATCAAAAGTTGCTCCACCCCAACACTCAACTGAGAATAAATTTTTGAGTCTTTCTTCATATAAGTCAGTTATGCCTAACATATCTTGTGTTCTCATTCGAGTTGCAATCAAAGATTGATGAGCGTCTCTAAAAGTAGTGTCTGTAATCAATAATTGTTTTTCTTTTAACACAGTCTCAGCAACAGCAGATGGCCCATTAGTATCTAAAATTTGTTTATAAGTTTTATTGACAGTCTCTTGAGCTTTTTTTGATCTAGATATTCCATAATCTGAGAGTTTTGCTGGTGTTGTCTCTCTTAATTTTGGTCTATTAGCGACTTCTGGGTTACCGTTGACAATAACTTCAGCTAAGAAGTTTAATGTTTTGGTTGCCCTATCTTTTCGACCAGAGAATTGAAATAAACTTTTTTCACTATCTATAAATTTTGTATGGTATTTGAAAACATCAAAACCCTTGTGGTTAATTAACTTTAATAAAAAAGGTATATTTGTTTTTACACCTCTTACGCGAAATTCACTCAATGCTCTATTCATTCGTCTCTTTGCTTCAATAGGGGTTTGGCCTTTTGCAGTTACTTTAACTAAAAGAGAGTCATAATAAGGAGTAATAACCGTACCAGTAGATGCAGTTCCAGCATCTAATCTTATTCCCAAGCCACTTGCAGATCTATAAACATTAATTTTACCGTAATCTGGAGCAAAATCATTAGCGGCATCTTCTGTTGTAACCCTTGATTGGATAGCATGTCCTTTCATATGAATGTCTTTTTGAGTTGGCACACCACATTTATCATCTCCAATTTTAGCACCAGCTGCTAAGAGGAACTGAGCTTTTACTATATCAATACCAGTAATCTCTTCTGTTACAGTGTGTTCAACTTGAACTCTTGGATTAACTTCAATGAAGAAGAAATCTCTAGATTTAGCATCCATTAAGAACTCTACAGTTCCCGCACATGAATAATTAACTTGTTTTCCTATTCTAACACCTGCGTTACAAATCTCATTTCTCTCTTTGTCAGATAGGTAGGCAGCAGGAGCTCTTTCTACTACCTTTTGATGTCGTCTTTGAAGAGAACAATCTCTTTCAAAAAGGTGAACTATATTTCCATGCGTATCGCCAATTATCTGAACTTCAACATGAAAAGCTTTTTCGATTAACTTTTCAAAAAATACGTCATCTTTTCCAAAAGCACTTTTAGCTTCTCTCCTAGCGGTGTTGATTTGATTTTCTAATTCTGTTTCTTTTCTGATCACTCGCATTCCACGACCGCCACCACCCCAGGATGCTTTGAGCATAATTGGATAACCAATTTTTTTTGCAAGATCTTTACATTTTTTTAAATCTTTTGGTAAGGGCCCTGTGGAAGGTATGGTTGGTACTTTAGCTTTGCCTGCAGTTTTTTTAGCTTCTACTTTATTTCCAAGTGATCGCATAATCTTTGGAGAGGGTCCAACGAAAATAATATTATGTTTTGCACATTCATCAGCAAATTCTGGGTTTTCAGATAAGAAGCCATATCCTGGATGAATGGCATCACAACCTGAATTAACAGCAATTTGTACGATACCTTTGTAATCTAGGTAAGCCTGAATAGGACCTAATCCTGATCCAACAAGATAGCTTTCGTCTGTTTTGAAGCGGTGCAATGCAAAACGATCCTCGTACGAGTAAATGGATACAGTCCTAAAGCCCAATTCAGTTGCTGCACGAGATATTCTAATTGCAATTTCACTTCTGTTAGCAATTAATATTTTCTTAATTTGTTTCATAATGCTAAATAAGTTTATTTTTATACATTATTCTGTTTTTTTTCATAGACAATCTATAGAAAATTAGGGTTTTTTTACTTTTATAGCCTTTCTTCTGTTTGGATAACAATCTGTGCAAATTTTGCATTCAACACCAAAGCAGCTTCTAGCTTTGCAATATTCTCTTCCATAAAAAATCATTTGTAAATGAAGTCTGTTCCAAGTTGCTTCAGGAAATAATTTTTTAATATCTAATTCAGTTTGAACTACATTTTTACCATTTGTCAGACCCCACCTTTGTGCTAGACGATGAATATGTGTATCTACAGGGAATGCGGGGTGACCAAAACCTTGGGACATTACTACACTCGCTGTTTTATGGCCAACTCCAGGTAAATTTTCAAGATCTTCAAAATTCTCTGGGACTCTACCATTGTATTTTTTAATTAATATTTTTGATAGTTTAGAAATAGCTTTTGATTTTTTAGGTGCAAGTCCACATGGTTTAATGATTTTATAAATTTTATTAACAGGCACCTTTGCCATATCAAGGGGATTATTTGCCGTTTTAAATAGTAAAGGTGTAATCTTATTCACACGTTCGTCTGTGCATTGAGCACTTAATAAAACTGCTATTAAAAGCTCATATACATTTTTATGTTTAAGAGGGATAGGGATATTTGGATAAAATTTGTTTAAATTATCTAATACTACGTTTGCTCTTTCTTGTTTTTTCATATTATTATTGGTGTGCTATTAAATCTATTATAAATATAAATATAATTTTATAAACTTATAGAAATGACAAGAAAGCTTCATATCAAACCAAATAGGAGTCTTACAAATCTTCAAATTCTATTTTTTTTATTCATTACAGGTTTCTTGATCATTTTTATTGGTGGAAGATTTTTATTAGTCGGTGCTTGGCCGATAATTATATTTGGTATTGTTGAATTTTCTATTTTGGTCATATGTACTTATTTTTTTGTAAAGAGTTTAAAAAAAACAGAAAAAATTTCATTAGAATCAAAATCTATGCAATTAGAGCGGCTTGATGGAGATGAGGTTATTGAACAAAACAGTTATAATTTAAATTGGTTAAAGATAAAGAATGAAAAAAATTCATTAAGTGTAAATTATGCTGGAAAGAAAAAATTCTTCGCCAGTTTTTTGAGTGAGGATAGAAGGAAAAAATTAAAAAGAATTATTGAGAAGTACAGCTCCTCGTCTAGCTAATCATATCTTTGAAGGTGTAAAAGCCTTTTTCCTTTGATGATAACCATACTGCTGCTTGAATAGCGCCATCAGAAAAAATTTTTCTGTTGTGGGCCTTGTGTGTTAATTCTATAGACTCATTGTCACCGTGAAATATGACCGTATGTTCACCTGGAATATTTCCACCTCTAATAGATGAGAAACCAATTTCATTTTCTTTTCTTTGGCCTTTTTGATCCTGACGTTTAAAATTAAAATTTGATTTGGATAGCCCAAGCTCTTCTATAATTTCTTCTCCGAGCTTTAAAGCTGTTCCACTAGGTGCATCCTTTTTGTGTCGGTGGTGTGTTTCAATTATTTCTATATCGAAGTCTTTTAAGTGTTTTGAGGCTTTTCTTGCTATTTCAAAAAATGTATTAACTCCATAACTCATATTCGGCGCGTAAAATACTTTTGTTGAATTACTTGTTTGCTTTAAAAGGTTAAAATGGCTCTCATCTAGTCCGGTCGTTCCTATAACTAAACCAGTATTATTAGAGACGGCAGCTTCCGTGAAATTAAATAAGGCCTTAGGTGTTGTAAAATCTATAACTATATCTGCTTTTTCAAATGATTCTTCCCTAGTAGTAAAAACATTTTCTTGAATTTGATTTTTATTAATAAAGCTAGGGTCAATATCGTTAACATCGAATACTCCAACGAGCTCAACGTTATTATTCGATAGAGCGGAATTTATGAGATTATTTCCCATTCTTCCTAATGCCCCTGCGATAGCTATTTTTGTTCTAGACATGATTAAGACTTGTTATACATAAATTAGCAGATATGGAATAGCAAAATTATTAAATTTTATGCTAAAATTAACTTATGATTAGACTTGCACTTATTCTTCTTATTTTATTATTAGCTAGTTTATTAATATTTAATAAGAAATTTAGGGAGGCTTTTACAATATCAGTGATACCTCTTGTCTTACTAGTTGTAGGACTTATCGGATATATGATTTACTATATGTTCAGTACCAATTATTTTTCTTAAAGGTTTTAGAATTATGAACTATATACCTTGCTCGGTTTTAAAACCTAAATTAATCCAATCAATTAAACCTTTGTCCATTTCATAAATAGTACCCTGATAACCTTCAGAGACTAGATTATCTGCAACTTTTTTAGAGGTAATACCTGCAGTACAGTGAATAATAATATCCTTATTATCGGGGTTTATGGAGTTGATTTTTTCAACATTTATTTCTTTAAAAGGAATATTGTGTGAGTTCTCAATTCGAATCATATTATGTTCTTTTGGATATCTAACATCGATCACAATTGCACCCTCTTGAATTCTTTTAAACGACTCTTCGGTATCTATAGGTGTGTATTTCATTGTATTACTCTGAGCAAATAATAAATTAGTTAACAGAAAAAAAAATAGAAAAAAAATTTTTAGTAAATTCATTTTTATTAATTTTTAAAGCGAGAATGGCAACTCTTACAGCTTCCAAAAAGATTTTGGTGGAATTGCATAACATTTTCAAATTCTCCTTCTTGAGCAGAAAGTTTGGCAAGCGCTGCACTGTTCTCGGTCTCTTTTGCAATTTGATTAAATAATTCCCTATTGTCAATTATGTCAGTACTAGCTTTTGACTTACCACCAAAAGAGTCATCTGGAAATAAAGTCGGATATACTCTCATAATCTCTTCAATTTCTTCATAAATTGATGCTAGGTCATCATTTATTTCATTTTCTCTGATCAAGTTATTTGCTGCCCTCATGAGTTTGTTATAATCTCTCATTAATTCTTGTCTATCAGATATTGGGTTTGCATAGAGTAATGACTGTGCAAGAAGAAAAAAAATTAAAATTAATTTAAACATAACTTATTAACGTAACATAAAAAATTATAGACTTATTTTTTTGTAAATTTTTTTTTAATAGTGTCATTAAATATTATCTTTCCTGAGTCCAAAATTACTAAATAATCTGCAAAATCTTTTATATAGGTTAAATTATGTAACGTTAATACGATAGTTTTATTTTTCATTTTAGACAAAGATAAAAAAAAAGATTTTTCACTCTCAAGGTCTAAATTTTGATTAGGTTCGTCAAGTATAATTAAATCTTGTTCGAAACTCATAAATCTAGATATAAACACTTTCTGCTTTTCCCCTTCCGATAAATTTTGAAACTTACGTTTTTTTAATTTATTTAAATTGAAAAGATTATAATAAGATTTATTAACCTTGGATTTCTTAATATTGCTTAATAATAAAAAATTATCCTCTAGACTTTTATTTAAAGAAATAGGTTTTTGAAAAAGCATCGGAATAGGTTCAGAGTAGTCAGATTTAATTGATCCTTTACTAGGAAAAATAATTTTATTTATAATTTTTATTAAGGAACTTTTACCAGAACCATTTTTTCCAGTGATTACTGTAATTTTGTTCCTTCTAATATTTAGATTGATATTTGAAAGTATATTTTTTCCATTAATTGCATATGAAATATTATTAATTTTAATCATTTTTTATTTAAAAAGTTAAGAGATATTGAAATTAAAAGGGTCAGAGAGATAAGAATAACTCCTAAAATAATACCTAGTGAGACATTGCCTTTAGATGTTTCTAATGCAATTGTAGCTGTCATGTTTCTTGTGAAGTGATCAATTGAACCTCCTACTATTGCAGCCGCACCGTACTCACTAATAGCTCGGCCAAAACCTAATAAAAGAACTGTTATGTAGATATTTGTTTTATTTGAAAAGAGTATGAAAATTATATCTTTTTTGGACGCTCCATAAGACATTAATTCATCTCTATAAATTGGGTAATCTTCTTCAATGTTTTTAATTATTAAAGTAATCATAATTGGGAAGATAATTACGATCTGGGCAATGATCATTGCTATAGGTGAGTATAAAATTTCCATCCAACCTAAGGGGCCAGATCTACTTATGAGTATATAGACTAATAGCCCTGCGCATACGGGAGGGATAGAGGTAAGAGAGCTTAAGAAAATTACAATTGGTTTTTTTAATTGGAATTGATAAATAGCAATTAAATAGCCAAAAATCATTGATAAAAAAAATGCAATTAATGTTGAAAAAATACTTACATAAATTGTAATAAAAACTGCGGATTGTATTTTTTCAAGAGTTAGCATTTAGGTAACATTAATTGGTATGAAACAACCTTTCACCGTTATATGTAAACCTATTAATAACATCTTTGCCCTCACCTGCAATCAACCATTCAATGAACTTCTGAGATTTATCATACTCAACATGAGGAAATTTTTCAGGATTGACTGCAATAATTCCATAAGGATTATGTAATTCATCACCACCCTCAAAAAGAATTTTTAAATTATTTTTATTTTTAAAAGATAGCCAGGTGCCTTTGTCACTTATCGTATAGGCATCAATTTCAGAGGCAATATTTAAAGTATTGGCCATGCTTGTCCCAGTTTTTATATATTTATCAGAGTCAAATTTTTTGATATTTGCCAAACTCCATAATTCTTGTTCTTTTTTATGAGTGCCAGAATTATCATCTCTTGAAATAAATTTGTATTCTGAGTTATATATTTTTTTTAATGCGGATAAAATATCTTCCTCTTGTGATATTTTCAGTGGGTCAGATTTTGGACCAACTAAAATAAACTTATTGTACATAACCTCATATCTTTGAACACCGTAGCCCTCCTCTATAAATTCTAATTCATCTTTTTTTGAATGAACAAATAATAAATCTCCATCGCCCCTTTTTGCGTTTGCAATAGCATTGCCGGTTCCAACTGCAATAGGCCTTATACTTATTCCGGTTTTATTTTTAAATTCTGATGCTAAGAGATCAAGCAAACCCGTATTAGCAATGCTTGTTGTAGACTGAATGATTATAAAATCTTTAGAATAAACACTTATGGAAAAAAATAAAAATAACGATAAAAATAAATTTTTTAATTTCATTTATAATCAACAATATTAACATACATAATTGAAGATAATGAAGTTAGCAAACAGCGCAGATAATTACGGTTTAATTAGCAAGTTATTTCATTGGATTATGGCTGCTCTTATAATTGCAACATATTTACTAGGCAAAAATTTAGAGAATAATTTCGAGTATTACTATGAGATATTGATGATACACAACACACTAGGCCTTTCAATTCTTGTCCTAGCCATTTTTAGATTAAGTTGGAAATTTATCAATATTAGGCCCAAGCCAATCTTAAAAAATAAAATATTAATTTATGTTGCGAAAACTAATTATTTTTTATTTTACTCAATATTTTTTTTACAACCAATATCTGGATATATCCTTACAAACTTGCAAGGTGACACGGTAATGTTTTTAAATTTTGAATTAATAAATTTATTAGATCATAACAGTGATTTAAGGTACTTGTTCAAGAGTTTCCATGAATATTCTAGTAATACTTTATTAGTTTTATTTTTTATACATTCAGGAGCCGCACTTATGCACCATTTTGTATTTAAAGATAGAACTTTAAAAAGGATGACTTTTGATAGTGATTAATATTTTAAAGCCACTCGGGTACAGGAAGTTTTTTTGATATCAGATATTCTTTGTTATATAACTTACTAAAATACTTGTTAGCATCATCACACAGAATTGTAACAATGTTTTTACCTGGTCCCATTTCTTTAGCCATTTCGATAGCCCCTGCTACGTTTACTCCAGAACTAGAGCCAAGAAATAAGCCTTCTGTTTTGACCATTTTATATAAAAGTTCAAATGCTTCATAATCAGTAATATGGTATGAGAAATCAATAAGGGAAGGTTCAACATTTTTTGTCACTCTATACTGGCCTATTCCCTCCGTTTCTGATGGATCGCCTTTAACTTCCAATTTAGAATATTTAAAATAATTATACATTTGAGCACCTTGTGGATCTGTGCAAGCTATTTTTATATTTGAATTTAATTCTTTAAGTCCAATAGATGTGCCTGCTAATGTTCCACCCGACCCAATTGCACAAGTAAAACCATCAACTTTTCCTTCAAGCTGATTGAATATTTCTTTAGCTGTGGTTTTTGCGTGGAATTTGTAATTTGCTGTGTTGTCAAATTGGTTTGCCCACATAACTGAAGTCTCTCCTTTTGATTGTAGATCTTCAACTAACCTCTTTGATACATGCTGATAATTACCCGGATCAGAATAAGGTTTAGTTGGCACAACTTTAAGCTTTGCGCCCATATTCCTTAAAATGCTTTGCTTCTCCTCTGATGCACCGTCAGGCATTACAATTATAGTTTTGTATCCTCTAGCATTGTTAATCATTGTTAAAGCAATACCTGTGTTTCCAAAGGTACCCTCAACGACAGTGCCGCCTGGTTCAATTAAATTATTCTCTTCAGCATCAAGGATTATTCCCAATGCCGTTCTATCTTTGATAGAACCAGCTGGATTCATAAATTCTGCTTTACCATAAATATTACAACCCGTAATTTCAGATGGATATTTGAGTTTAATAAGTGGCGTATTGCCAATAAAATCAACTATGTCTCTCATTTTAAATCTTTGATAGGGCTTGGTCTAAATCTGAGATCAAATCATCTACGTCTTCAATACCCACAGATATTCTTAGTAATGTTTCTGATATGCCTAATTTTTCTCTAATTGATGGATCTATAGAAGCATGGGTCATGATGGCTGGATGCTCGATCAAACTTTCAACTCCTCCTAGGCTTTCCGCGAGTGTAAATAAATTTAAATTTTTTAGAAAAGTTTTTACCCCATTAATATCTGAGTCAATTACAAAAGACATCATTCCACCAAAACCATCCATTTGTTTTTCTGCAATTTCCTTGTGCCTTTTATCATTACCTGGAAAAAAAACTTTTTCTATCTTAGGATGATTGGATAAATAATTAGACACAGCAATAGCATTTTCATTATGTTGCTTCATTCTTACAGAAAGTGTTTTAATGCTTCTTGTTAATAAATAACAATCAAAGGGAGAGGGGACAGCCCCAACTGCATTTTGAATAAAAGAAATCTTTTCAGCGTATTCCTTATTCTCTTTAATAACAATAGACCCACCAACAATATCTGAGTGGCCTCCTAAATATTTTGTTGAAGAACTCACTACCATATCTGCACCTAATTCAAGTGGTCTCTGATTATATGGAGAGGCAAATGTATTATCACATATCACAGGTAATTTAAACTCACTTGCAATATTAACAGTGTTTTTAATATCAATAATTTTCATTAAAGGATTTGATGGTGTTTCAATCCATATAAATTTTGTGTTTTCTTTTATTTCATCATTCCAGTTTATATTTTTATCAAAATCGATGTAAGTTACGTCAATATTTGATTTAACTTTATCAAATAACCTACGAGTACCCCCATATACATCATCAGAACAAACTATATGGTAGTTTGTGCCAAATAGGTCACAAACTGTATTAATTGCTGACATGCCCGATGCAAATGCAAAAGCTTTATCTCCAGACTCAATTTGTGCCAGTAATTTTTCTAATACATCTCTAGAAGGATTTTTGGTTCTAGCATATTCATACTCAAAATTTCCGGGTTCCATTTGTTTGAAGGTTGATGAAAGATGTATCGGTGGCATAACGGCTCCCGTTTCTTTATCTGGGCCATGCCCAGAATGAATTACTTTTGTATTAAATTTTTTTTTCACAGCTCAATTTATAACTAATTAATTTTTAAATAACATCTATAACGATATTTTTCTTATTTGATAGGCTTTTTAAATTATAAGAAATCTGTTTCATATCAACCAAAATTCGAATATTATACCTGTCCCCTAGCCGCTTGGGTTGAGACTTTGTCGAGGAGGAAGGTGGCAAGGGGCAATAAATTTCATTATTTCGTTAATCTATATTCTTAACCAATTGGTTAATTTAAGTTTCCTTTGACACCATTTGATTTAGATTTTCAATTTTCATATCAACAGACAAATCATTTGGCATTAACTTTTTCATTTCTTGATAAACCTTAAGTGCTCCATCATAATTTTTGTAGCTTATAAGAATTCTACTCAAACCATCTAATGCACCAAAATGTCTTGGTTCAAGATACAATGTAGCTTCAATATCTCTCATAGAATTTTCATAGTCTCCCATCATAAAATAAAAAGTTGCCCTTTTGTTGTAGGCCTCCGCGTAATTTGGCTCTAACTCAATAGCAAGAGTCAAAGCTGATATCGCAGATTGGTAGTTTTTAGTTTCAAAAAAATCTGAAATATTATCCATTACTATTTTTACATCTGGATTTTCAATTTTCATCCATTCTCCCCATATTTTTGATATAATTAGTCTTTGTTCTTTTGAATCCTTTACCTCGGAGAGCTGACTGAATAATTCATCAAGTTTTGGGCTATTTTGATCTGCGTAACTATAGGATGTGTTCAAAAACAAGGCGAATATAATTAAAATGATTTTCATCTATATTGCTTAATTACGCATATAAATAATATGCAGTTTAAAAAATTAATTTACACAAGTTTATGCCTTTTACTTTTTAACACCATATCTGTTGCAGAAACTATTGATAAAAATGAGTTTAGTGAAACGCAAGCAGTGATTGAAAGTCAACTAAAGGCCTTCATTAACAAAGATGCTGAAGGAGCTTTCTTTCATGCCTCACCTTATATCAAGATGAGGTTCAATAATCCTCAAGATTTTATGAGTATGGTTAAAAACTATTATGAGCCTGTTTATAACCCTAAAAATTACTATTTTATGGAATCAAAATTTTTTGAAGGAGCTATATATCATCAACTACAAATCGTCTCGCAAGATAATGTTTCTTATTTAGCAATGTACTCACTCATTAAAGACAAGGGAGAGTGGAAAATTTCAGGTTGCTCTATTTACCCAATGGAAAAGCAATCAATTTAGCTTTTTTAATTTAGAATAAACAAGATATCCAGAAACTATTATTAAAATAGCACCGCATAATTCTATAATTGAGGGGTAGTGATTGAAAACAAAAATACTAATTACTATTCCAAAAATGATCTGTGAATAATGTGTGATGCTAAAAAATGAAGCTTCTATTCTTCTAAGAGAATAGATTAAGATCATCATGGCCACACCATCAATAAGCCCTGCACCTACCATTATTAAAAAATCGTACAAAGCGATATCTTTGTAATGGTTGATTGAAAATACTGTGAAAATTATGCCAGTAATTCCCATACTATAAAAAGTCAAAGCCATAGTTCTTTCAGATTTCCCATAAACTCGCACTGTAAAATCTAGACACGCTAATGAAATTACTCCTAATATAAGAAATATTACTCCCAAAGCATTAAAACCAGCGTTTAAACTAAAACCTGAGACCATAAAAACAGCAATCATAGCTAGTATTAAAGAAATTATTTTGGATAGGTAAATCGACTCCTTTAAAATTACTATTCCCATAATTGAGAGTAACACAGGAGCTGACAAAATTATTGGATAAGCAATAGATAAAGGTAATAAAATGATACCTTTTACAACAAAATAATAGGTCAAAGTCATTAAAATACCTCTTATAAAATGAAGTTTATAATTGCTTGTTTTTATTTCTTCTAAGCTCTTTCTGTACAGTAAATAAAAGAGCACTGGGATTATTGCGGAGAAACTCGCTATGGAAAATATAACTGTGTCTTTATATAAATCTCCAATTAACTTTATAATAGTGTCTGCAATTGAAAATAAGAAAAAGGCAACAGTGCCTAGTAAGTAAATTACGTGTTTTTTACTCTCTAATTGAGACATTGAATTTACTTCTATATCTCATTACTAAGATTAATACGAACAATTTAATGGTAAGCGGTATAAAAAAATAAAATATCATAATATTTGGAATATTTGGGTGAATTGTAAAATTTATTGATTGTAAGTAACCATATCCCGTTAGTGCTATACCAGCAGCAATTCCTATAGCAGCTTTTCTTATAATTGAGAAAAATGAGGTAAAAAACTGTGATAAACGATTTTCATTATTTACATCTAATATATCAGCTAATTCAATCTGGGGTATTATAAGATCAATTCCAATTCCAATTCCTGTGATAAGTATGACAAATATATATATTTGCCAATAGTCACTGCTAGTGAAAATAACAAATAAAAAACCAAAAATAGTTATACTGGTTCCAATCTGTAATAAAAACATATTTGAAAATTTTTTTCCAAAAAAATACCAAAATGGCGTGGAAATTAATGTTATAAGAAAATACAAAATTAATAAATGGCCTGCATAATCAATAAGACCCAAATATTCAGATACAAATATAATAAATAAATTGGCAGTAAAATTATTAGCAAGTAAATTAAAAAATGTAATGTAAGAAAAAGGTAAGATTTTTTTATTTATTTTAATGAAAGTTTTTAATTTTATCCAAGAAATTTCATTTGGCTTGTAATTCAGTTCATCATCATAGAAAAAATAAAAGATTAATCCCCCTATAATTGCAAGAGAAATAAAAATAAAACCACTTGTTTTTATAACGTCTGGGTTTAATAGCTCAACATTATTTAAATTTGAAATAGTCGTTGGAATAATAAGAGCTGCAAGAACTCCTAAAATTGCAAATACTTCTTTGACTGCTGCTAAACGAAATCTTTTTTTTAAAATTTTTTTTTGATCGATAACTATAGAGTCGTAAGGAATGATTGCAATTGAGTAACTTATCAATGCTAAGTTATAAAAAAAAATAAAATAATAAATATTAGAAGATTGAAAAACGTAAAGGCCAAATAAGGAGAAAACAAATATTATTATTCCTAAAAGAATTTGATTTTTTCTTGATCGACCTGAAATAATTCTTTTTTCTGTTAAATAACCAATTAGAAAGTCTGAGAAGACATCAAAAAATCTAGATATCAGTATTACTAGACCGATAACACTTAAAGAGATACCAATTGATAAATTGTAAAATGTGGGCAAAAAAACAAATAATAATAAAAAACTCCCAGCAAGGTAAAATGACTGAAAACTATAGGATAAAATCGATTTTAAACTCATTTTTGGATATTTAATACTTGAACAACTTTGACTATATCAAAATATTTATTAGTGTTCAGTTAGCATTCATGCGGGGGCTGATTCGGTATCTCACTTTCCTCCTCTATATGTCGAGTCAGCCGTTCCTCTACCCTCTATATCTAGTATTTTCCTCTTAATTTTATCACCCCACATATATCTTCCGAAATCTCCATTTTTTTTTACTACTCTGTGACAAGGGACCAATAATCCAACAGGATTTTTACCAACCGCTGAAGCAATGGCTCTTACTGCATCTGGTCTCTTTATTTTTTTAGCAAGTTCGCTATAGGAAATTGTTTGACCATAAGGAATTTTAGTAATTTCTGTCCAAACTTTTTTTTGTAGTGTAGTTCCATCGAGGAATTTTATTTTTATATTTTTTTGTTTAGAAATTTTACCTTTCAATAAATTGTTTATTAATATTTTTGCTTTTTTTAATTTTAAACCTTTAGTTGGATTATATAAATTAAGTATGTTTTTAATTCTTTTATCATTATCTTTTATAAGAAAGTGAACTCCCTCTGAACTATCTAGGACAAAAAGTTTAATTATTGGTGTTTCGATAAAATCAAAACAATAATTCATTAATTAAACATTTTTTTTACTTTATCAAAAAACCCTTCCGTCATTTTAGAGTTTTTCTTAGTAAGGGTTTCATTAAATTGATTTAAAAGCTTCTCTTGATCTGAAGATAAGTTTACTGGTGTTTCAGCATGTACTTTAACAATCATATCACCTCTTGTGTTTGTTCTCAGAATACTCATTCCCTTGCCTTTGATTCTGAGTTTATGACCTGACTGCATTCCTTTTGGTATGGAAACATTAACCATTTTTTTTTCTATAGTAGGAACTTCTATATTTCCGCCCAAAGTTGCTGTAGTAAAAGGTATAGCAACATCACAAATAATGTTATCTCGTTCTCTCTGGAAAAGTTTGTGGTTATTTATATTTATAAAAACGTAAAGGTCTCCATAGGAGCCGCCTCTTTCTCCAGCCTCTCCTTCTCCGCTCATTCTAATCCTGTTACCTGTTTCAACTCCAGCAGGTATTTTGATCTGAATTTTTTTATTTTGTTTAATTCTTCCAGTGTTACTGCATTTTGAGCATCGACCCTTCATTTCTTGCCCAGTTCCACCACATCTACCACAGGTCCTCTCCATAGAAAAAAACCCGCTCTGAGTCCTAACTTTTCCGTAACCTTGGCAAGTAGAACAACTTTTATAACTATGCTGTTCAGGGCAATTAATCATTTTGGGTATCGTTACTTCTAGTGATTTTCCAGTAAAAGCCTCTTCTAGGTCAATAGTAACATCGTAGCGCAGATCATCCCCTCTACTTTCGCGCTGACCGCCCTCACCAAATGCACCAAAAATATCTTCAAAAATATCTGAAAAACCGCCAAAGCCTTGTTGGCCAAATCCACCGGCTCCACCACCGCCTTGTTCAAAAGCAGCATGGCCAAATTGATCATAAGTTTGTCTTTTTTTTGGATCTTTTAAAATTTCATATGCTTGACTTACATCCTTAAATTTTTGTTCTGCAGCAGAGTCACCCTGGTTTCGATCAGGATGATATTTCATTGCTAATTTTCGGTAAGCACTTTTTATTTCAGAGTCACTAGCTTCACGGGATATACCAAGAGTGTCATAAAAATCCTCAGCCATAATATTTTAAACCAAGCTAAGAGTTACTGTCCGCTTGCTTTTTTATCGTCGTCTACTTCTTCGTAGTCTGCGTCTATAACATCATCATCGCTTTTAGTTTCACTAGTGTTATCTTCTTGCTTAGGTTGTTCAGCGCCAGGAGCATCAGATGATTGTTGATCTTTGTACATAGCTTCGCCCATTTTCATAGATGATTGAGTTAGGTCTTGTGTTTTTTGTTTTATGGTCTCAATCTCATTTTTTTCGAGCGCTTCTTTTAAATCTTTTAAGTCTGCTTCTATTTTAGACTTGTCTTCGGGACTAATTTTATCGCCATGCTCTTTTATATTTTTTTCCACTTGGAAAACAAGACTATCGGCTTGATTCTTAACATCAACCTCTTCTCTTTTCTTCTTATCTGTTTCAGCATTAGCTTCAGCATCTTTAACCATTTTGTCAATCTCTTCATCTGATAGACCACCAGATGCTTGGATTTTAATTTGTTGCTCTTTTCCTGTAGATTTATCTTTTGCAGATACATTGACAATACCATTAGCGTCAATATCGAAAGTTACCTCGATTTGTGGTGTTCCTCTTGGAGCAGGAGGTATGCCAACTAAATCGAATTGACCTAAAAGCTTGTTATCAGCAGCCATTTCTCTTTCTCCCTGAAAGACCCTGATAGTAACGGCATTTTGATTGTCCTCTGCTGTTGAGAATACTTGGCTTTTTTTTGTAGGAACAGTCGTATTTCTTTCAATTAACTTTGTAAATACTCCGCCCAGTGTTTCAATACCCAAAGAGAGCGGGGTTACGTCTAAAAGTAAGACATCTTTTACATCACCTTGTAAAACACCTGCCTGAATAGCTGCTCCCATAGCCACAACTTCATCAGGATTAACGCCTTTACTGGGGTCTTTTCCAAAAAAGTTTTTAACAATTTCTGTTACTTTTGGCATTCTTGTCATTCCACCAACTAAAATGACATCGTTTATGTCGCTTGCTGAGAGGCCAGCGTCACTAAGAGCTTTTTTACAAGGTTCAATTGTATTTTGAAGCAAGTCGTCAACCAACTCTTCAAGCTTAGCTCTGGTAAGTTTTACATTTAAGTGTTTAGGCCCAGATTGATCAGCTGTAATAAAAGGTAAATTTACATCAGTTTGAGTTGAACTTGACAGTTCTATTTTTGCTTTTTCAGCAGCCTCTTTTAAACGTTGTAATGCTAATTTGTCATTTTTTAAATCTATACCTTGCTCTTTTTTAAATTCGCTAGCTAAAAAATCAATAATTCTTAAATCAAAGTCTTCGCCACCCAAGTGTGTGTCACCGTTTGTTGACTTAACTTCGAATACACCATCGCCAACTTCTAAAATTGATACATCAAATGTACCACCACCTAAATCGTAAACAACTACAGTGCCAGATTGTTTTTTATCTAGTCCATATGCTAATGAAGCAGCGGTTGGTTCATTAATAATTCTTAAAACTTCTAAGCCAGCAATTTTGCCAGCATCTTTAGTTGCTTGCCTTTGTGCATCATTGAAATAAGCAGGAACAGTTATCACTGCTTGTGTAATAGTTTCTCCTGTATAAGACTCGGCTGTCTCTTTCATTTTTTGAAGAATAAAAGCAGAGATTTGACTTGGGCTATATTTTTCACCCTGAGCTTCAACCCATGCATCACCGTTATTACCTTTAATAATTTTAAATGGAGATAAGCCTACATCTTTTTGGACAGTGTCGTCTTCAAAGCTTCTACCAATAAATCTTTTTACAGCATAAAGTGTATTTTCAGGATTGGTGACAGCTTGTCTTTTTGCAGATTGACCAATTAGTTTTTCGCTTTCAGTAAAAGCTACAACAGAGGGTGTTGTTCTAGCACCTTCAGAATTCTCTATTACCTTTGGATTCTTTCCATCCATTATTGCCACACAAGAGTTTGTGGTACCTAAATCAATTCCAATAACTTTAGCCATTTTGTTTTTCCTACTTTAAAAATTAAATAATCTAATATTCATATGGGTTGATACTTGCTTAATTCAAGAGCATTAAAACTATTGAATTTTCTTACTTTTCTGATTTCTCTTCTTCTTTGATGGCTTTATCGTCTTGATTTTCTTGAGATTTTTTTGATACCCCTACCATTGCTGGTCTTAGTAATCTATCATGCAATGTGTAGCCTGGTATTAGTTCTTGAACAATAGTTCCGGGCTCGCAGTCATTTTTTTCAATTTCCATCATGGCTTGGTGTAAATTATGGTCAAATTTTTGGTTTATACTTTCAATTTTTTTGATGCCAATTTTTTCGAAAGTGGCCATAGTGGATTGTGCAATTAGATCTAAACCATCAACAACAGACTTTATGCTTTCATTAGATCTCACTTCTTCTGAAATACTTGATTTTGCTCTCTCTATATTGTCACCGATATTAATTATTTCTTTTGCAAAATTAGCTATACCGTATTTCAATGCATCTGATTGATCTTTTTCTGCCCTTTTTCTAAAGTTTTCTAGTTCAGCAACAGCTCTTAACCTTTGATCTTTTAAACTCTCAATTTCCTCTTTGAGTTTTTGGATTTCATCATCATTTGTATCTGAATTTTCATCTACATCAGTCTCATTGGTTTCTTGATTTTCTGTAACATCTTCTTCTTGGTGTTGAGCTTGGTCTTCATATTTCTTATCTTCTTCCATAATAATTCCTTTATTTTTTTGATATTGTTTCAGACATATAGCTCACAATAGGAACAATTCGCTGATAATCAATTCTTTTTGGACCTATTACACCAATAGCACCAGTGAGTCCATTTTTAGTTTTATAATTTGATAAAATCATAGATAAATTTGTATTTTTAAAAAAATTTGTATTACTCCCAATAAATATTTGCACTCCTTTTGATTTTTTCAAGGCCTTAATCATTTTGTTTGCCATTTTACCTGTTTCAATGTCACTCAAAAGCTCATTTATGCTGTCTAAATCTGTTTCTAAATTATTCTTAATTAAATTTGGCAGACCTCTAACAAAAAAAGTTTCTGTATTTTGAGACTTTTCAATTTTTATTCCTTTCAGCAACAGTTTTTTTGAGGTGTTGGTTATTTGATTTTTTGCTGATTTTATAAAAATTTTTATATTATTTTGAATTTCTGTAGGTGACATAGATTTTGAAAACTTATTTATAAAGTTGCCAATACTATTTAAATCTTCTGTTTGAATATTTTCATCAATTTCTACTATTCTATTTGATGTATACCCATCTTCGTGCTCGATAATAAATATTACTTTATGATTATCGATTTTGTGAAAGTCAATTTTTCTAATTTTTGTTATTTTTTCATTATTAATAACAAGACTAGCTTGTTTGGATAGACCATTTAAAGTGTTAGTAATTATTTCTTGTTCATTTAAAAGATTATTCATTTTAGATGACTTCTCAATAATCTCTTTTTCACTTTTACTAATTGATCCTGGCTCTAAAAGTGCATGAGTATAAAATTGTAAACCTAAATCAGTTGGTATACTACCTGCAGAGAAATGACCTTTTTGTATGAGTCCGTGAAAATTTATTTCGTTTAAAACATTCCTTATTGTTGCTGGTGAAAGTTTATAAGAAATTTTTGAACTAAGTGCTTTGGAGCCCATAGGCTCGCCTGTTTTTAAGTAACTTTCAACGAGTGACTTAAATATAAGCTTTGATCGTGCTCCAATATCTGTAATTTTTTTATTCATTAATCCTAATTAATCTTATAATTTAAAATAATAATACATAAATGTCTGGATATACAAGAAATGATAGAGAACTCTCTAAAATTAGAAATTTAGAAATAATTCCAGGCTTTCAACCAAATAATCAATCATCATGTTTAGTTAAATTAGGAAATACTCATGTCTGCTGCTCAGCGATTATTGAAGATAGAGTTCCTGGATTTTTAAGAAATTCCGGGAAAGGTTGGTTAACTGCAGAATATGGTATGTTACCTTCATCTACATCTGAAAGAATGGACAGAGAGGCAGCCAAAGGTAGGCAGTCTGGAAGAACACAAGAAATTCAGAGACTTATTGGAAGAAGTTTAAGGTGTGCTGTTAATTTAGATATTCTTGGCGAAAAAACTATCAAGATTGATTGTGATGTGATTAGTGCTGATGGAGGAACAAGGACAGCATCTATCATTGGCGGATACGTTAGTCTTGTTCGATCAATTAATGAGTTCAAAAATAAATTTAATTTATCAAAGGCAATTATAGTAAATCAAGTTGCAGCAATATCGGTAGGTGTAGTTAAAGGAACATCATGCATAGATTTAAATTATATTGAAGACTCGAGTGCTGAGGTAGATTGTAATGTGGTAATGGCAAATGATGGTCAATTTATTGAGTTTCAATCTACTGGTGAAGAGGCTAAATTTAGCAAGAAAACTATTATGAGTTTTATAGAACTAGTTGAGGGATCGATGCCAGAAATTTTCAATATTCAAAACTTGGCAATTGAAAAATAATTTATTACTTGGCACTAATAATACTGGAAAATTAAAAGAGTTTATTTTTTATATAAAGCACTTCAATCTATTTAGTGAATATCAAGTTTTAAATCTTAATGAATTTAACAATATTGGTGAACCTACTGAAGATGGTGAAACTTTTGAAGAAAATTGTGAAATTAAGTCAAAATATTTTTTAGATAAAACAAATACACTCGTACTATGTGATGATAGTGGATTTGTTGTAAATAAATTAAATAACTATCCAGGAATAAAAACAGCAAGAGAGGCAAAAAAATTAGGTGGAGAGCAAAAGGTTATAGATTTTATTTTCAGCAAATTTGAGAACTTGAGTTATATTGATGCGACTTTTTTTTGTTCTATTTGTGTTTTAGGAAAAAACCAAAGATATATGGTATCAGGGTCCATACCAGGTTTTATTATAAAATATAAAAGAGGCAATGGTGGTTTTGGTTATGATCCATATTTTATTCCTACAGGCAACAATAAATCATTCGCTGAAATGAATAAGAAGCAAAAATTATTAAACTCTCACAGGTATCAAGCTTTTAAAAAATTATCTAATCAAATATTACAGGGTAGCTAATCATCATATTTTCTAACGGCAATCTTCCAAAACCCTCATAATCAACAGCGCTTGGTAAAAAATTGTTTTTTAGAATTTGGTTAGCAATAGTAAGTGATATTTTTACTGAGGTCCTGAAGAAGAATTCCCGATGCGGTTCATCCATGGTAGTCAAATCGATATTTTGCAAGAAAGTCCGATTAATAGGCTTATAATAATTTTCTAAATTCTTTCTTTGCTCTAAAAAATTGTCAATTAGGAATGTTCTCTCAAGAGGATAAGTTCCGTCCTCTGTTGCTAAATATCCCACTAAATCTTTATAGCTAAAAGTGTCATCAAAAATAATTATGTTGTCATATGTATTTAAGTCTCCCATCAACTTCACTGATAATTCCAAATCTACTGCGCTATCTCCAAATGGAGATGATTTAATATATTTTAATGGGTAGGTATCTTTAAAATATTCAAATAATTTTAGTCCATATTCGTTTTGCTTGTATAATATACCAAGTGAGTTTGATGAATTGATATAATCCCCAAGTATTTTAACGTGTTGGTAAGGGCTGCTAAATACGAAAATGATTTCATTATCTGCATACTTATTCATAACAGAGAAGTCATTTGATAAAGAAATCATGAATGTATTTTCACCAAGTTTATTTGGCAAATCGAACAAATCTTTAGAATTGGTAGGGCCTATAATGAGAGAATTGTTGATTGAGTTTTGTATTTCATCAATTGAGTAGATAAATTCTATTTTTTTGATATCAGGAAAGTTATCGATTTCTTTTATAAATACATCATAAAACAAGGACGTTAAAATTTCATCGTCGGATAAAAAAACAATTATTTTATCAATATTATTAAAATCAATTATTTTATCTTCGGGTTTTGATGGCTTCTTTATTGTCTCAACTTTCTCTATTTCCTTCTCTTTCTCTTCAACAATTTCTATCTCTTCAACTTTTTCTGGTGCTTTTTCAATCGGCTTTTTTTTCTCGATTGTTGTTGGGGCACAACTAAAAAATGATATTAATGTGAGTAATATAATTATATTTTTAAATAAACTCATAATGAACCCGGGTCTCTATTTAGTTTCAACTCCCATAGGAAATTTAGATGATATCACATTAAGAGCTATAAATGTTTTAAAAAATTCTAATTTAATTTTATGTGAAAACACCACTAATAGTAAAAAGCTTTTAAAAAGATATGATATCAAAACATCATTATCTAAATACACTGATCACGATTTTTACAAAAAAAAAGATTACATATATAAATTATTAAAATCTAATCAAGTGATATCATTGATATCAGACTCTGGTTCTCCACTTATATCCGATCCTGGAAACCAATTAATAAATTTTTTGTTTGAAAATCAGGTAAATATATATTCAATACCTGGTGCTAGCGCCTTAATCTCAGGCATTCAACTTAGTGGTTTTTTAAATAAAAAGAAATTTACTTTTGTTAGTTTTCTTCCCAAAAAAAAAGAACATAAAGAGAAAACTCTCATGGAGAATAAAATTAATAATTTAATTATTTACTCAACTAAACAACAATTACGTAAGGACGTTTATGCTATTGCCTCTATTTCTGAAACATTTGAAATTGTAATACTTAAAGAACTGACAAAACTTTATGAGGAAAGAATACATATAGATCACAAAAATTATGAAAATTTTAATTACTCTGGAATTAAAGGTGAGTTAGTTTTAGCTGTTAGCATTGAAAAAGAGACTGACAAGATTAAAGATTTCGATTTAAAAGAGATTAAGAAGATAATTAGAGAGGTAGGTGTAAAAAAGGCTTATCAACAGCTTAAAAGTAAGTATAAAATATCTAGGAATGATTTTTATAAATTATCAATCGATTTAAAAGATGACTAAGCATTTTATAATTCTACTATCAGTATTTTTTATTGGCTGCGGTCCGTCACTTGTATCTACAGGCGCAAAAACTATCATTAAGGAAAACGAAGATGAAAAAACATTTAGTGAAAGTTGGGACGATGCCACAATTAAACTTGGTATTAAAGAAAAATACTTTTCATATGATGCAACTCTATTTACAAGGATTGATGTTGAAGTTGAATTAGGTAAGGTTCTTTTAACAGGCGTAGTTCCTTACGGCGACATGCGCTTAGAGGCAGTAAGACTAGCTTGGCAACAAGATGGTGTAAATGAAGTTTTAAATGAAATTTCAATTGATACTGGATATGGACTTGATGATATAGCCAAAGACAAGTTCATAAGCACGCAACTTTTTACAAAGATTTTCACGGACTCGAATATAAAGAAATTTAAATACGACTTTGAGGTACAAAAACAAATTGTATATCTGTTTGGTGTTTCAAGTGATCAAAAAGAAATAGATATGGTAATTGAACATGCTAAAAACATAAAAGGTGTGTTAGATATAATTAATTATATACAAGCCAGGTAGACTAAACATTTGCCAACAAATGTAGATGAAAATGAAATACTTCTTGGCCGCCATCTTTGCCTTTATGTATTTTAATTTGAAAACCTTTATCTCTTAAACCTAAAATATCTATAATTTCATCGACAGATTTCCAAAAATTAGTTTGATATAAGCTGTCTGCATTTTGTAAGAAATCAGAAATATCAATTAGGGGTTTCTTAGGTATAATTAAAATATGTGTTTTTGCTTTTGGGCTAATATCTTTGAATGAAAGCACATGCTCATTTTCAAAAACCTTATCACAAGGAATTTCACCTTTTAAAATTTTTGCAAAAATATTTTCTTTATCATAACTCATAATCTGACAGGGACACCTTTACTACTAAGATATTTTTTTACAGTCTTAATTTTATATTTTCTAGAGTGAAATACGCTCGCAGCTAACAATCCAGTGGATTTTGTCAAATGACCTAAATAAAAATGCTCCAGACTTCCAACACCACCGCTAGCAATCACAGGAATGCTTACATTACTGGTTACTTTTTTTAGCATATTACTATCGAAACCATTTTGAACACCATCTGTATCCATTGAGGTCATTAATATTTCTCCAGCGCCCAGAGATTGTACCCTCTTTGCCCAAGTAATAAGTTCATTTTTGGTGATTTCTCTTCCACCCTTTATAACAACTTTCATTTTATCTTTATGCCTTTTTCCATCAATTGCTACGACTATGCATTGAGAGCCGTGTCTCAGTGAGGCTTGTCTAATTAATTTTGGATTTCTTACTGCTGCGGAATTAATTGATACTTTATCTGCTCCAGCATTAAGCAAATCTGTTATATCGCTCAAATCTGAAACACCTCCACCTACAGTTAAAGGGATATTTATAACCTTAGCTATGGATTCAACAGTTTTAATAAATGTTTTTCTATTTTGATATGATGCATTTATATCAAGCATACAAAGTTCATCAGCACCCGATAAAGAGTAATATTTTGCCATTTCAACTGCATTACCCATTACTCTTATGTTTTTAAAATTAACACCCTTAACAACTTTATTTTTAATAACATCAAGGCATGGAATTATTCTTGTTTTAAGCATTAAACTGGACCAGACTATTTATAGATATTTTATTTTCGTATATAGCTTTACCTACAACAATATTGTTGAAACCGTTTGATCTACTCAATTCAATATCGTTAAGGTCCTTAACGCCTCCTCCTATAGTAATATGCTTGTCAGTTAATTTTTTTACAGAATTAAACGTTTCCATATTTAAGCCAGACAGCATTCCATCATTAGCAACATCTGTGACAAAGTAGGAATGAATAGGCCTGTTGTTATATTTATCTATAATATGCTTTAAAGATTGATTAGTTGTTTCTTGCCAGCCATGAGAAGCAATTTGATTATCTTTTATATCCAAAGCAATGGATAGTTTTTCAATTAAAGAGTCGTCAAAATTTAAAACGTCATCAATATTCTTTATTGCAAAGGTTCCAATTACAATTGTATTAAACCCTTCATTAATTTTATCAACAATAGCGCCTTTACTTCTTATACCGCCAGCAACTTCTATATTAATGTCAATTTTTCTTCTAATCTGGCTCAGAACCTGATTGTTATTGCCTTTGCCTAAAGTAGCATCTAAGTCCACAACGTGGATAGTATTGAAACCTGCATCTTGATATGTTTTAGCCATATCAAGAGGAGAATACTGATAGATTGTTTTATCATCTGCGATACCTTTTGTTAATCTCACACATTTTCCATCTATTATGTCAATTGCTGGGAATATATTCATGATTTCAAAATATAATTTTTAATCAAATTTAGTCCATGTTTGTGGCTTTTTTCGGGATGAAATTGCACTCCATAAATATTGCCTTTCTTTACAATGGAAGGGAATTTTTGACCATAAAGGGTGAAAGCTAAAACATCTGATTTTTTAATGTTTTGGAAAATGTAACTATGAACAAAATAAAAATCCTTCTTGTCAAAACTATTTGTAATAATAGTGTCATCTTTTTTTAAGTTAACAGTATTCCAGCCCATATGAGGAATAATAAGTTTTTTATTTATAAATTTTTTAATATCTCCACTGATAATACCTAATCCTCTTGTAGTCTTATCCTCATAACCCCAATCAGATAAAATTTGCATACCAACGCATATACCTAAATATGAAGAATTATTTTCTAAGTATTTTTTTAATGGTTGAATAATTTTTAATTTTTTCAAATTTGACATAAGAGTGGCATAAGCACCTTGACCAGGCAAAATGATTTTATCAAACGACTTATAATTGAAATGACTTTTAATAATCTTTAATTGATATGGCCTTCCTTTAATAATATCTTTGATTGCTTTATTAATCGATCCAATATTTCCAGATTGCCCGTCAATAAGTCCTATGACTTTTTTTTTCAAAGTTTCCCTTTAGAACTCGGAATATTTGTTTTTCTTGGATCTATAGATATTGCTTTTTTCAGGGATAGTGCAAATGATTTAAAACAGCTTTCAATAATATGGTGATTATTTTGTCCATATAATGTTTCGATATGGCAATTCATTCTTGACTCAGTAACTATAGATTTAAAAAATTCTGAAAATAACTCTTGGTCCATTTCACCGACTTTTTCTAAAGATGTTTTTACATTCCAAATAAAATAGGGGCGATTACACAAGTCCAAAACTGATCTTGTTAATGTTTCATCAAAAGAAACATAAGAGTATGCAAATCGTGTTATGCCTTTTTTATCACCAAGTGCGTTTTTTATACTCTCACCTAATGCAATACCAACATCTTCAACAGTATGATGCATATCAACTTTTAGGTCGCCATCACATTTTAACTCTATATCAATCAAACTGTGGGTACTTATTTGTTGAAGCATATGATCAAAAAAAGCAATCCCAGTGTCAATTTTATTTACTCCAGAACCATCAAGGTTAAGTTTTAATGATATTTTTGTTTCTTTTGTATCTCTATTAAATGTAAATTCACGCATTTGTAATTAGCTATTTAGTACCTATATTTATAGGAATAATGGATAAAAATAAAACAATAATACGCTCAACAACTGTTGTTTGCGTTCGTGATAATGAGAGTGTTGTTATAGCATCTGACGGACAAGTAACTTTGGGAACATCTGTAATTAAGTCAAACGCCAATAAGATTAGAACATTTCATAATGATCAAATTATTGTTGGGTTTGCTGGATCAACCGCTGATGCACTGACTCTTTTTGATAGACTAGAGAAAAAGTGCGAAGAATTTTCATATAATCTAAAAAGAGCTTGTGTCGAATTAGCTAAAGATTGGAGAACCGATAGGTATCTTAGAAGATTGGAGTCAATGATTATTGCAGCTGATAAAAGTGAAACATATCTTATTAGTGGAACAGGAGACGTTCTGGAACCTCAAGAAGGTATAGTTGCAATTGGATCAGGTGGCAACTTTGCCCTGAGCGCAGCAAGGGCTCTAAAAAGAAAGTCTAATTTGTCTGCAAAAGAAATTGCAGCAGAGTCACTTAAAGTTGCAGCAGAGCTTTGTATTTATACAAATGATACACTAAACATCTCAGAGATTAAAATTTAATGGATAGCCAATCTCTTACACCAAAAGTTATTAAAGAAGAACTTGACCGCTATGTGATTGGTCAAGATGATGCAAAAAAAGCAGTCGCCATAGCCCTTCGGAATCGGTGGAGAAGGTTAAATGTAAAAGATGAGACTCTCAGAGATGATATCATTCCAAAAAATATATTAATGATTGGGCCAACAGGTTGCGGTAAAACTGAGATTGCAAGAAAATTAGCAAAACTTACACAGTCACCGTTCATAAAAGTAGAGGCAACTAAATTTACAGAAATTGGATACGTTGGAAGAGATGTCGAACAAATAATTAGGGATTTAATTGAAGTTGCGATTAATTTAGAAAAGAAAAAGATAAGAGATCGTTTTATAGATGAAGCCAAAACGAACGCAGAAGAAATTGTTTTAAAAGCACTGCTTGGTGACAATCCAAGTGAAGAAACTAAGGAAAAATTTCGGTTAATGCTAAGAGATAATCAACTTAATGATAAAGAGATCGAAATAGCGTTAGATCAAAAATCTAATCCTTTTCAATCATTGGACATACCAGGAATGCCTGGTGCTCAAATGGGAATGATTAATATGAATGATATATTTGGTAAAGGTTTAAAAAATAAAAAGAAAACAAAAATTAAAATAGGTGAAGCTTATGAGCCGCTTATTCAAGAAGAAATTGAGAAAATCGCTGAAAAACAAAATGTTGTTCAAAATGCAATTAAAAGTGTCCAGGAAAGTGGAATAGTTTTTATAGATGAAATTGACAAAATTGCGCCCAATAGTGAGAGACGAGGTGGGGATGTTTCAAGAGAAGGTGTACAAAGAGATTTACTACCACTTATTGAGGGTACAGTTGTAAGCACAAAATATGGAACAATCGAAACAAATCATATTTTATTTATTGCGTCTGGTGCTTTTCATCAATCCAAACCAAGTGATTTACTCCCGGAACTTCAAGGAAGATTACCTGTAAGAGTAAGGTTAAATGCACTTAAAAAAGATGATTTTATTAGAATTTTAAAAGAAACTGATAATAGTTTAACCAAACAATATAAGTCATTATTTGCAACAGAAAATATTGAATTAAAGTTTGAGGATGAGGCTTTAGAAGAGATAGCAACTCTCACTGAACAAATAAATACTGAGGTTGAAAATATTGGTGCACGACGATTACAAACAATGTTTGAAAAAATTCTTGAGAAAATTAGTTTTGATGCAAACCTAAGTGATCAAAAAACTGAAATAGTAAATAAAGCATGGGTTACAGATGCTGTAAAATCAGAGATAAAACCAACCGACGAAAAGAAATTTATTCTTTAGATTTAAGCTTAATATAAAAAGCGCCCAAACCACCATGTTGTATTTTACAAGGCGAATATGATTTTATCATAAATTGAAACTTTTCTGTATCTAACCAAAAAGGAAATTGTCTTCTTATCTTTCCTGTAAAAAATTCTTCTCCATTAGTTTTATTGCCAAGGCCAGTAACCACTATATGAAATAAGTTTTTCTTCTTGTAATTGACTGAAAAATATTTGATTAATTTTTGGTATGCTTGGTCAACTGTAAGACCATGTAAATCGATTTTGCTAAAATGCTGATTTTTAAATTGTTTATAAAGATTGTTATCCAAAAGAACTGTTTTAGAAAAAATTTTTTTAATTTTTGTACTTTTTTTATTTAAATTATCACTCTTTTTTTTATTCTCAATAGGGTCGCCGATTGAAATACTAATTTTTTCATTAGGTTGCTCTTCTAATGATTTTTTATTTTGTTGCTTATTTAAATTAAATTTAATTTTATGAGACAAGTTTAATAGAAAAAAGCTTCCAATTAGGATCGGAGGATTTTTTATCTTTTTCAAAACCCCATTCTTCAACAACATTCAGAATTTCGTTATTTGCAACATTGTAATGTTCGGTTTCAAACTTCACAGACTTAACCAGTCTTAGGTCATCAGATTTATCATCTAAAATAGAGCTATTTTTTACTTCTGAAAATTTTATTTCTTTGGGTGCTTTTGCTTGTTCCATCGCTTGCATTGCTTCAGGTGTAAGTAAATCTTTGACTTTTTCAATACTGTTACTTTGATAAGCCTGAACAATCATTTCATATGCTTTATTAGCGCCTTCTAAAAATTCATTATTATCATTTTTAGGAACTATCTTAGGTTTAAACTTCGATTGAGGATTTTTTTTTGTTCTTATATTCACAATTTTTCCGTCAGAAGATCCAAGAATGCTCCTTAGGCGATACACTAAAAATATCGCTATTGCTCCAAAAAGCACAATATCTATAAATTCACTACTCATAACTTTTCAACATTTTAGCCCAATTTGAATTAGGTATTTTATTTTTTATAAACTCTTTATGGGCTTCTGTCTCTTCTTTTGTTAGTACGATGGATGAGTAATTCGGCTCACTAGCTAAGTTAATTTTTTCTGATTTTGTCATACTTAATTCTAATCCTATTTGGTTTATGCCTTGTAATTCCAAGTATACATCAGTCAAGATTTTAGCGTCTTTTAAAGCGCCATGTTGATCTCTATTTATAAGTGTATTGATTTTTAATTTCTTTATAAGTGCGTCTAATGATACTTGTTGCCCTGGAAACCGTTGTCTCGCAATTTTAATTGTATCTATAACTCTCTCCTTCGATATTTTTGGTTTAGATAGTTTCTCAAGCTCAAAATTTAAGAAACCGATGTCGAAAGATGCATTATGAGCGACAATGAAACTATCTTGAATAAATTCTAAGAAGCTGTCTGCAATTTCTTCAAAAATCGGCTTATCTGTCAAATATTCATTAGTTATTCCATGTATTTTAATATTGTCCTCAGTAAGAGTTTTAGAGGGATTTATATATTCATGATAGTTTGCCCCGACTTCTTTTTTGTTAAGTTCAATACAGCCAATTTCGATAATCCTATGTCCCTCTTTAAATTCTAAGCCTGTGGTCTCAATATCAAGTATAATTTCTCTCATAGTTTATTTAATAATTTAATTATATTTAAACGTAAGTTCAAGATTGAACCATTATTGTTTATTGTAAAAGTTGATTTATTCTTTTTTATATTCTCTTTAATCTGCTTATTATTCATTAATTTAAAATAATCTTCTGTAACACCTCTTTTTAAAACTCTTTGTTTTCTCTTAATGGTATCCGAGTTTACGAATACTGTGGCATTAAAATTATTGAATAAATTTTCTTCATAAAGTAATGGAATTTCATAAAATACTGGCTGATAAGATTGATGTTTTTGGGCTATTATTTTTTTTTGGGCATATAAAAGAGGATATATTGTTCTTTTAAGTTTCCTATTAAACTCTTCATTCTGTAACAATTTAATAATTTCTTTTTTGTAATTATGATCATGAAGTTTCATTTTTTCTAAAATAATTTTTCTTGTACGTTCATCATTGTATAATTTTGAAATTATAGCATCAGATGATATACAACAAAAACCTAGCTTAGAGATAAATTTAATAAATTCAGTTTTGCCCGATCCTATATTACCTGTAACTGCAATTTTGGTCATAATTTATTTACAAGCATTTGATAAATTTTATTGTCTATTTCTATCTTTTTACCAGACCATATTTCGTACGATGGTTTTGCTTGCTCTAAAAGCATTTTTAATCCACCTGAGAATTTTATGTCATGCTTTTTAGCTTTTTTTAAGAGATCTGTTTCAATTGGGTTATAAACTATGTCAATAACTCCTTTAGATTTCTTAACTAAATTCAAAATGTTTCTGTTGATTTTATTTTTTTTAGTCATCCCTGCGCTAGATGCATTGATAATCAAATCATATCTCTTCTTGAGACGAGTTGATCTAATCAGGAAACGATTAAATTTAAATTTTTTTTTAAGATTTTCTTCCCTTCTAATTGATGTTGCAAAAATATCAATATTTTTAATACTTTTTTTATTTAGAAAATATAAAATTGCCCTTGCGGCGCCGCCTGCACCAACTAATAACACAGATTTTGTATTTTTAATTTTTAAGGAATTAAAAGTCTTACTGAAACCAATAACATCTGTGTTATCTCCAAAAATTGTTTTATCTTTTTTATAAATTAAATTTACAGAACCGATTTTATTTGCTTTTGTTGTGACCTTATCACAAAATTTAATAGAAATTTCTTTGTATGGTATAGTAATATTAAATCCAACAAATTGTTTATCTTTTCTATAATTATTGAAAAATTTATCTAATTTTTTTTCCTGTACCTCGTATTTTCTATAAATAAATTTATTATTATTTTTTTTTGCCCAATGATTATGTATGAATGGGGATAATGAATGATTTAGTTTTTTTGCTACAATGCCTATTTTTTTTTTATTCATTTAAATACTTCTTAGTGTCTTTAAAAAATTAATAACGTCCATTCCAATAATATTGAAATAACTGCCGTATATATCTTTAAAGAAAAAATTTCCTTTTCCTTCTATGTTATAGCAACCTACGGCCTTCGATACTTGTTTAAAGTTCTTATCAACGTAATTATTGACATCTTTTACTTTAGTTTTTTTAAAAGTTATTTTTGTTTTCGTCAGAGTGCTTTTTATTAGATTGTTATTTATCATAAAAATCATTGCTGTGTAAAGTTCGTGAGATTTACCATTAAATGCTTTAAGGGTTCTTTTACAACATTCGGGATTGCCACACTTATAAATTGTTTTTTTTTTAAATAGGATTGTTGTATCAAAAGTTACGATAATTTTATTACTATATTTTTTTGAAAGGAATTCGGCCTTAGCTTTTGCAATTTTTAATGCATCATATTTATCATTATTTAAATCTTTTACTTTTTTTTCATTTATATTAGGTGATCTGTACTGAAATTTAAAATTCATTAATTTAAATATTTTTCTTCTAGATTGGCTTTTAGTACCTATGATAACCTGTTTGATTAATTGTGGATTAAATGAGTTATTCATGAAATTTTTGAGTTTTTAACAATAAAATTACCTTTAATTTATTAATATTAAGTTATCAACATTTGTTATTAAATAACTAAAAAAGTACTTAAATATAGGTTTTTTTGAATAAGAAGATGTTAATCCCCATCATTCGACATACAACAACATACCTATATATAAATATATATATTTTCTCTTCATTTTTTGTTATATACCTTATCAACGTATCTAACTATCTAGGTAATTTCCAATATGCATCTAAATGAACTAAAAGATAAAAAACCTCAAGAACTATTAGATTATGCTGAGTCTCTAGGAATTGAAAACGCCTCTGGTTTAAAAAAGCAAGACATATATTTTTCTGTTCTAAAGAAATTCGCAGAGAAAAATGAAGAAATTATAGGCGAAGGTGTATTAGAAACAATGCAGGATGGATTTGGATTTTTAAGATCAGCAAACTCTAATTATCTTCCAGGACCAGATGATATATATGTTAGTCCAAATCAGATAAAGAAATACGGTCTTAGAAAAGGTGATACCCTTGAAGGACCTATCCGACCTCCCAAAGATGGTGAAAGATATTTTGCACTAGTAGAAACAAACAAAGTCAACTTCATAGAAATTGCTAAAAATAATAAATTTAAAACAAATTTTGATAATTTAACTCCTCTTTATCCAGAGAAAAAATTTAACTTAGAAACAGAAAAACCAGATACAGATTTATCATCTAGAATTATAGATATTATTGCACCAGTTGGTGCTGGTCAAAGATCATTAATTGTTGCACCACCAAGATCAGGTAAGACAGTAATTTTACAAAAAATAGCAAAGTCAATTGCAGAAAATTTTCCTGAAGTTTATCTAATGGTTTTATTAATAGACGAAAGACCGGAGGAAGTTACAGATATGCAACGATCTGTTAAAGGTGAAGTGATTAGTTCAACATTTGATGAACCAGCTGCAAGACACGTTCAAGTTGCAGAAATGGTTATTGAAAAAGCTAAAAGACTAGCTGAAAATAAATATGATGTAGTAATTCTTTTAGACTCCATTACAAGATTAGGTAGAGCATATAATACAGTTGTACCATCAAGTGGTAAAGTTTTAACAGGTGGTGTGGATGCCAACGCACTTCAAAGACCAAAAAGATTTTTTGGTGCAGCTAGAAATATAGAAGAAGGTGGTTCACTAACTATTATTGCCACTGCATTGATAGAGACAGGTAGTAGAATGGATGAGGTTATCTTTGAAGAATTTAAAGGTACTGGTAATTCAGAAATTGTCCTCGATAGAAAATTATCTGATAAAAGAACATATCCTGCTATTGATGTACAAAAGTCAGGCACCAGAAAAGAAGATTTACTCTTAGATGCTGGAGATCTTCAAAAAGTATTTATTTTAAGGAAAATTCTATCCTCTATGGGCACAGTTGATGCTATGGAGTTCCTTCTAGATAAAATGAAAGACTGTAAAACCAACGAAGAGTTTTTCAGCAGTATGAACCAATAACTATCTATCTTATCCAGTTATTGAAATAATAATTTTTTTCCTCTTCAGTTAATACTAATAAATTATCTAATACATCTTTCCACTTATGTTCAATTTCAAAAAGAAAAGGAGATAAACTTGTTTGCTTTTCTTTTAGTCTATCGGCATCATCTTCCCAATGCCCAAGGAAACCATCATGATAGCTACAACGACTTTTACCATATTTTTTTAAATCAGAATTACCCATGAAGCCATTATCATAAACAGTACCAACCCTATTACCTATGAACTTAAATTTTTCATAATATTCACTACAAAGTGTAATAAAAAATCTTTTATTATCTTTTTCAAATAGTCCGCTATATAGGTAAAAATCGTTATTATTATCTATTAGTTTTGCCGCTATCAGGCTGGCATCAATTGAGCCAAAATAAACATTATCTTTTAAATATGTATAATCATCTAAACCAATGACAGGTATTATTTTATATTCTGTTATTTGATCGTTAGTATTACTATTTAAAACAAATTTACTGTCAGATATTAAATTAATTGGATTACCTTTTTCACCGTTAGGTATGTGTACAAATTTCATGCCCCCATCATTCCTTAAAATAGAACCACCTATATGTTTATGTTTATATTCGAGATGAGTTACTAGCAAAACGTCAGGGTCTCCATCTTTATCAAAATCACTGAACAAGAAATTTTTTACAAAATTATTCCATTCATTTCCTTCATGTTCTGGAACATAATCCTCAGGCGCCTCTAATAAAACATGCAATTGTGAGTTAAATTTATTATTTCCTTGATTTTCTATTATCTGCACAGCTACGCCTACATATAAATGACCAGCTCTCGACAAAGTAATATCTAAGTCACCGTCTTCATCTAAATCCCAAATTGATAACTCGGGTACAGTCGTCCACTTCTGTACCATTGGAAGTTTAATTCTCTTACTAAAATTACCCTTCCCGTCATTAAGAGCAATACCAGTATCAGTTGATGGTCCACCTTCATGACCAGCGTGAATAAGATCAAGGTCACCATCTCCATCCATGTCACCTAGCTCTATTGCGAAGGCATGTATATTTCCACAAACTTTATAATTCATAACGCCGTTTCCATCATTAATCCAACATGTAATTTGATTTTTTAGTTCTGTTAAAACTATGTCGATATCGCCATCGTTGTCGATATCCCCAACCGCTCCCCCATGATCAAAAATCATATAACTTGATTTACTAAGGTGCGTATCTGAGCTCTCAATCCATGTTCCATCATCCTGGCTTAAAAAATAACTATCTCTGTTACCTTTGTGTGTACCAACGCCATTATCGGCAATGAATAAGTCCAATACCCCATCTTTATTAAAATCAGCAACTAGGTTTTGACCAGAAAGAGACTGTCCTGGTAAATCTCTATTGTCGATAAACAAATGACTACTCAAAACATATTTCCCTTCATTATTCCCTAGAAACAATGTTGGTCCTGGCATTTCGCCCTTACATCTTTTCCCCCCACAAGCTCCTCCTGTGTCTTCACCTGTAATTTCTATATTATTTGGCTTCATTGTGCCTGTGTACAAATAATCCAAATACCCATCTTTGTTAAAATCTTGTGCAGCCCATCTCCACCCAAACCAATACTTATCCCTAACAACATTTGGTGAAAAAGGAGGAAAATTTATATTAAATACTTCATTTTCTATTTGGTAGCCAGCTAAAGTTTCAAATTTCTTTTCAAAAATTGTATTGATTTGGCTTTTCTCATCTACTTGCTTACCATCTTTAAAAGTTAAAGATAATGTTAGATTGGGTATCAAAAAAAATAAGAAGAATAATATTCTCATCGATCTAATTATGGATTAAAACCAATTTATTCCATTTTCTTCGCATAGCTTTTTTAACCTTAGAGGATAATCAGTAATTATTCCATCAACGCCGTATTCAATCATTCTCAACATTTCATATTTTTCATTAACAGTCCATACGTTCACAGGAAGACCTTCCTCATGAGAAACTCTAACCATCTCTTTATCTATATCTTTACGTGTAGGATGCCATGCCTTACCGCCTAATGTTTTGATCAGCCTGGGTAACTCTCTGCTATCGCTATCGTATAAAGGCATGAAGTCTAACCAAGGCGATTTATCATAGATTTTTCCTTTAAGCTCAGATGTTAAATAGCCTCTTGAGATCTTGGAGTCTATGTTTTTTATTTCTCTTAAAATTCTCCAATCAAAAGACGAGTAGATTACTTTATCTTTTAATTCTGTTTTATTGACCTCATCAATTATTAAATTTGCCATTACATTTGGAGGGGGTGTTAAATTGTCCTCAACAGGTGTTGATTTAATTTCTAAATTAATTATTAAATAATCTGAAATATTATTTGATGTTAATTTAAGTAAATCAGATAATCTAGGAATATTTACTTCACCTAAACTTTTTTGATTATCAAATCTTCTCCCATATTTAGATTTTTTATCAATTGATCCAATTTTAAATTTTGATAATTGATCATAACTTAAATCGAAAATTTTAATATCATCACTTTCAATCCAATTACCTTTGCTATCTTTTGTGAGCGCCGGGTTTAATCTAAAATCGTGATAAACGACCGGAATTAAGTCCTTGGTAAGTAAGATATCTGTTTCGTAAGCGCTAATTTTATTTTCAAACAAATACTTAAAACTCTCTAAAGTATTTTCTGGTAGGTCCCCCCTAGCCCCTCTATGACCATAAATTTTAATGTGATTTGGTTTAGTTAATATCAATTGATTATGCTTTTTGTTCTTTTCATAGGTGGACTAGAATAATTATAAATTTATAATAACCAAGTTTTGTTTAAGTCTGGAACAATATATTCAAACTTTACCCCCTTGGTGAAAGCTCCAGTTATTGGCTATAGAATTTCAGGAGATGATGTTTTGAATATTCTAAAGAAAATTACCAAAAAAAATTTTTCTAAAGATCACTCTTTAATCCGAATTGTTAAAATTTACCAACAAGATGAAACAATATTGGATGAGTGTAGTGTGGTATATTTTAAATCTCCCAAATCCTTTACTGGAGAGGATGTTTGTGAAATTTTTTTACACGGGTCACCACTTATAGCTAGTCAATTTGAGCAGTTATTAAAGGATCTAAAAGTTCCTGACTTACGATTGGCAAAAAATGGAGAGTTCTCTTACAGGTCTGTTCTAAATAGCAAGAATTCTCTCAAACAAGCTAAGGCTATTAATGGAATAATTTCCAATGAAAGCTTTTCAGGCTTAGAATATAACAAAAAACTACTTTTTGAGGGAGATATTGTCAGCGGTCTTGTTCCTCTCAGGGAGGAAGTTATAAATTTATTCTCAGAAATTACTGCATCGATTGACTTCGTTGATGACGAGGATTTTAATTTTAATCAAATAAAAAAAAAAATAAGAAAATTTTTCACTAATTGTAATAATTTATTACATAAAAATAGAACAAATATAGAACAAAAAAATATATGTAGAATTATGTTGGTAGGGCAAGTAAATGTTGGTAAATCTACTCTATTTAACAAAATTATTGATAAAGATAGAGCAATTGTCACAAATATCAAAGGTACTACAAGGGATATTCTCTCAAATGAATTTATAATTAACAGTAATCGGTTTGAAATCTTCGATACCGCAGGGCAAAGATCTAAACAAGGTAAAATAGAAAAATATGGCTATAAAAAAGCACAGAAGATATCGAGGGAAATTGACCATTTTTTTATTCTAATAGATCAAAATACTAAAAAATCAGATATATCAACACTTCTCAAGGATTTCATGATACATAAGAATTATAGCTTAATTGAGACAAAATCTGATATCTATAAATATAAAACAAAGAATATCAAAATAAACCACAGTTTAGAGAGAGATAAGATATACCAGAAATTAAAATTAACTTCGATTCATCGAAAGTATGTTAAAAATAAGCATAAAAAGACAGATCTTAATTTAGAAGAAATCGACTTTTTGGCAAGAATCTTAGAATATGAATATGATATTTTTAAGGAAAAGGATATTTTGATCATAGCCCAGCTCATTAGAAATATATTAGATGATTTTTCGTTTGAATTTGGTTATATTAACAACGAAGACATTTATGATAGAGTTTTTAGTAAATTTTGCATAGGGAAGTAGATTGTTTCACGTGGAACATTATGATGTTGTAGTTATTGGTGCTGGTCATGCTGGAATAGAAGCTGCCAATATTTCTGACAAATATGGCCTTAAAACTGCACTTATAACTAAAAATTACTCAGATTTGGGCAAATTATCATGTAATCCTAGTATTGGAGGGGTTGGTAAGACACATATAGCTAGTGAAGTTGACATTTTAGGAGGTGTAATTTGTAAAATTGGTGACAAATCAGCAATACATTATAGAATATTAAATCTTTCCAAAGGACCAGCAGTATGGGGTATAAGAGCCCAAATTGATAGAGATTTATACTCTCAAAATATGAAAAAATTTATTAAATCTTCTAAAATTGAAATTATTGAAGACGAAGCAACTAATATATTAGAAAAAAATAATAAAATTATTGGTGTTGAGCTATCTAATATCGGGAAAATAAAATCAAAGGCTGTTATTCTTACCACAGGAACATTTCTTAACGGAAAGATTTATTTTGGTAATGAGTCGCAAGAGGCAGGAAGAATAGGAAATAGCTCTTCAAAATTTTTAGCTAAGTTTATCAATAAGAATTTTAAAACAATGAGGCTGAAAACAGGAACACCTCCCAGAATATATTCTAAATCTATTAATTACGAAATTTTAGAACCTCAGATATCTGAAAATAATGGGATATTTCTATCATATTTTACAAAACAAAATACGAACAAAAAAATTAATTGCTTCATTACTAAAACGAACAATAAGACTCATAAAATAATCAGAGACAACCTTGATAAATCTGCAATGTACTCAGGCGTAATTAAATCTCAAGGTGTAAGGTATTGTCCTTCAATTGAAGATAAAATAACAAAGTTTGGAGATAGAAACGGTCACAATATTTTTTTAGAGCCAGAGGGTTTAAACTCCGATCTTGTCTACCCAAATGGTATATCAAATTCTTTAGATAAAAAGACCCAACTTAAATTTTTAAGGTCAATAAAAGGTTTAGAAGAATGCGAGGTAGATCAATTTGGATACGCAGTTGAGTATGACTCTGTTGATCCAAGAGAATTAAAAAATAATTTTGAAACAAAGAAAATAGAAAACTTTTTTTTAGCAGGACAGATCAACGGAACAACTGGATATGAAGAAGCAGCAGGACAGGGCATATATGCTGCTATTCACGCTGCAATAAAAATAAAAAAAATAAAATTTAGTAGAAAAGTTTTTGAAAGAGATAACAGTTATATAGGTGTGTTGGTTGATGACCTAACAAAACTAGGAGTCACAGAGCCATATCGTATGTTCACATCCAGAGCAGAAAATAGGTTAAAATTAAGAACAGATAATTCTTATGAACGATTTTCAAAAATTATTAATTCTAAAACTTTTAATAAAATTGAATACTCTTTGATTTCAAAAAATATAATTGATGAAAAAAAAATATTAGAAAAGTTAAAGCATCTTAAATACTCACCTAATGATTTGATGAAAAAAAATATTAAAGTAAAAAAAGATGGCAAGGTAAGAAATGGATTTGAGGTTTTAAAATTCTTAGACCCTTCCCCAAAAGAATTCGAAAAATTTTTCAATATAACAATAAGCCAAAAATTATTAACTAAATTATATTTTGATTCAAAGTATGACGTTTTTTATGAGAGAGAAAAGAAATCATTTGATCAACTTAATAAAAATAAAAATATGAAGTTAACTAATATTGATTTCAATAAGATCCCTTCTTTATCTAAAGAAATTCTTGAAAAATTAAATAAACATAAACCTGAAAATTTATATGATGCTGGTAAAATTTCTGGTATTACTCCTAGCGCACTCTTTCAAATAGTCAAATACAAAAAAGTTAAGGGAACTAAAGTTGCTTAATGATAAGTTAGTAAAATTTTGTGATGATAATTTTGATGATGGAAAATTAATATTAAACAAACTTTCTGAATATAAAAAAATATTACTCAAAGAAAATGAGAACATGAACTTAATAGGTAAAAGTACATTAATTGATTTAGACGAAAGACACCTTTTAGATTGTATACAGATAGTTAAATATCTACCGCAGCATGAAAAATCCGTAATGGATATTGGAACAGGCGCTGGTCTTCCGGGAATTATTTTGTCAATTATAGGCTTCAAAAACCTTCATTTAGTTGAAAAATCACCAAAAAAATCCTCTTTTTTAGAAAATTGTAAATTAAGACTCGGACTAAACTATGTTGTACACAATAAATCTATATCCGAAATATCTAACCTTAATGTTGATTTTATAACAGCACGAGCGTTTGCTTCAATTGAAAAAATTATATATGTGACTAAAAAAATAATTAACAAACAAACAAAGTTTATACTGCTTAAAGGAAAGTCTTATTTAAAAGAACTTGAGTCAATTAATCCACAAAAGTATTTTTGGGAGACACATCCAAGTATTACTTCAAGTGAGTCAAAAATAATAATCATGTGTGCAAAATGATTATCACTATAGCTAATCAAAAAGGAGGCGTAGGAAAAACTACCACTGTTGTCAATCTGGCTACCGCTCTGGCTTCAATCGATAAAAAGGTTTTGGTAATAGATATGGACCCTCAATACAACTCCTCTATGTCCTTCAACGCTTATAATACTAATAGATCAATTTATAAAGTCTTTAGTAATGATACAGATATAAATAATGCTATTCAAAAATCTCAAATTCCAAAACTAGATGTTATTTCTGCATGTGAAGATTTAGCTGCTGCAGAATATGAACTTGCTGACGATGATAACAGAAACTATTTATTAAAAAAATTTATAGGTAATATTAAAAATATCTATGATTATATTTTTATTGATACTCCTCCAACACTTGGTTTATTAACGGTCAGTTCTTTAACTGCCAGCGATGAAGTATTAATACCAGTACAATGTGAATTTTTTGCTTTAGAGGGCCTTTCTAAGCTAATTAAAACTATTGAGTTAGTAAAAAATAATTTAAACATAAATTTAAAACTCAATGGAATTATTTTGACAATGTATGACAAAAGAAATTCTCTATCATCTCTTATTGAGAAAGAGGCAAGAGAATATTTTGATACAAATGTATATAAGTTTAATGTTCCAAGAAATGTAACATTATCTGAGGCACCAAGTCATGGTCTCCCTGCAATCATTTATGATTTAAAATGTAGTGGATCACAAGCATACATAGCTTTAGCAAAAGAATTTCTAGAAAGGAGTAATACAAATGGTAGTTAATAAAAAATTAGGAAAAGGTTTATCATCTTTATTAGGCAATAAAGAAGGACTCCAAAAAATATCTGAACAAAAGGGTCTTCTATTAATTCCTATTGAAAAAATTTTTAGAGACGAAACTCAGCCAAGGAAAGAGTTCGATAAAGAAAAAATAGATGAATTAGCACAATCAATTAAAAAGAATGGTTTAATTCAACCAGTTATTCTAGTCAAAAGGGATTTAGATAATTACACATTAGTAGCAGGAGAGAGAAGATGGAGAGCTGCACAAATATCTGATCTCAAGATATTGCCATCTTTGTTGCTACCTGATGACCTAGACAAAGATGAAATATCACTTATCGAAAATATTCAAAGGGAAGATTTAAAGGTTGTAGAAGAGGCCAGAGCCTATCAAAGACTGATCAACAAAAATAGTTATACACATGAAAGCTTAGCTAAAATCGTTGGCAAAAGTAGATCACACATAACTAACTTATTACGCATACTCAGCCTTGATGAATATTTTCTAGATCTTTTAAATAAAGGAAATATTTCGATGGGTCATGCAAGAGCTTTGATAGGAAAAACACCTGAAAATTTTAATGAAAATACATTAAAGCAAATTGAAAAGGGAAAGATATCTGTTAGGGATCTTGAAAAAAATAAATCTAAGAGATCATCAATAGAACCTAATTTATTATATGAGGAAAAAAATTTAAGCGATACGATAGGTTTTAAAACAAGAATAACTTATAACAAAAAAGGTAAAGGTAACATAAAGATATTCTATGAAAATCTGGAGCAATATAATTTTTTAGTTAATAAGTTAAAAAATTAAATTTTTTATATTTCACTTCAAGTTTTAAATTATTGAAAATTTCTTGAGGGCTTTTATTAAGCTTCTTTAGGTTAAAAATATTTTTTCTAATCTCTAAAATAAAATTATTTTTTTCTATAATTTTGTTTTCTCTGACGTAATTGAAGTTATTGATCAAATATTTTGAGAGTTCAGAAAAAGTTAAGTGTGGTGAAGAAGTACAATAATCAATAATTTCAAAATCTTTGATTAGATGTATTTTTTTAAGATAATAATCTATATCTTTTTGATAATTATATCCATTTACTGTTAAAATATTTTTTGCAAATAATTTAAAATTTTTGTAGTCAGTAAAAATAACACATTTATTATTTGTGTTTAAACATTTCTCTATATTTTTTTTACTATTCGAAAAATACATATATATTTCCTCTTTTAAAAAAAGGTCGCTAATTGCATCACCTTCAAATTCTTCGTCAAAATTTAACTTTATAGAGTTAGTTTTTGCCTCTGCTTCAATAAGATTTACATAAAAATAACCAATTGAATCATTAACCTGATTAATTAGTAATTTTGTATTAGTTTTTCTCTTTATAAAATCAATTATACATTCAATATTATTCATTAATTCCTATGCATATTTTTTTTGATTTTTTTAATTTATTAATAAATTCTTTCACTAATGCGTCAGTATTTTCCTCTTTAATTTTTTTCTCAGCCCTATTGTTACTAATATATTTATCACTATCTGCGAATATATAAAATTGGGATGTGCTTTCATTAAATCTTTGTGTTACACAATTGAATCTTTTATTAACTACTTCAATGTTCAATTTGCTTTCGAGTTTCATTCTGTCCGAAGTATTGTCTATATTAGTAATAAATAATCTAGCTTTATGAGATATACTTGATCTTAGCTCGTAAATTGACCCATCTTTATATAAACCAAAGTTGGATAAATTATTGATTAAATAATTTTTTAAAATTAATCCATCGTACTCTCCACCAATATAATCAACAGAATATTTAATCTTATTTTCATTTGTAATATTTTTAGTACATGAAAAAAATAAAAAACTAGTCAATAATAATATTAATAATTTTATCCTGAACATTAATTACTTTTATTACCTCTCTATCTTGTATTTTATTTTTAATCTTATCTAGCTTATAAATTGATTCTAAAATTTCTTTTTCTTTATATCCTTTTTGAGTATTGAAAGTTGTAATTAATTTACCCTTTACTTGTATAGGCAAATTAATACTTTTTTCTATCAACAACTCTTTGTTAATTTTTGGCCAATTATTAATATTTTTGGAGTTAAATAAGTCCATATATAAATTTACAACCATACTTGGGATAATAGGATATAAACAAATAAGTATTTTTTTACTTAAATCACTATTTTGTAAATACACTTTCTCTCTCTCTAAATAATTAAATAGGGTGTAAATATCTGCTACACATTTGTTCAGAGAAAAATTCAAAATATTTTTTTCTATATTAAATACAAATTTTTCTACCATTTTATTTGTATCTTGTTTCATATCGGTTCTATCTTCTTTAAAATATCTATTGATCCTCCTAACTAAATTTTTAGAACCTTGTATACCTTCCTCTGTCCATTCAAGTTCCCTGTCTGGCGGAGAGTCCGATATCATAAAAAATCTAGTTGCATCAATGCCATAATTTTCAAGAATTTCATCTGGCTCAATAACATTTTTCTTTGATTTAGACATTTTTTCACTTGGACCCTCTATAACTATTTCATTTGTCTTTTCTCTAAAAAGCTTTCCTTGATTTATATAAACCTCTCTTGGCATTATCCATTGATCATTCTTTGTCTTATATGTTTTATGAGTTATCATGCCTTGAGTGAAGAGTTGTTTGAATGGCTCATTTATATTTAGATTATAAATATCTCTCAACGCTTTCATAAAAAAACGGGAGTACAAAAGATGAAGTATAGCGTGTTCTATACCACCAATGTATTTATCAACTGGCAAATATTCATTTACTTTTTTTGTATCAAAAGGCCTACTAAGTTTATTGTCTAAAAATCTTATGTAATACCAAGATGAATCTACAAATGTGTCAAAAGTATCTGTTTCTCTGAAAGCAATTCTATTTGTTTTAGGGCATACAATTTTTCTCCAGCTATCATGATTTAACAACGCATTACCTTTGCCGTTTAAACTTACATCATAAGGAAGTAATACTGGTAATTCTGACTTGTCTAAAACTCTAAAAGTTCCATCCTCGTAGTAAATTACTGGTATCGGACATCCCCAGTAACGTTGTCTAGATACCCCCCAATCTCTTAGCTTGTAGTTAACAGATTTATTCCCAATCTCTTTTTTCTCAAAATAGTTAATAATTTTTTGTATTGCTTCAGATTTTTTTAAACCATTTAATAAAGGGGAATTAATTACTACCCCATCTTGGGTAAAAGGTAAGTCCTCGTCTTCACATTCAATAACTTTTATAATTGGTATATTATATTTTAACGCGAAATCATAATCTCTTTCGTCATGAGCTGGACAACCAAATATTGCACCCTCACCATAATTATCCAAAACAAAATTTGCAATATAGACTGGTATTTCTTTGTCTAAAAGAGGATGTTTGCAACTAATATCCATTAAGTAACCTTTTTTTTCTTTTTCATTATCAATTTCAGCAAAGGACTTCTTGATATCATCAATTTCCTTGTTGTTTAAAAATTTGCTTACAAACCTATGATTTATAGATAAAGCAATGAATGTTGCTCCATAAATAGTATCCGGCCTTGTAGTGAATATATTTAGTTGATCATCTTGCCCAATAATTTTAAACTTGATTTCTGCACCTGTTGATTTACCAATCCAGTTTCTTTGCATTGTTTTTACTTTTTCAGGCCAAAGTTTTAATTCATCTAAATCATTAAGAAGTTCTTCGGCATATTTTGTAATCTTAAAAAACCATTGAGAAAGCACTTTCTGCTCTACAGTTGCACCAGTCCTCCATCCTTTACCATCAATTACTTGCTCATTTGCAAGAACAGTTTGGTCTTCTGGGTCCCAGTTTACCAGTGCATCTTTTTTATAAGCAAGACCTGCTTCATAAAGGTCTATAAATAGTTCTTGTTGATATTGATAATAATCTTTTTTGCACGTTGCTAATTCTTTTTCCCAATCTAAATCTAAGTCAAGTTTCTTCAATTGGCTTTTCATATTTTCTATGTTTGAGAGTGTCCAGTCTTGTGGGTGTGTATTAAATTGTATAGCTGCATTTTCGGCAGGTAATCCAAACGCATCCCAACCCATAGGGTGAATGACTTCATCACCTTTAAGTTTATGATATCTTGCACATATATCACCTATTACATAATTTCTTACATGCCCCATGTGTATGTTACCCGAAGGATATGGGAACATCTCTAAAATGTACTTCTTTTGCATTTTAAGTTTTATGAGAGTTTTTCAGTTACACTTAATTCATTTGCGATATCTAATATTTTAAGTGTTAAAATTTTTTCTTCGTCTTCATAAGAAATATTATCTTGATACCAAGTATCTCCATCTTTCTCTTCACAAAGTAGTTTTACTCTTACCCCATTAGATACTAACTCTTGAGACGTTACATTTACTTTTATTAAGCACTTTTGATTAAGATTTCCTTTTTCAATAATCCAATCTGTAGAGATAAAACCCCCTTGCGAGTCAACAATGTCCAAAGGATATTGATTTAATAAGATTAAAGATGCTTCCCACAAATTTTTATTAACAGACATACCTTGATAAACAGTATTTGATCCACCACTTCTAAAATCTTCAATCATCTTTGTAATATTTAAAGGCTCTCCAATTTCACCATCAGGCCCAGCTGCTCTCTCTTTATCTTCGCATATTTTTTTTTCTTGTTTACTAAAAGTTCTATAAGGGTTGTTACAATATCCGTGCATTTTATCCATTGCTTTTAAATTCTTCTCTACGTCGCCATCAAATAAACCTTTACTACATGATTGAAAAGAAAAAACCAAAATTAGCAACAACAAAGATCTGATCATTAGAAGATATTATTTAATTTGAAAATTTTATACAAGATAGAAATAAAAAAACCAGGTAGTTGAAAGTCAAACTACCTGGTTATAATTGTTATATACTAGTTTAGAATGCTACTGATGTACCGAATGCAATTGCAGTTCCGTCCATGTTAGCAGCTGTATCACCAGTTAAGTTTCTTAAGTCTAGGTATACTGTTGCACCACCACCAAGAGCTCTTTCTACTGAAAGATCTGTACGTGTGTGTGACTCACTATCAGCATCTTTAGCATTTTGATAACCTAAAGAGATAGTTGTATCAGCATCCATAGCCATTACATAAGTTGCACCAACAACTTCAGAGTCGCCTGCAGTAGTAATGTCAGCGTTAGCTGTAATTGTAGTTACATTAGAGTAACCTACAGTTACTGTTCCACCACCGATTGCGCCACTTATAGAAGCACCTGATGAAGATTCACCTGTGTCTGAGTCTGCTACACCAATTGTTGCTGAGTAACCACCAAAAGGCATAGTGATAGAAGCTGACATTGCTGAGTCAGCACCAGCAGCGTTACTGTTTAAAGCACCAAAGTTGTCTGTATTATCATTAGATACGAATGAGATGTTTAATGAAGCAGAACCCATTGCTGTTGTTAATTCAACACCAGTACCATCATCATCAACAAATCCAGTACCTACGCTTGAGTCTAAGTCACTAGCATCGTCAAGTGGGCCATTAACTACACCACCAACAGAACCAATAGTGTCAGAGATTTCAACATCACCAACTACAATTGTTGCTCCACCAGTTGTGAAAGTTACTGAATTACCACCATCAACAGTTTGACTATTGTTACCGTCATAGTCAGTTGATAATGCCAAGCTTGAAGAGATACCAATACCACCACTTGTTGTTGTGGACATTGCAAAGCTAACAGTGTTACCTACAGCTAACTCTTCATCGTTTGATCCGTCACCAGCTGTTGACAAATATGCAACATTTGCTGTTCCGGATACAGAAATATCTGCTTTTGCAGTAGCTGTAAAACCAACAGCTGCAGCGATTGCAGATAATGCGATCATTAGTTTTTTCATAATAATTATTCCTTTCTTAATTATTAATTTTAGTTTTAATTAAAACTGAACAAATAATATTTATTCATATAAATAAATGTATCTAAAAGTCATAAAAATCGGTAAAATCCCAAATATGTTGCATTTTTGCAACATATCATTTTAATCAATTATTTGACCAATATTCCCTTTGATTATTAAGATTTTGAAGGAAATCGTCTTTAAATCCAACAAATTCTTCCTTTTTTAAAGACGAAGAATAAATCTTCTCCCTTACTTGGAATTTACTAGCTGTTTGAGCGAAATAGTTAGCACGCTTTGACTCATCATAAATCCCAGGAAGATTACAAAATTTCCAAATTTTATCCGCAGTATCTTTTGTGTGATTAACTAGATCCTCATAACGAACATCAAGAATATTGTGATCCTCAGCTTCTTTCCATTTTTTCATTAAGTGTTCATAATTTGCATATTCTATTGAAATTCCAAAAAAACTCGATGAGTATGATATTTGAGTAACATACCACTGCTTAAATAGTGAAACAGCGTTATCCCATGGATCACGGTGAACATGTATAAATTTCGCAAGTGGTAGACTATTCCTTATAAACTTATAATAAAGATAATTTTCTGGAAGTTTATCAATGAAAAACTTTCTGTTGTTACGGTGTATTTTAATCAAATCAAGGTAACGCTGACCCAGACCTGACAAATCTTTAAAATCAAAATTTCCATTTTTGTGTCGTATTATCATTGGTCGACACTGATTTGTAAAAAAGACCTTTTCTCCTCCTGCAACACAATCATTTGCGGTAGATATAATCGACTCAGTAAGAGTTGTTCCTGATCTAGGCATACCAATAATAAATATTAATCCATCACCTAATTCAAAAGGTAAGTTTTTGGATGAAGAATTCATTTTATAATTTTCAAATAAATTAATTATGTTTTTGGTATGCTCCTGACGGTCATATAGTGAAAACCTTTGAAGTTCAGAAATAAGTTTATTTGATTTTGCATAATAATTTTCGGAAATATCTTTATTGATTTTTTGATTATATTCTGCCATGCAGGAATATATATTTGCTTTAGTGAGATTGCGATCAACTAAATTTTTATTATTGTCAATTTTTTTCAAAACAATTTCCATACTATCAATATGATTTTTTGATATTAAATTTCTATCGCTTCTAAAAAGTTTTCTAAATATATCACCTAAAAAAACTCCTTTATCTAAAAGACTCACGCACACTTCATTAAATTTTTTTTCATCTCTTTTTGAAAAAAGAATATCTGTATAAATATTTAAAGTATCTTTGAAATTAAAAATTTCCAATTTTTCAAGACCTCCTCGTAGGTCAATAGATCTTAAGATATTTTCTTCTGCGTTAACTAGATCACCTATATTTAAATAGCTATCAGCTAAATTATGATAAGCCTCTGGCCTATTGGGATTAATTTTTTTTGCATTTTCTGAAAATTCTAATGACAATTTGTAGTCCTGAATTTTATTAAATATAAAAGCTAAATTGATATTAATATCATAATCTTGTGTGTTAATTTCATAACACTTATTAAAATAAGAAATTGCAGAATTATATTTTTCTTGCCAAAGTAAAGTTACTGCGAGAATTTTATTCAAATCAAATGATTCTGGGTTGTTTACCAATTCCAGCCTTATTTCCTTTTCAGCACTTTGATATTTTTGATTTTTTAGAAGATTAATTATTTTTGACATCACCATATTCATAATTTAAGCATATATATTGTTATGAGCTTATTAAACAAAATTAAGTTGAACTATAATTTAAAACTATTTCAAGATTATATTAAAGATCAAAAATTTGAAGAGGCATATTCTTTAATTCAAGATGTAAAAAAAAAAGATGAAACTAATTTTTTCTTATTATTAAGAAATTCCCAAAAACTTCTTAATAATTTACCACATGATTTTTATAAGACAAAAATAATTTGGACAATATCTTATGATCTTTCAGATCTTACATATATAAATAGTTTTTTAGACTATTATCTTTCCAAAAATCTAAATTTATCATTTCGTTTAGAAAATTTTGCAAATTCATTGAATAATTATTTTTCAAAACTAGATCCAAAAAGCCAAGAAAAAAATATTCAGTTTGATGATTTTATAACACAGTCCAATTTCTTTCAAAATTTACTTTTATTTGACATTAATAAAGACTACTTGTTTTTAAATAGTTGTGCTTCATTTTTCGAGACAAGTGAAAAAAATTATTTTATCTATCCAAATATCACCTTTTGCTATTTTTACATAATTAATAGGCCAGAAGATTTACTATTAAGATACAAAAATAAATTCAACTCTTCAGAAGCCGCTTACGATGAATTATTCAATTACAATGATAAGCAATTCCTGAACCATTACCAAGAAAATCAAATTTTTAAGGTTTATGAAAATAGAAAAAACATCAATATTAATGTTAAATCATGGACTGACGAGAATGTAATAAATACATATAAGGGTAAAATAATTTCATACCAAATGTTACTGAATAATACACAAGAGGTCCTAATTGAAATATTATATCATTTAAAACAATATGGTATGTCAGTAGATGTAAATATTGATGATGTTAAACAATTCATATCTAAGAATAAAATAATTCCTAATATTGATGGAGCACTGTCTAACAAAGACGTGAAGTTTCTAAATAAAAATTTAGATCAAACAATTGATTTTTTTAATTAACATTGACTATCAATACTAAAAATATCACTTCTATAATTGAGGATTTAAAAAATTTACCTACAAGATTAATGATTGTTACTAAGAACCAATCAAACGAAGATATCAGTGAATTAATAGAACAAGGTTTTAAATTATTTGGTGAAAATAGGGTTCAAGAAGCTAAATTGAAATACCTTAAATCGAATTTATATGAAAAAAATATTGAGTTGCACCTCATTGGCCCACTCCAAACAAATAAGGTAAAGGATGCTTTAAAAATTTTTGATGTCATTCAAACTGTTGACAGAGCTTCTTTAGTAGATGAAATTTCAAAGCAATTAATTAAATTGACAGTAATAAAAACTAAAAAGTTTTTTATTCAAGTTAATATTGGTGATGAAAGTCAAAAATCAGGCGTATCTGTAAAAGACCTAAGAGATTTATATGATTATTCAATTGATCGAAAACTTAATATCCATGGGTTAATGTGCATTCCACCAAATATCCTTGATCCTAAGGACCATTTTAAAGAAATGATTAATTTGCGCGATAAAATAAATAGTCAATTAAAATTAAGTATGGGAATGAGCAATGACTATAAAATTGCTCTACAATACAAATCAGACATAATTAGAGTTGGATCACTGATATTTTCATGAAATATATATTTTTGATTTTGATATCGTTTATTGTTAAAAACATTTCAGCATTAGAATTGTCATGTTTATTTGAGGAAGTTCATCAAACTGGCGATACGCACCAAGGGGTCATAATTGTAAAAGATCAAAAATTTAGGTATCAATATTTTTCACAAAATTTATATACAATAATACATAAGGATAATCTATTTTTTTATGTTCAAAATAGAGATAAAACTAAATTTTTCAAAATAACTAAAAACTCAGACACACTAAAAGCAATTGTCAATATTATAAAGGATTTTCCAGAAGTGGAAAAAGAATACTACATAACAAACACAGTTATAAAAGTTGAGTTTAGTAAGACAGATAAGGTAATAAAAAGAATTATTGTTTTATCTGATGAGAGTAATATGACTGTCTATCTAAAGGAGTGTAAAAACAATCCTATAAAAGATATTTATTTTTCATGGAGCCCATTTAAGGATTATCAATATTAAATGATTAATATCGAATGTGATGACGACTTTTTAAAAAAAAATATTATAAGTGTAATGCAACAAAGAAAATTTTTTATGATGAGTGAATATTCAAATAAATTTTTTTTTAAACTAAAATTTTATCAAGAAGAGAATTTTTTATATTGTTTAATGAATGACGAAAAAATTAAGTTCAGTTTGCCAAGCAAATTTAATGAAATACTGGATAAAATTTACAATTTCGTTTCAAATAAAAATATTTATATAAATAATTTTTATTTCTACCCATTTAAGCAATTAATGAAAAGCAACAAAAAAACCACACTTCTAAGTGAAATTCAAAATAATATTATGATTTATTTATTACTAAATTTAGATAATGGTATTGAAAAAATAGAATTAATGAAAAATATTTGGCCAAAAGATAAAGATATTTTTTTAAATAAGTTAGATACTCACTTAACAAATTTAAAAAATCAGATTTACAATGACTTGAATTCTGAAATTAGGTTTTCTTCAAAATCTGGAATTTTAAAGTTAAGTATTGATTAAAATTTCTCTTTTACCAGTGTGATTAGGTTGAGACACAACTCCTCTTTGTTCCAATGCTTCCATAATTCGTGCAGCTTTATTATAACCAATTTGAAAATTCCTTTGAAGAAAACTGGTAGAAGCCTTATTTGTTGACTTTATAAGATCAATAGCCTTTGCTACCATCGCTTCATCTTCATCACTTAAGCTATCAAAATTTCCATCTTCATTTTTAATAATTTCCTCTAATTCATCCAAATAATTAACATTTTGAGACTTTTTTATTTCTTTAATTAGTTTATTAACCTCGTTGTCAGATATGAATGCCGATTGATATCTTATAATATTTCCACCATTCTTTGACATCAACATATCTCCATTGCCAAGTAATTGTTCAGCGCCAATTTCTCCGAGCACAGTTCTACTGTCGTACTTACTAGCCACTTGAAAACTAATCCTTGATGGAAAGTTAGCTTTGATACTCCCTGTTATTATATCGACACTAGGGCGCTGCGTAGCCATTACTAAATGAATTCCGCACGCTCTTGCCATTTGAGCTAATCTTTGAACGTAATGTTCTACTTCTTTTCCAGCAGTCATCATTAAATCTGCCATTTCATCTATAAAAACAACAATATAGGGAAGTTTTTCTTGTGATTTCTGGTTATAGCCCTCCAAGCTCCTGGTATTTTCTTCATTCATCATTGAATATCTTCTTTCCATCTCTTTACATACCCACTTTAGTGCAATAATTGCTTTTTTTGGCTCAGTAACAACTGGTGTCAATAAATGTGCAATATCATTGTAAACACTCAACTCTAACATTTTTGGGTCTATGAGTATTAATCGTAATTCCTCTGGAGAAAATTTATAAAGTATGCTTGCTAATAATGTGTTAATAAAAACAGATTTTCCAGAACCTGTTGTACCAGCCACTAGTAGGTGAGGAGTTTTACTTAGATCTATTACTTCAATATTACCTGATATATCTTTACCTATACACAAAGGAATTTTTAAAGAGGTATTTTTAAAATTATCATTACTCAAAAGCTCTCTAATTGTAACTGTTTCACGTTGATCATTTGGAACTTCTACTCCTAAAAACTGCGTCCCATATATTTGAGCAATCCTAACAGCGCCGACTCCCATACTTCTTGATATATCATCAGCGAGATTAATAATTGTATTTATTTTAATACCTGCTGCAGGTAAGATTTCAAATAATGTTACAACAGGCCCTAGCTTTACATTAACAACCTGTATATCAATATTAAAATCTTCAAAAACTTTTTCTAATAATTCTGAGTTAGCCTTTATATTGTCTTTGTCTTGATCACTTTTAGAAAAAGTATCCTCTTTCTCTAAGATTTCAATAGATGGGGAAAGATATGACGATTTTAAATTTTTGGTAACACCATTCACTTCATTATTCAGTGTGTCTTCACCATTACTATTCTGCGCTTGTATATTACTTATTAGAGGTTCTTTTTTTATTTGAGGTTCTACAGTTTCTTTTTTATTGATTTTAAAAACTCCTATATTTCTAATCCTAGGGAATTTAAAAAGGTAAATAATATTTTGTGATAGTAAAAAAATTACTAGTCCAATTAATGACAATAAATGATGGATATAATCGATATTATGTAAACTATATATACTATTTGCAAATTCCCCCCAGGTTTCAATTAGGTCAATAAATTTGATACTAAAATCTAAATATATGAATGATTGAGGAATCAGTATAAGGCTAATAAAAAATAATAAGAGTCTGATAAAAATATATGTTGGTGGTTTTTTAATTAATACTAAAATAGAACAAATAAAAAAAAACAAGACTATTAGGTAACCTAATATTCCAAAGGTGTAAAAAATAAAGCTTGCGTAAAAAGAACCAAAATCTCCTAATAAATTTCCTGATGGTATGTTAGTGCTAGTTAAGAATGAATTATCATTAATATCAAAAGATAATAGTGCAATACCTGAAATAATTGATATTAAAAGTAGGAATAAAAAGTAAACAAAATTATAAATTGATGAGAGTTTTTCTTTTAATATTTCCGGAATATAGTTACTTTTCATATTATTTATTAAATATAAGCGTCTAAATGAAAAATAAAATATTTAAATATGATTTTTTGGTAATTGGAGGAGGTCTCATAGGCTCACTCGCAGCACTGTCTCTTCATAAAAGAAAATTAAAAGTGTTAGTAATAGACGATAAAAGTGAAATTGGATCAGATCAAAGAACATTAGCTGTCAATGCAAATTCTAAGGAGTATTTATTAAAGCTAGGTATATGGGATAATATTAAAACTAAACCACAATTAATAAAAAAAATAATTATTAAAGATTATATAAATTCTTCGCCACTTATTTTTAAAAATGATAAAGAAATCATGGGTAATGTTATATACAATGCAGAATTACATAAAATTGTTCTACAAAAATTAAAAAATTTTAAAATATTAAAAACAAATTTTAAAATAAATATTGATAATATAAAGCCTAATACTTCAATTAGCATTAAGAATAAAAATTATTCTTTTAAAAAAATAATTTTGAGTATTGGTAAAAAAATAATATCTGACACTAAACAAAAAAAAATCGTTTTTGATAATGGAGATCACTCATATGTTGGATTTTTTAAACATAAGAAAGATCATAACAGTATTGCTTACGAAATTTTTAACAAAGAGGGACCTCTTGCAGTTCTACCGTGCCCGTCATCAAATAATAAAAAGTCCACATTTATATTTTCTACAAAGAAAAATACTTCAGTTGTAAAAATAAAATCACTTATAAATAGAAACTTTTATTTATCCCACGGACAAATGGAATTTAATGATAAAATTTATAAATTTCCAGTAATTCCACATTTAACAAAATTCAATAAAAATTTTATCTATATTGGTGATACTCTCAAATCCATACACCCCGTAGCAGGCCAAGGATGGAACTTGGGAGTTAAAGATATTCAAACTTTGCATAAACTTATCGACCAACATTCACTTGAAAGCGAACTTTTTAATTCTATTTTTTATTCAAGAAGAATAGTTGAGAATTTTGCCTATTTAGGTTTTACATCCTTGATAAACACGCTTTATGAAAACCAAAATAATTTCAACTCTAGGTTGATTAAATTAGGTTATCAGGGATTGCAAAATATTAGTGTAATAAGAGGTTTATTTATAAAACAAGCTATGGGTAGACTTAATTTAGTTGATTAGGTTTGTTATTTGTCACAACCTGAAATGTATTGAGATCAAGAATAGAGTTAATTGTATTATTTCTTGATGAAATATTTGGTGATTCTAATATGGCTTGTTTATCGATTTTGTTGAATGGAGCAAGCATAGCTAAAGTTGATAAAAGTTGTAAATTTGAGGTTTCCGAGAGGACATCTTTATCAATATCTAATTTTTTCATCTTAAAAAAGTTAGTATATTTCTGTATCAAGCTCGCCCGATCAATATTTGGTTCAATATTATTAAGGTCTTCAATGTAATCTTCACAGCTAATGTTAGCTTGATAATAACCATGTGTGTTTAGATTTCTTTCATTAAGAACAAATCTGCAAATTCCCTCGAGATTTAGAACAAGTCTATAGTCTGGTGTTTCAATATAAGAGGTGATTTTTCCTATGCAACCCATTTGAAAAAGCTCATTGTTGTTATTTTTAGGTTGAATAATGCCAATCATTCTATTTGTTTTAAGACTATCTAGGGTCATTTTAATGTATCTCTCTTCAAAAATATTAAGTGGTAATTTTCCAAATGGAAGAAGTAGAACGTTGTCAAGAGGAAAGATAGGAATTAAGTCAGGCAAATTTTTGGAGTCTACCTCAAATAGTTTTTTTATATTTTCGTCCATTATTTAAACATCATACTAGATAATTTTTTTCGAGCTTCAATAACATTTGGATCATTAGTACCTAATAAATCAAAATATTCTAAAAGTTTTTTTTTGGCAGAACCCTCGTTCCAATTTGAATCTTGCGCAAATAAATTTAGAAGTTCTTCAAACCCTTTCTTAGTTTCACTTGAAGACAAGTAACAGTCAGCTAATTTAAATCTTAAATCTTTATCATTTGGATTTATTTTTAATTCTTCAGCCAATTTTTCACAGGATATTCCAGTGTTTTCTTTGTTTGAATTATTGAGAAGTTTTTGGATCTTTAATATTTCATCACTTTCTAATATTTTTTCATCTAGAGACTCGAACATTTCATTCGCATCATCAAAACGTTTCAGCTGTATTAAACACCTCAGTAGACCAGCAATTATTTTTTGATTACCAGGGTCCATACCTGCAAGTTTCTCATAAAAAGTCAAAGACTCGTCAAATTTTTCATCCTTGAATAACTGATCTGCTTCATCTATTAGTTTAGGAATTTCATTACCTGGTGCTGCGTCGATCATCTTATTAACCATTAATTCAACTTTACTCTCCGGTTGAGCACCTTGAAAAGCATCTATGGGTTTTCCATCAATAAAACCATAAACAGTAGGTATGGATTGGATATTTAATTGTGCGGCAATACCCTGATTGTCATCTACATTAACTTTGGCAAGAATAATTTTGCCATTTTTTTTATTAACGACTTTTTCTAAAATAGGAGTAAGTTGCTTACAAGGTCCACACCATGGAGCCCAAAAGTCGACTATGACAGGTATGGTTTTAGATTTTTCTATTACTTCATTTACAAATTGATCTTCATTAATATCAATTACACTAGACATATTATATAAATGGTATCAGATGTATTATTTACAACAATAGATATTATTACTTAAAAAGATAATTAAAAAAGATGTTTATAAAATATTACGATAAGTAAATTAAAAATATGTAGGCGCAGCTATTGGATAGTCTAAAGTCTTAGTAGTTTAAAAAAATCTAGATTTTTTTCATACATATATTATTTATACTTTTGATTTATTTTAACAATTGTGTGATATTGATATATTGAGCAATAAAATAGACAATATTATTGAATTACCCTCAAATCGGAAATTTGGGTATTTTTTTACAATTATTTTTTTCATTGTTTCAACTTATTTCTATTTTAAAGGCGCCATTATTGCATTTTATATTTCGGGAATTATCTCTATTGTTTTCCTTTTAATAACATATTTTAAAGCTAATATTTTAGAACCAATAAATAAATTATGGATGAAATTCGGATTAATATTAGGAAAGTTTATTAGTCCGATAGTCATGGGGACGATCTTTTTCCTTATTTTTACACCAATCGCTATTTTAATGCGATTATTTGGTCGCGACGAGCTTCTTCTACGATTTAAAAAAAAACCCTCTTATTGGACTAAGCGAAATGAAGATATACTATCAAAATCATTTAGGAACCAATTTTGATTTATGGAAATATTAATTGAGCTCTGGAATTTTCTTCGTGTAAGAAAAAAATTATGGCTAGCGCCTATAATAGTCGTTTTAGTAATTATTGGAGGTTTACTAATTTTAGCTCAGGGTTCGGTTGTGGCTCCGTTCATCTATACACTCTTTTAGCATTATAATATGTTTATTTTAGGTATATCAGCTTTTTATCATGATAGTGCCGCATGTTTAGTTAAAGATGGAGAGATTATTGCTGCAGCCCAAGAAGAGAGATTTACAAGAATAAAACATGATGCTGCATTTCCAGCCAACTCAATTAGATATTGCCTAGATGAAGCAAAAATAGATCCAGAGCAAATTTCAAATATAGTCTTTTATGAAAAACCCTTCATAAAGTTTGAGCGTCTTCTTGAAACTTATTTAGCTTTTGCTCCAAGGGGTTTTAAAAGTTTTTTTAAATCTATGCCAATTTGGATAAAAGATAAACTTTTCCAAAAAAATACATTAAATAAAGAACTAAATTCTATTCTAGGAAAATCTGTTGACTGGCGGAAGCGTTTGTTGTTTTCTGAGCATCACCTTTCCCATGCCGCTAGTGCTTTTTACCCATCACCTTTTGAAAGAGCAGCTGTTATCACATTAGATGGTGTAGGTGAGTGGACCACAACTTCTTTTTCAGTAGGTAATAAAAATGAATTAAAAGTTATCAAAGAAATTAAATTTCCTCATTCACTTGGGTTACTTTACTCCGCTTTTACATATTATATAGGGTTTAAAGTTAACTCAGGTGAGTACAAATTAATGGGCCTTGCCCCGTACGGAGAACCCATTTATGTCGATAAAATAAAAGAAAACCTTATCAGTATCGCTGACGATGGTAGCTTTCAATTAAATATGAATTACTTTGATTTTGCGACAGGTTTGAAAATGACAAATAAAAAATTTGATAAACTCTTTGGTGGGCCTTCTAGAGATCCAGAGTCTAAAATTACTCAAAGAGAAATGGATATTGCCGCTTCTATTCAAAAAATAACAGAGGAAATAGTTGTTAAAATCTCTAAAAATGTTGCTCTAGAAACCGGTGAAAAGAATTTGTGTTTAGCGGGCGGAGTTGCCCTAAATTGTGTTGTAAATGGAATTATTTTTCGTGAAAAGATTTTTGAAAATATTTGGATTCAGCCAGCATCTGGAGACGCTGGAGGGGCTTTAGGTGCTTGTTTAGCAGCATGGTTTATACACCATAAAAAAAATAGAAAATTAATCTCAAAACAGGACTCAATGAAAGGTGCGTTTCTTGGCCCAAAATTCAGTGATAGTAAAATAGAAGCAGAGCTCAATGCATGTAAAGCTATTTATAAAAAAGTCTCTGAAAATGATTTCACAGACATTGTTGTTAATTTTTTAATAGAAAAAAAGGCAATTGGCTGGATGCAGGGTCGTATGGAATTTGGCCCAAGAGCTCTTGGAAGTCGAAGTATAATCGCTGATCCTCGTTCACCAACGATGCAAAAACAACTTAATCTTAAAATAAAATATCGAGAAAGCTTTCGTCCTTTTGCGCCAAGTATATTATCAGATTACACAAAAGACTGGTTTGAAGATGAAAATGAAAGTCCTTATATGTTGATGGTTTCGAAGTTGAAAGAAAATCATCGTAAAATGATGACTGATAAAGATAAATCATTGTTTGGTATTGACAAGTTGAATATTGAGCGTTCCTCTGTTCCTGCTATTACTCATGTTGACTATTCAGCAAGAATTCAAACGGTACATTACCAGACAAACCCTCGTTACCATTCATTACTATCAAAGTTTAACGAGAAAACAGGTTGCCCTATTGTTGTGAACACATCATTTAATGTTCGTGGAGAGCCAATCGTATGTTCACCAACAGATGCATTTAAATGTTTTATGAATACAGATTTAGATATTTTATGTATTCAAAATTATATCCTTCTTAAAGAAGAGCAAGATGATGCATTAAAAATTAATTACACTAATAAATATGATCTTGATTAGAATAATTTAATAAATGATTAATTCCCAAAAAACCTCGAATTTTAAAAAGCTACCTAATTATTTCTTTATTTTCTTTTTGATAATATCTTTAATTTTATTTTGTTACATAATTTGGAAAATATTTAACCCATCAATTAATCATGGATTTACATATTACTTTTTCTATTTATCATTTTTTTTTTTAGCAATTTTATTTTTTCTTATTGGTATTTTTTATTTTGACAACTCTAAGAAATTAAATATTTCAGTTTTATTAATTTCAACCTTATTTACAATTTATATATCTGAACTAATAATTTATTTTTTTAATCAACATGCCAGTAATATCGAACTTAAAGATAATAGATTTAAAGAGTTAGAATATATAAATTTTATTGATGATTTAAGAGACAAGGGGTTTGATGCCTATCCTAATTTTTATCCTATGATGGTTGCACCAACAAATGGCATTTTGATTAATGAAAAAAAAATATACCCCTTGTCAGGTATTTCTAGTTCTTTTACCACTTTTCACAGTGAAAATGGTTATAGTCCAATAATTAAAACAGATAAGCACGGATTTAATAATGATCCTGAAATCTACAATAAAACAATGGAAATTGCCTTAATAGGAGACTCTTATGTTGAGGGGTGGTCTGTAAACCAAAATGAAAATATTTCTCATTACCTTAATGAACTTGGTTGGAATACAATTAATTTAGGAAAAGGCTCCATAGGCCCTTTAACTGAACTTGCGATTTTGATTGAATACGCAAAACCCTATAAACCAAAAATAGTAATTTGGTTCTATTGTTTTAATGATATTTCGAATTTAAATACTTCTAAACATACTATATTAAAAAAATATTTAGATAATAATGATTATTCAAATAACCTTATAAATAGACAACTAGAAATCGATGAGTCTATAAAGTCGTTCATTGGTTTCCATTCAGAAAAAAAGAATTCAAGTATTCCAACCGAAAGTGGTGGGCTATCTTTTTCTCAAATCAAAAATTTTATAAAATTAGTTGGTATAAGAAATTTAATTGAACCAAAAATACAAGAAAAACCAAATGATATTGATCTTTTTAAAAAAATACTCATCAGGGCAAATTTTGAAATCAATAAATGGGGAGGTGATATGTATTTTGTTTATCTTCCAAATTATTTAAATTATTCTCAAGATAAAAAACATAAATTTAAAGATGAAATAATAAAAACAGTTGAAGATCTTGGTATTAAATTAATTGATATACATGAAGAAGCATTTAAGATTCACAATGACCCTTTAAGCCTTTTCCCATTTAGAAAAAATGGCCATTACAATAAACATGGATATAAATTGGTTGCAGAAACAATTAATAATTTTATTGAATATCCGTAATTAAATTTAAGGACATTAACATTAAAAAGAGAATTTAAATAAAATACTTATATATTTATTAAAATCTATATGTCTATATTGCCTTGCATATACAAAAATATATAATGCAAAAGCATTTTGTGGTTCTATAGTTAGGCTGTGGTACA